>NZGD01000237.1 GCA_002690925.1 Rhodopirellula sp.
ATTTGCCGTTCCTCATTTGCCGTTCCTCATTTGGCAGGTCACTTCACTCAGTAATTTGGGGATGTTTTTCGAAAAGCCGGCAATCGGCAAGGCTACTCGGTAGCCAGCTTGCGACTTAGATGTTTTATTGACTGACAGCCTCGGGTACAAGAACGCGAGGAAAGTGTCTTTCTATTCCGCAAAAATAACCTTCGGGATTATCCCGAAGACCGAATTGAGCGTTACCACCAGTCCCACAATCACCTTATGGCGACCAAATCCGCGACTCACCGTTCACTCGGATCCCGAGTTCCCAGCATTGTCTGGGATCAAAATTCTCCGCTTTCAATGCAAATTGACACCCGCAAAGGGGAAATCAGCACGCGTCATGGACGATTTTCCGGGGGAGCAGCTGATCAAGTGGAGGTGATTGAGGTCGATACCGGCGCGATTCGCGTCATGATTCTACCAACCCGAGGCATGTCAATCTGGAGAATGGAGGCCAGCGGAGTACGTTTTGGTTGGCAATCTCCGATTTTTGGCCCTGTGCACCCCTCTCAGGTTCCCGTATTCGATTCCAGTGGAATTGGCTGGCTGGAAGGTTTTGACGAGCTGCTCGTCCGATGTGGGCTGGAAAGTAACGGTGCCCCTGAACATGATGCTGAAGGAAACCTGATTCACCCGCTCCATGGGCGAATCGGCAATCTGCCCGCAGATTCCCTGGCAATCGAGTACGACGAGGCGTCGGGAAGACTCGAAGTGATCGGCGAAGTTCTGGAATCACGTCTATTCTTCAAACGACTCCGACTACGCAGCCGAATTCGTTTTGAGGCAGGCAACGCCGAAGTTGCAATTCTGGACGATGTCACCAATGAACTCTCAAAACCAACGTCCATTCAATTGCTATATCACATCAATGTTGGAGCACCCATTCTTGGCGAGGGTGCAAAGATCGAAGCACCGATTGAATCGCTTGCACCCAAAGACTCGCTCGCAGCCAGTGAAATGGAAACATGGAACGAATTTGGTGCGCCTGAAGAAGGTTACGCAGAGCGGGTCTACTTTGCACGGCTTCGGGCAGATGAATCGAGTGCGACTACAGCAATGCTCAAATCCGCGGACGGCGAAAAAGGCCTAGGGGTTACCTTCAATGTAAATGGCTTGCCAAGATTCATTGTGTGGAAAAATACAGCCGCTGAAAGCGATGGTTATGTCACCGGGTTGGAACCGGCCACCAACTACCCCAATATTCGTTCATTCGAAGAGAAACAGGGTCGTACCGTTGAACTTGATGGTGGAGCGACGGCATCATTTCGCGTCAAGTTGATGCCTTTGACCACGGCAGAACAAGTCGATGACGTGTCACGTCAGATCCAGACTCTACAGGGTGATGAAGATCCGGAAATTCATCTTCAGCCGAGACCCGGTTGGTCACCGGGTGCATGACGGCACCCGATTGAAAAAACTTGAAACCGCGATCTACTTCACCTTCACACCATCAATCTTGAAGATTGCGAAGTGGCTTGCGCCGCGTGGACCAACTCCATTGGGATACTTGTACTTTTCAGTATCGATCTTGAATTTGCCTTCGACGGTGACTGGTCGTGTCACAAAGTCCGTTGTCTTACCCGGTACCATTTCAACGATCACACAATCGAAGAGAGCTGCACCGGGGCCAAAACAGCATTCCTGATTATCCCTTACCAGCACGAACTGGTCGATGTTGGTTTCCTTGAACAAGGTACTGGGCAGGATGTAACCCCGCAATTTGACCTTCACGCCATCGAGCTTCTTGATGTCGTCCGTCAACAACGCTGGTTTGAACTTGGCGTCTTTTTCAATCTTGAAGCTCAAATCATCAAAATTGATATCACCTTTGGCTCGCGCTGAGTCACTACTCTTGCGCACTTCAACCTTGGTTTTCGAGACAGGGTTTTCGCTGGTAGCTTGGGCAACACCATCAGTCTGCGGCTTGGCAGCAACCTCGCCTGCATCACTGGTTTTCGGGCTGGTCGTCTTTGGATCTTGCTGGGGATCTGTCAATGGCAGACTTGCCGCTTGTGAAACCACAACCAGAAGAACGGAGTACACGATCAAGGCGAAACGCAAAAGTCTCATGTGCTGGCTCGAAAGGGACCTGTTGCTGCAACGAAAGCCACGCCCTCGCTTTACTCCCCCAGTATACGCACAGGCAGGAGACAGCGCACACATCAAAATGAACGCCGTCCGACTCAGCGGATTTGATCGACTTTCATCTGATAGAACACGGTGTTGTCAAAATCAGTCACTTTCTGCGGGCCACGGTTAAGCGTGAAGGTGCCGGCCAGTTTCTTCTTCGTCAAACCGGCTTTCGTCGTTTGACCATTCAACAACCTGACTTCGATCATATCGCTACTCTTCGGCTGTCCTCCGAAGCAACAAGTCCCCAAATCAGGAACAAGGATAAATCGTTTCAGCAATCCGCTGCCTGAGGAAGGATGAATGTAGCCCTTCAAAAAAATGTCATTACCGTTGATCTCAATTGCTTTTGAGCTCGGTTGGTCGACGGGTGAGTTGGAAGCCTGCTGCAATTCCCAGAAATGAACGCGTGTGTAGCCCTCTGGTACCTCGGTCAGGTAAACGTAGCTGTGCAGACTGATGCCACCCAGGATGACAAGCAGATTCAAGACGATCCCCGTGAATGCAAGAGAGTGACCCGCAAATTCCTGAGGGAACCGTTTAATCTTCGAGTATCCCGCGAAACCCAAGAACATGCCCACAAACGCCAAGCCCAAAAAAGCCCAAACAAAGAATCCCAACAAAGAAACGACGGCAAAGATGACCGATGCTATCGCTGTCGTGCTTAAAGCACGGTAAGGAAATTCCTGCTCGTTAGAAGTGGAGCTTATCTCGATTTCAGCTGACATTTTTCCATTTCACCAAGATGATCTTCGACATGTTGGCGACTCCTTCAGGACCCCAGGTCTATCCTTTGGCGGGCTGTGCCCCCCCGGAAAGCAGTAAGAACTGCACGATCATGATGGTCGCCACGGCGAGACTCAGTACGTATCCCAACCGCCAAGAGTTCATTCCGTTTTTCAAAACGGGGTTCGGAGTGAGTGCAGTAGAGCCCAGCGCTGCTGTTGACAGTGCTGCAGGTGACAGTGCTGCAGTGGCCTGCCCTGGTTTTGCAAAAACGGACCTTTTATCTAATCCGAGTTCAGTCTCTTCACGATCAGAATGCGCGTCACGTCCAGAAAACTTGCCCGCAGGACCTTGATCCACCGATGAACTGGAATCTGATTTACCAGCTTCGCGGCTGGGGACCGGAATTGAGAAGAACGTATTGGCACGGCGGACACTCTCCGGGTCAATGGCTTCCAGCTTCTTCAATGCCTCCTTGGCTGCAGGCAGTGGGCAAGCGCGAAGATAGTTCACCACCGGTACACGCACCCAATTATTGTCGGGGTCTGCTTTGACGAACAAATCCACCAATCGATCGATCTGGCTCCAATCACTCCATCGCGCTAGATCGGGGATCACCAAGTCAGCCAGATCTTTGCGATCTAGCACGTGATGCAACGATTCCACTAAAGCACTGCGCGGAAGCACATCGCCCTCGGTTCCATGGAACCGTACCGCCATGATTGCTGCATAGGTATCTGCATAGGGTGCCTTCTTGTTAGCCAGAAACAATTCATCGACCAAAGGCAAACCCTTTTCGCCAGCCAACGTGAGATAACAGGCAATCAAAGCATCGAGTCCGCCACGAGTACTCTTCTGAGTGCTCCGGAGCATTTTCTCAAGGAACGGTAAATTTGTCTCGTCGCCACAAACACCGAGCATGGTCAAGTACAACCGCTTACGGTCGGTGGCCATTTCCGGATCGCCAATCCATTCAAGCAACTGCTTGCGATCCATTTCGGGACCAAGTTTTTTAACAGCGTCATAGGGAGCAACTGCAAACTCATCGTAGGCATCACGTGCCAACATCGATTCTTCATCTTGCAGAAACTTATGATAAAAGCGCAATCGCTCGAGCGAATCATCTGGCAATTTCGTAATGTTTCCGATGTACTTTTCTGCTCTTTTACTGACAGGCAAACAGGACCATTGCAGGTCCGGGGGATCAACACCCGAGAGCATGAATCGACGCCCGATGCTCACTTCGCCGTAATAAATGGCTTTGACTTCCTGACCAACTTTAATCAGGTCAGCCCCCTTCAACACGACCTCAACTTTCATCAACACCTCACCCGTTTCTTTATTTCGGGTCGTGTCGTCTTGAAGCGATGTGGCGATGACAACGGCATCCATGGAACCCATTTCCTGCCGCAGTGTCTGTGACACAGCGTTGCAGAACGGACATGCTTCCGCGATCGAACCCGAAAAACTGCCGACAGCCAGCAGCAAGACAACAATGAGAGGTCGGATCGAAAATTGCGATACGAACATGCGATTTACCAAGGTGCAAGGGAATGGATGCAGGCTTTCGCTGCCTTTTAGCATCAAGTCTCATTCGATTATGAATCAATGATCAACTCCGCTACCTCTGCAGATTGCAGGGGAGCTATCACATAATCATAGGTGGCGAAGATGGTTCATGAGAAGTCGTTCTATGGACGGGGGCACCGCTTCCGCAGAGTTTTCCCCGCATAATCCTCCCCTGAACGACTCAACCGATGCTACCCAACGTGCCGATACTGACGGTACGTCGGGTTGTGTTACCGAGTTTGCATGCGATTTACGCCCAAAACAAGGCTGAGATTAGCACCATTGCAACGTTCGATCATCACGACAAGACAGCCGGACCTGACAGCTGATAACTCTTTGTAGCAGCCAATTGCCCGGAATTAGCCAAAATATTCCCGCGATATTCGCCCCAGTGTGGCGAATTCGTACGTCTCGAGGGGGGACGCAGTGATGCTTCGTCATCTTTTGATCGCCGCCGTACTGTCATGCAGTTACGTCGCTCTGTCCGATAATGCTTCGGCTGACCAGCGGGCCTATGGCCGCGCTTGGGGTGGACAGTCCGATTTCCGCGACTGGAATCGGTTTTATCACTATCCGTACGTCTACTATCCCCAGAATTTCTGGGGACAGGAGTACTTTCGCAGCAGTGATAGCCTGTACCACAGGTATCCGCCAGAAATGCGGATTCCCGTCTACAACAAGAAGTGGCACAACTATTATCCGAGCCACCGCCGATTCCATTCGGGTCACCATTTCATCTTAGATGTCTTTTAGACATGATAGCGCGTCATCACACTCGGCTGATGAGTTCAAGCTGCTACCACTGGTGAAATTACCAGTCGGGTGTTTGCCTTTCATCACATCAAACGAGTTGGCTGGCGGGATTGATGGTTTCTGGAAACGGGATTCGGCCGTTCGCACGGCTGCTGGATAAATCGAAGGCGTCCGTCTGGGCAATCAGTCCAGCTGGCAAGTTGATTTATCTATCTCCAAACTGCAGCCAATGGCTCGGATTCGACAGTGGCCTACTGTTGGACCGCAGTTCGATCGCTGGTGCGCCAATTTCAAACGAGAAGTTGGATCTCATTGCAGCCGCCTTAGCGGCTCCAGCTGAACTGCAGCGTCGGGGTACAGCATCCCTGAGAATCTCGCCGCCGGCTTTGGAGCGTCACCGCCCGGAGGCTCGGGAGGTACGATTCATCAGGGTAGGAAATGAGAGTCCGGCCCTCATTTTGGCGATTGCGGGTGATTTCGATGATCGTCTACCCGAGCCCGAACTGAAAGATGCTGTTGCGATAAGACAACAGCTCGATTCGTGGCGAAAACGCCATGCTGCAACCACAATCAACATCACAGCCGGTACCTCAAAGCAAGCTGTACGCCTAAGGCGTCGTATTCAGGTGGCGGCATCGACACGAACCGATGTTGGCTTGTTCGGACCACCAGGTTCCGGTGGTGAATCCATCTTGCTGCGTATCCACGAGCTTTCAGCACCAAGTGAAAATCTCATCAACGTTGATGGACCACTGATGGACTCGGACCTGCTCGATGCAACCTTGATGCCCGCGCGTCATCAACTCTCAGAGAACAAGGATGCTCATGTCACCGCTCTGGTGCGTGGATTAGACGAAATGCCATTCGAAGCGCAACAGCGGTTAGCAGATCTGCTAGACACATTCTCAGGCCGTCTGAGGCTGCTCGCAAGTTGTGGATCGGAACTGATGGAACTGAACGCTCCCACGGATGACGTGATCAGTGAAAACCTGTCATTCGAAGACGAGCGGGCCCGTGGACTGTGCTCACAAATGATAGATGTGATCAGCTCGCTGACCATGGTTAACCCACCACTGAGGCTACGAGTAGAAGATATACCACTGATTGCCACAGCAATGCTTGATGCGCGATACGCTGCCGGCGAAGGTCCCGCCGAGAGGATCAGTCGAGCCGCTCTCGATGCGCTCGTAATTTACCCGTGGCCTCACAACTTTAAAGAACTGGAAGATGCCATTGGACATGCGGCCCGAACTGCTACGGGAAGTGTGATTGCCTGTGAGCACTTGCCCTTGGCGATTCGTTCCTACCAGCCCGGTTCCATTCCAAACCGTGCCAAACATTCAAAACTATCGCTCGATGATGCGATTCAACGATATGAACTGAGACTGATCAATGAAACTCTCCAAGCTGCTGACGGCAACCGTGCTGAAGCTGCACGACGACTCGGTATCAGCAGAGCACGCTTGATCCGACGCTTGGATGATCATTCCTCCGACTCTCCGTCACCCAAAGAGTCCCGTTGAATGAATTGGTCTTTAATTGATCCAGGCGTCATTCGAACATGGATTATCTGTGAAACCGGTAGCCGATGGCTCGCGGCTGTACGCAGATTTGGCCCGGAAATGTTTCCAACAGACCTCATCCCGAAAGTCGCATCAGCAAGGCAAGACGAAATACTCGCGACCCTCAACCTGTCAGAACCCTCCATTGTTCTGCGGGAAGTCCGCCGAGATTCGCTCGCTGCCCATTGCGATTCACTCGCTCGATCCACTGCCAGCGACCCGCAGACACTGCAAATCATCGCCTGTCATCAGCTGACGCTGCGCGAACAATGGTGCCTGACCCCATTTCCAGTCGCAGCAATGATCCAGCATCCCGAAGAATTACCACGTTTGACCCACATGATTCACCTCCACTTCGCAAGGTGGACCCAGTCAATAGACTAAGGGTGTGGAATCTTCTGGGCAGGTGCCCTGAGAATTCGCAATGAAGCGTCGAGTGCTATGGCAAGTTTGCCACTACCGTGTTCTCAAAACCAAATCGTCTCTCAGTCTGTTCTTGACCTTCTGATTGGCTTTTTTCTGTGAAATACGACCGCCTGCAAGGTTGCCCCTGCCGGAATCCCACAAATCGAAGTCCTCCAACAGCGTCACGAGACTGAACATGAGCCACTTGTCCCCCGAAACCGTCCGGAACGCTATTTCCGATCATCCCGACCCGGAAACAGGACGTGGGTTGGATTCCATGGGTCAAATCAAGGATATCGTTGTTGATCAAAATAACGCGGCACTCACGATAGGATTGACAAGCCACAGCGCACCCATGGCTGATGAACTATCTGACGCTTTAGAATCGAAAATCGTGGCAGCAGCACCGGGAAGCAAAGTCACGATCACCTACGTCAACCATCCGCGGCCACCTGCTCGGATCGGACAAATCGCGTTAAAAGCGAAAAGCGTCATCGCTGTGGGTAGTGGCAAAGGAGGTGTCGGAAAGAGTACCGTCGCAGCGTCCTTGGCACTGACTCTAAGGCGATACGGTGCCAAAGTAGGACTGATGGATGCTGATGTTTATGGCCCAAGCATCCCTCAATTGCTGGGATTAACCGGTCGCCCTGCTATCACTGCGCAAAAACGAATTGATCCTATCAAACTCGATGGTGATCTTCCGGTCATGTCGATGGGATTCCTTGTCGAACCAGATCAGGCAGTCATCTGGAGGGGTCCAATGCTGCATGGATCAATCAACCAATTTCTCGGTGATACCGATTGGGGTGATTTGGACTACCTGATCATTGATATGCCACCAGGTACCGGCGACGTTGCATTGACCCTATCACAAGCGCTTCCGCTGGCAGGCGCCGTCATCGTCTGCACTCCGCAAGAAGTTGCCCTGCTTGATGCAATCAAGGCTGTTAGCATGTTTCGTAAAGTTGAAATTCCAATTCTTGGAATGGTCGAGAACATGAGTGGCTTTCAATGCCCAGACTGTGGGAAAACGTATGATATTTTTGGCAAAGGTGGGGCGCGACAGAAAGCCGAGGAGCTCAACGTTCCTTTCCTCGGTGGACTGCCGATCGATATCACTCTGCGAACCGCTGGTGATGAAGGAAAACTAGCGGATGTGATTCAGTCCAATGATGCCTCACGAGCACCATTCGATGCGATCTGCAAAGCAGTGGTACGTGAATTAGCCATGCGGGCTGCCAATCAGCCAACCAAAGTGAGTTTACCGACTCTCTGATCAGCCTAGGACGATGTTTCTTTCAAGCATTGGACCTCCTTCGTAATCAACGCTGGCTTCCTAATCAACGCCGGCGGCGAATGCCAATGCTCGCCTTAAAAAAACATCTCATTGCTAGCAAGCGAGTGAGACAAAAGTCGATCATGCGGGGAACAATTAAGCTCAGGCATGCAGCGTTTCACTCACCTGCGTCGAGGTGATTCTCTGTCCATAAGCTTCCGTTTCAGCATGGATTGCTAGCAATGGCAACCTTCGATAATTCAAGACGGATGCATTTTCAGCGTTGCTGCGCGATTTGCATTGGTTTCTCTCTGTAATTCTCATTAATTTTTTCCAAATAACCTGTGGATCGATCTTAAACATCAGTGTCATCTGGATGGGATTGGGAATCAGCGAACGGATTGAATTGAAGCGTGAATGAGGATTTTTGTTGTGCGCATGAAAAAAGCCGTATCGGAGCAGAGCCCTGACACAGCTTTTTTTATTTGTAACGGTTCAGTCGTAACTGAACTGTGATGCAACCTAGCGACGCTTTTTAGCGGCTTTTTTCTTGGTAGAACGCTTTTTAGTAGCTTTCTTCTTGGTTGCTTTTTTCTTGGCGGCTTTCTTCTTAGTCGCCTTTTTCTTAGTTGCTTTCTTAGTTGCTTTTTTAGCAGCTTTTTTAGCAGCTTTTTTCTTAGTTGCCTTCTTCTTTGCAACTTTCTTCTTGGCGGCTTTCTTCTTAGTCGAACGCTTTGCAGCCTTCTTCTTAGTAGCCTTCTTCTTAGTAGCTGCTTTCTTCTTTGCTTTCTTCTTGGCCACGTTCTTCCTCCGCTGAGAAAGGAAACGTTGGCGAGTCCTCGAGACTTTTAAAGCAACACTTTAGAAGTCACCGGCCACGGCTCACCAACCGTCATGTGTGGTTGAATCTCTGAGCCTTGATGTCCAACATCGTTCCGGCTCATCCTTCCAACCGTTTAAAACTGGGCGTAACTTTACGCGCTTCTACAAATTCCGCAACATGTTTTTTTAAAAAAAGTGGTTGCGTGCCAAAAAAAAATTGTTACGTGAAAGCTCTCTTTCCATTTAATTGAGCACTTTGGTGCGCACACGAACGTGCAAAACGGACGTAAGTAACGAAAGAAAAGTGAACAACGAGTATTTCCAGCCCAGTTCAATAACCCATTCGGCTGCTTTGTTGAATCGCTTGAAAATTTGTCCAACCAAGCATCAAAAAAAGTATTCCTAAATACGTTTGGCCGTTTGTGAACCCATAAAAACCAACCACACCCGCAACAATCACACTGACCCAAAGTGCTTGAATGATGTTACCGCCAGTCAACTGCACAACCGATTTTATCACTTGACCACCATCCAGTGGCATCACAGGTAACAGGTTCAGCAAGGCCCATAGAATGCTCGGGAAGATGTACGAGGTGACAAGCACGAAGAGTCCTGGGCTATCGATTACGTTCCCTTCGACCAGAGATGGGACAAAGTTGAGAAATCGAGGCATCATATTGAACACAAACAGCTGATAACCGGCAAATTTCACAGCAATCACAACCAACACACCGGATCCGAGCTGGGCTAAGGGACCGGCAAGCGAAATCCAGATATTCTGCTTGGGAGTCAGCCCACCAAACGAGTGGTCTGTTGTGCGTGATCTTCCTGGAATCGCCATCCCACCGAAGTGATAAAGAACAATTGACGACTCAATTCCATAGCGACGAAACGCGAGTGAGTGCCCCAACTCATGGATCACGATTGACACAAACAAACAAGCTGACCAGACCAGCAAAGTTTGCAGCAACCCGATGCTGTTGGCCCCCAGTAAGAAATCCAGATTACGCGATAGACTGTATCCAAAAACGAATGCAGCGATCCAGAACGTCCACGACACGCGAATCGGAACATCAAACAAAGTGAATCGCAAATCGTACGGTGACTGAGCAGGTTCTTGCAGAAACATGTTACGGAAGGCCCCAACTCAGGGTGTTAAAAGCGAAAGAAAGGAAAAGGCAACCAAACTGGAGCGGCCTGACTGTTTCCCCAGTTAAAATAGAGCAAGACAATCAATTGGTCGTCCCACCTTTGCTTTGCCAAACAAGACAGGTATTTGACTCTCAGCATGGGCACTGTTCATTAGCCGTCAAGCTGAGGCGAGATCACCGAGGCCGGGGACTAGTTCAGATTCGCAATCAAAAAAGCCCACAGATCGGCATACTCATCAATTCGTTTACTGATAGGTGTCCCTGCTCCGTGACCCGCTCGGGTTTCGATTCTAATCAAGGTAGGGTGATCACAGCCTTGCGCTGCCTGTAAGGCAGCGGCAAACTTGAAACTATGTCCCGGAACCACTCGATCATCCCGTTCGGCTGTTGTTACCAGCGTTGCGGGATAGCATGTGCCACGTTTCAAATTATGAAGTGGTGAATAGGAAAGCAGGTTATCGATTTGATCTTCTTCATCACTGCTTCCATACTCAGTGGCCCATGCCCAACCGATAGTGAATTTGTGATATCGCAGCATATCCATGACCCCAACGCCAGGCAGGCACGCGCCAAACAAATCGGGGCGTTGAGTCATGACAGCCCCTACCAACAATCCACCATTACTACGTCCTTGCAGTGCCAGTCGACTTGGTTGTGTATAGCCTTCCTTGACAAGATATTCTGCGGCAGCGATGCAGTCATTGAACACATTCTGCTTCTTGAGCCGCATGCCGTCTTCGTGCCATTGGCGACCATACTCGCCACCACCACGTAGATTGGCGACCGCATAAACACCACCACTTTCAACCCAGCCGACAGTTGCTGGCGAAAACGATGGTGTGATGGAGATATTGAATCCACCATACCCGTACAACAAGGTGCGATTGGATCCATCCAGTTTTGAATCTTTCCTTCGAGTCACGATGATTGGTACCGTCGTACCATCTTTGCTTTTGCAAAAAAGTTGCTCGGTCACAAACTCTTCTACATTGAAATCAAGCTCGGGGCGTCGCCATAAACTGATGTTCCCATCCGGCAAACTCAAACGATAGATCGACGCAGGAGTGACGTAGTTGGCAAAGGAGAAAAAGGTTTCTTTCGCATCTCGCTTGCCTCCAAAGCCACTGACAGTACCAACACCGGGTAATTCAAGTTCACTCAACAGTCCACCATCCATATCATGACGGGTGACCTTGCCACGGGCATCCTTCAACCAGCTGGCGTAAAATACTGACCCAAACAAATTCGCTCCTTGCAGAACATCGTCGGTTTGAGGAATTATTTCACGCCACTGGCTCCGCTGGGATTGTTTCGTTGATACCGCGATCAAACGCCGTTTCGGCGCTTCATGGTCGGTCATGAAAAATAACGTGTCACCATCGGCAGCAACCCACTCATATTCTGCATCAAAACCAGTGATAAGCGGTTCCACTTTGGAATCCGATTGCTGCAAGTCCTTGATGAATATCTGCGACTTTGGTTCGCTACCTTTCCAATTCTGGATGATCAGATATCTGCCGTCATCAGTCACAGCAGGTGAAAATCCCCATTTGGGATGGTCCGGTCGCTCTAAAATGAGCTGATCTTCGCTTTGCGGGTCTCCGATCCTGTGAAAATACATCCTCTGGTTTTCATTGGTGCCTGTCAGTTCCTGCCCTTCCAGTGGTTCTGCATACCTTCCGTAGAAGAAACCACTCCCGTCAGGCATCCAAGCGATGCTACTGAACTTTACCCACTGAACCAAATCTTCAAGATCTTTACCTGAAGCAACATCGCGAACCTTCCAAGTCCGCCAATCACTGCCACCATCGGCTAATCCATAAGCAAGCAATTTCCCGTCTTTGCTTGCTACAGCACCCGCTAAGGCAACGGTGCCATCCTGGCTCAACGTATTAGGGTTCAGCAGAACCTCACGCGGAGCTTCCAGAGAAGTGGATTTGTAGTACACACTTTGGTTTTGAAGCCCGTCATTGTGGGTGTAAAAATAAGTGTCGCCTCGATGACTAGGCATCCCGAATCGCTCATAGTTCCACAACTTTTTGAGCCTTTGTTGCATCATTTTTCGAGCGGGAATTGATTGCAAATAACTTTGCGTGATTTTATTTTCTGCCGCTATCCACTCCGCTGTCTGTTCACTTTCAGTGTCTTCTAACCAGCGATACGGATCAGAAACCTTCCTACCGTGATAATCATCGACAACATCCATTACCTTCGTTTCTGGATACTTCATTTTGTTTGTGCCAGCATCTTGGGATTTCTCCTGAGCTTGTAAAACATCAGAAGTGAGGTTGAAAACAACGAAAAGTGACACCAAGCAACGGAAAAGATGTAAATTCACTTGGAAGATCCTTGTCAGAAAAAGCTCGAAATCTTGGATGCGATGATCACCACCGCATGCCCCACAAGATAACCGAGTTGGGGAGAGATGAACGCGTTGATTGGGGCACAAAATTTCTATTCGTGGTTAATCACCTATTTGCCTAGGTCACCTCAGTCCTGGGTTAACCAGCTACCCATGTTGTTGATCGCTGTGGCCACGATTGCCGGGGTCCTGTTGGATTCCTGCTTCTCGCCGAGTCCTTCGACCGCGATGTGCACCTTCTCGGTATTCGGTTGGTTGATTGCGATTGCGATCTGTCTGATGCTGCTCATTCGAGCGACCCCCTCCATCCGTCGGGTAATCGCAATCCTGGTGTTTGTGCCATTTGGCGGGTACTTGCATCGCACTCAAAGCGATCTGTATCACAGTCGCACGATCATGCAATATTTGTGTTTGACCGAGCAGCCCACCGTCATCCACGGGATTGTCGATCGCCCGCCGACGCTGCGTAATCGGCAATCACGACTCGATGTTGCCGCGCACCATCGCTCTCCGTGGCAAACTCAAATCGAAGTTGAAATCACCGAACTAAGAGTGGGGCAGGATTTCGAACGTTCGAATGGCAGAGTGCTGGTCGTCGTCGAGGGCCGTTATCAGGATCTATTGCCGGGTGACGTAATCGAGGCCTACGGAAAATTATGTCAGTTCCATCCACCTAGCAATCCGGGACAACAGGACCTACGGCCTAGATACCGGTATCGTGATTTGCAGGCACGGTTCAAAGTCAGTGCTCCCAGCCAAATCATCACATTGCCCGAAACAGCAGGTATTCAAAGAGTGGTTCAACGATGGCTTGCCCAATTTGCTGCCATCGGGCGTGATGAATTATTGCAACACACATCTGCCTCGGCTGGTCCGCTTGCAGTAGCTATGGTGCTAGGCCAACGTGACTACATCGACGATGCCACAAGTGATTTACTGCTGGTTACTGGCACAGCTCATCTTCTATCTGTCAGTGGCATGCACTTAGCAATCCTGGTCGTTTTGGCAAACTTGCTTGCGACGCTGGTACGGTTGCCGATGAGGGCAAAGATCCTCTTCATTCTTTTGTTTTGTCTATTTTACACATCCCTTACCGGGGCCCGACCACCCGTCATTCGCGCCGCGGTTCTAGTCGGAGTCTTCTTGGGGGCCGTTTGGCTGCGACGAGTGAATCAACCGATCAATACTTTGTCAGTCGCCGCCATGATTTTGATTCTGATCAACCCTGGAAATGTTGTGAACATCGGTGTTCAACTCTCGTTTCTGGCAGTAACAACACTCGTCCTGTGTGCGAGAAAATTCGCCCGTGAGCCTGATGATACTGTTCATGATGATCAAGACAAACTATTGGATGAACTGATCGATACTGGCAGAAGTAGCTTGCTGGTGCATGCAGAATACTTAGGCAGAAAAATGCGGCAGTTGTTGTGGTTCAGTTGTTGTGTCACCATGATCTGCATGCCATTGGTCTGGTATGAATTTCACGTTGTCTCACCAATTAGTGTGCTAGTGAATCTGCTATTGGCACCATGCCTGGTGGTTGCTTTGGGGTCGGGGATATTAGTAATCGCAACGGGTGTGTTCCATGAGTCGCTTGCGATCGTCCCCAGTTGGATTTGCAGCCAAACGCTGGAAGGGATGCAGTGGGTGATGTCGGTAGCATCGGACATACCATGCGGCCACGCATGGTTACCTGCACCGCCAGGTTATTGGGTCGTCATCTTTTACGTTCTGCTGACAACAAGTTTTTTCCTGCCATACCATGTCAGGTGGCTTCGCATTAGCCGGTGTCTCTGGGTTGGAATCTGGATAGCGGCAGCTTATGGATTGGCCACTGGTGGGCGGAGCGCACCTAAAGGTACTTTGGAGGCAACTTTCTTGGATGTAGGCCACGGAACTTGCGTTATCTTGCGTCTGCCATCGAAGGAAGTGTGGATGTACGACTGTGGTCGGCTCGGAAATGAATCATATAGTAGTGCTGGTATCGATCGTGCACTCTGGTCTCTGGGGATCACACGACTCAATGGAATCATTCTCTCCCATGCTGATTCTGATCACTTCAATGCGCTACCTGGCCTCCTGAAACGATTCCACGTTAACTGTGTGATTACGCCACCGGGGATGCTTAGCGAGCCGGAATCGGCGTTGATCCCTATTCAGGATTCGATCAAGCGTTACCAGATTGATGTCAAGGAAGCGCACCACAATATTGGATGGACCAAGTCTGAGAAATTGGGGCATGCAGGTTACCGGTTTTCGCAAACATTCCGAGTCTTACATCCACCTCTCGAGCGTTTGCCTGGCAGCGATAACGCTAATAGTCTTGTGTTGCACCTGTGTTGGCGTGGCCGAAGCATGATCCTTCCCGGTGACCTTGAACCTCCCGGCACCGCCATACTTATCAATCTGCCGCGCCCGAATCCGGGAGGTATTTTGATGGCCCCACACCACGGCAGCCTTAGAATGGATGCAGCGTCTGTTCTGGCTTGGGCACGCCCCGGGGAAACGATCGTCAGTGGTGGCGAGAGGGCCCGCAAACCAGAAGTACTGAAAATGCTCTCAGCGCATGGCTCGGATGTACATGTAACAGCAGTTGCCGGTGCCATTCGTGTTCAAATCGGAAAAGAGGGTGAGGTTTGTATCGAAGAATGGGATTCTGCGAGTTGGTGAGGCAACATTACGGTATGAAAGGGTGGCCTGTGGGCTGAAAATGATTGCTGAATGATTACGATTGATGGCTGTCTACAATCTACTAAAACTTCCTCTAGCTTACCGATCATTCCATGCTCGCCTTTCTTAGCGAGATTTCGATCACCTGCGTTTTTGCCAGCTACTTTGTTGTGCTGGTGCTGGAATTGCTGCGTCTGTTGGGACGACTTCCCGGCCGACGGTTATTCGTAATCACAATGATGTCAGTGGGTTTGTTCACTCACGTCTGTTACCTGCTACTGCGGGCAACCACATTGGAAGGTGTGGCGGGACAAAGCCAGGAAGTGGGCCTGTTGGCGACTTGGTCGGATTGGTCGCTTTTGTTGGCCCTGGGCTTGGCGAGTGCATTCTTCGTGCTTTATCTACGACGCCCTGAAACAATCATCAGCTTTTTCTTCCTCCCTGCTGTCATGAGCTTGCTGGGACTAGCCATCGCCTTGGGTAACCGCCCCCCATTCAGTCGCACCGAAGCGGTCGAAGTATGGCGCACGGTTCACGCTATTGCGATGATGGCTGGTTCGACTGCTGTCCTCATCGGATTTCTGGCTGGGATCATGTATTTGGTGCAATCTCGAAGATTAAAACAGAAGCGAGCGGGATCTTCATTCCGTCTGCCAACCCTCGAGTTCTTGGACAGGTTAAATCGGCGATGTCTTGTGGGAAGCACTACTGCTGTCGGCATTGGTTTGATCGCCGGTGTTGTGATGAATCTGAATCGTTGGGGTAGTATTGGTTGGACAGATCGTGGAGTTCTTCTAAGCACTCTTCTTCTGATCTGGCTTCTGATCGCGACAGGTGTTGAATACTTTTACGCTCCCGCCAGTCGAGGCAGAAAAGCTGTCTACCTCACACTTGCGAGTGGAGGCTTTCTTGTCTTGGCAATGATTGGAGTCCTCACCACCTCGCATGGGCAAACGGATGATGATTCATCTTCGATTAAGGAGGTTGGGCGAACAGCTACACCGCGGATCGAATGGCTCATTGCAACGGAGGACATTCGATGAAGTTGTTAATGATTGGTTGCAGTCACCATGACGCTGCTGTTGAGTTTCGAGAAAAGATATCTTTCACTAGTGACCAGGTTGGTCAGGCAGTGAATGCTTTTCGTCAACGTTTCCCTTCATCGGAAATCGTACTGATCAGTACTTGCAATCGCGTTGAACTTTATGCGACTGCGGGAAACGACAGCGAACTTGATCGGGATGACGTGGCCTCGTTTTTGGCAGATCAGCATCAGTTGAAAGCTGATGAGATCATGGACCAGATGATTTATCGTGCTGGATCCGATGCAGTCGAACATCTTTTTACGGTTGCTGCCAGTCTCGATAGTATGGTCGTAGGCGAGGCACAAATCCTGTCCCAGGTCAAACAAGCCTATGACATCGCCTGTAATTCTGGATCAGCCGGTCCTCTCACTCACTCAGTATTTCAAGCTGCAAATCGTGCCGCAAAGCGGGTCCAGCAGGAAACATCGATACATCGCCGAAGGGTCAGCGTGCCCAGCGTCGCTGTTGGCGAAGTTGCAACCGAAGTGTTTGATACGCTTCACGACAAGCGAGTCGTGCTCTGCGGTGCTGGTGAAATGGGTGAAGAAACCTTGCGTTATCTGAAACAGGGTGGCGCCAGCGATATTTGCATCATCAATCGAAGTTACGATCGTGCAGTGGCGCTTGCCAATACATTCAACGCAGAGTCGGCGTTGTGGGATGATCTGCAGGAACAGGTCGTCGGTGCTGATCTATTGATTGGTACGACCTCCGCAACCGAACCCATTTTGAACGAAACGAATTTCCTACCACTACATGCCAAACGCAAGAATCGGCTGTTGCTGATTCTCGACTTGGCAGTTCCCCGGGATTTTGAACCATCAATCGGTGAATTATCGAATGTCTATTTGTACGGTATCGATGATTTGCAGTCAGCCTGTGACCGAAATCGCCGTGAACGTCAGAAAGAATGGCCCAAAGCCAAACAAGTGATCTCCGAAGAAACGCAGCGTTTCATGCAGGCGTTCAATCACAAGGCAACCGGTCCGGTCATTCAAAGGCTACGCGAGCAAGCGCAGGATCTCAAGAAAGACGAACTGAATCGATTGATCAACAAACTCCGGTTGGAAGACCTTGATCCCTCAGCCCATAAAGAAATCGAAAGGTCATTTGACCGGCTGATCAACAAGCTCTTGCACCCACCGTTGGCGTCTCTACGTGATGACGCAGCAGAAGGTCATCGTCGCGGTTTGCTTGAAGCACTGCGTCATCTCTTCAACTTAGGCGAGTGATTTGCTTAGAGTCCTGATGAGTCTTTGAACAATCAGGGCCCTTAGACGTCGAGGACAGACAGCGAGTAGCAACAAACGCACCCTGTCGGAACTCTTTGGGCGAAGAAAACGCCGCACGCAAACCTAATGACTGGAATGTTCACTCATTCCAATCTTCATCATCATCTGCCTGCTCTTCCCATACTTCTTCTTCTTCGTCGTCGTCGAACTCTTCATCGCCGGCTTCATCATCGACTTCTTCCCATCCGCCGTCGTCATCATCTTCATCTAGATCGTCGTCAGCGGAGTCATCACCGTCGCGATCATTGTCGTCGAGCTCGTCCTCGTCTTCATCAAGCTCGTCTTCATCAAGCTCGTCCTCTTCTTCATCGAGACTATCGTCGGAGTCTAAATCATCTTCGGACTCTTCATCATCCCAATCTTGATCATCCCAGTCATCGTCATCATCGTCGTCATCGTCGTCGTCGTAATATCCATTCTCCTCGTCTTCAATGACTGCTTGAGCATCATCGATGATCGATTTGGGATCAGACTGCTCGATCGTCGATGCAGTGGGGACAACGACAGCGTGATCTGACTCTGAAATAGTTGGAACGACTGTGGTACTCACAACGAGCTCCTTCTTTGATGTCGATAAGTCATCTGGGTTTGAATCTTCGGGTTGGGGATCATCCTGCAAGGCTTGCCACTGAATTGCTGGCAATGCATCGATGTTCGAAAGTCCGAACAGGTGTAAAAAACGTTTGGTAGTTCCGTAAAGGTAGGGGCGTCCTAACTCCTCGCTACGACCGACAATTCGTACTAAGTCCCGCTCCATCGTTTGACGCAATAACTCTCCACAACCGACCCCCCGAACCGCCTCAACATCGGCTCTGGATACAGGCTGACGATAGGCAACCACAGCAAGCGTTTCCATCATGGGTGTCGATAATCGTAGGGGTGGCGGCAAGTGCCCCAAACGTGCAAGCCATGGTGACAGTGCCGACCTTGTCATCAACCGGTATCCACCAGCAACTTGCTCCACACGAATCGCCCTCCCATAGTCGTCGAAGGTTGTATTCAACTGGCGAATCAGTGTACGAGCCTCAGTAGCGTCCGCCAAGTGAGCCATTTGACATAGTTTTCGGAGGCTCAAGGATGTTTTTGCTAATAGCAAGACAGCCTCCAATCGCATCCGGGAAAGCCTGGGGTCACTCGGTTCCTGGGGTTGCTGTGACTGGCCTGACAGAAAAGGAGTATCGGCCGGATTTGCCGTTTGGGTTACTCTATAAGGTCTCCAAGGCAAGATTCTCCCTGCGGCGGCAGCGGCCGAAATCGAACCTGCAGGCCTTGGTGATGCAATCGAGTTGCATGATTCACCAGAGTTCCAGCAAACATTAGGGGTTCTCGAACGCATCATTGCTTACAGTAGACTGACGAGTACTTTCTCCATTCATTACCCGAAGATGCCCCAACAAAGCTCCTGTGTCCACCTCGGTTTCAACATCTGCTCAGTCTGGAACGTCATCAGCGAAGAGAAACCGCGTGATCCGAATCTGGGTCTCGGTCTCGGCAGCGATCATTATTTGTGTTGTTCTGGGGCTTGTCATCCGAACTCAAGGGTTTGTACGCGGCAGCGAATTCGCACCAAGCCACTTTGTACGAAGAAGTTTCAGTTTCTACGAAATTCCTCTGGTTCATTGGCAAATCACGCCAATCCGTCGAAGCGATGACACCCCACCTACAGCCACCTACGTCAAAACAACGCACTTGAGAAAGCTCCCCAAGGGACCTGCGAGCAACTGGCATCTGATTTCCCTTACGCGTGGCCTCTCAGGAACAACCAATGCGGACGCGAATTTCCTGCTCGCAGAACTTGAATTTGGCAATGGAGGTAAAAATTCTCCGTACTGGATTGATTGGAGCAAGCAGAACCCAAAACACGCCGGAATTCTTTGGCCGACCATCCAACGATTAGCCGAGCGAGAGCTTTACGTATTCATACCTCTAGTTTTCGCTACTGCTGATTCTGGTGGTAAGAGCCCGAAAGAACTACAGAGGGCCATCGATGAGCAATTGGCAGAAGAATACGTCAGCTTGATCAAGGATATGCGAGAAGCTGGAAAACTGACGATCGCGGCTACATTGCTCAGCGAGGCCTTAGCTGATTACCCGAATCATCCTAATCTCAAGCATCTCGCAGAAAATGAATGAGTCGAAACGTGTCGCAGATGCGAGTGATATGAGAGGAAAAATGGCGTGATGAAGGTCTATCTCGACAATAACGCCACGACTGCGATTGATACGCGCGTTGCGAACGTCATGTTAGCTCAATTCTTGGACGGGCCAACCAATGCGTCCAGCCAACACGCCTTCGGTAGGCGTTCACGCTCCCACTTGGATGCTGCCATTGAAACCATTGGCTCCTATCTGGGAACCAGACTGGATCAGCCCAACGGTGCCAGGTTGATCATTACCAGTGGTGGCACAGAATCAAATCACCAAGCACTGACAGGATTGGGTGATCATGGACCGCTTGTACTGAGCCGAATTGAGCACCCCAGCGTCTTGGCTACTGCAAAATGGCTCGAAAGACGTGGACGCCCCCTACGATGGCTTGAGGTCGACCAGGATGGCTTGGTTCGGTTGGATCAACTTGAGGCAATGATCTCAACGGATGACCATAATATCGCTCTCGTTTCACTCATGGCCGCAAACAATGAGACAGGAGTCATTCAGCCCATCAGCGAAGCTGCTGAACTCTGTCGAAAGGCTGGTATCCTGCTGCACGTGGACGCGACCCAGACCATCGGAAAACTGCCACTGAATTTGGAAAATTCCGGTATCTCAGCCCTAACGTTTACTGCTCACAAATTTCATGGTCCTGCCGGCGTCGGTGGCCTATGGCTGGCGCCGGAAGTGAATGTAGAACCCGTTTTTCATGGTGGCGAACAGCAGCTGGAAACTCGGCCTGGCACTGAACCTGTCGCATTGGTCGTCGGAATGGCAGAAGCTCTAAAACTGGCGGTGACTGAAATGACGCAGTCCGCCAAACACTGTGAAGCGCTGCGTGATTGTCTCGAAAATGGGCTCCTTGAACGCCATCCCGAGTTGGTCGTACAAGGCAAAATTCATGATCGTTTACCAGGAACCAGCTCGATTTCCTTTTTGGAAACGGATCGACAGTCGATGCTGATGGCGCTCGACATGGCGGGTATCGCCTGTAGCAGTGGCTCCGCCTGCAGCAGCGGGAGCAGCCCTCCCAGCCATGTCCTAACGGCCATGAACCGCCCTGAAAATGAGATCGAGTCGACTCTTCGCTTTGGTGTCTCTAAGTTTTCCACTATTGAAGAAATAAATAATTCAATTGACTCTATATCATTGTCTTATAACAAGTTACGAAAAAAAACTTGTGTGGATAACTAGCATTATTTTACTCGCTTTTCGCTCGCAAGCTCGTAAAATGGTGAAATCGTTTCTCGAAAGACGATCCCACCTACCAGCCTCTGACGGCCATTCATGTCGACTGCGACTAGCCCTGCCAATCAGGTTCACTCATTTCCTCTCGAGCGACCAATCGCCAGAGTACGGAAACGTGCTACGCCGATTCAGGGAGGTAGTTTGCCCTATTTCATCGCCGGTGAAGAAAATCGGATGGTGCATTTTGTTGCATGCTCCGAAACCTCAATCTTTGATTTGGGGAATCCCCTGCTGCTAATTGGCCCCAGTGGCAGCGGAAAAACAGCGATTGCTCTCCATCTTGCGGCAAGAGAGTCAAGCCGATCACAAACGGGCGAGCCGATGCCGGTGCTGTACTACCCCGCGATTGACTTTGCCAGGCTTTACGCAGAAGCAGTGGGTGCTGATGATCTGCCACCACTTCGCCAAGAAATCAACGAAGCACCGATTCTGGTAATCGATGATCTCCATCTGATGAATGATAAATTAGCAGCCCAAGATGAATTGGCCGCGAGAATCGAAGAGCGTGTGATCCGCGGACTACCAACCTTATTGACGTGTAAACGCCTCCCCTCTGAAATTAGGGGCATGCGTCCACTTTTGGTCAGTCGGGTCCTGCCTGGGCTCACAGTTCCACTGGAAATGCCTGCAACAGCTGCCAGATCCCAGTTACTCAGGGAATTAGCCGTTCACCTGAATCTGAGTATCGATGCAAGCCTGTTCGATTTACTCGATCGCAAACTGGAACCCCGCCTCCCAACCCGAGCTCTCGAAGCAGCTCTGAAACAGGTCTCGCTATGGTGTCGAATGCATGATGCTGAGCCAACCGAAGATGCAATCACCTCAGCTGTCGCCGTCGTTGGTGAGCGAGAAGAGCTCTCGCTAGCAGCAATCGGGACAACTGTAGCCCGGTATTTTAGGCTCAAAGTAGCTGATATTCGTAGCAGTTCTCGTAAACAGAATCTCGTCCGCGCCCGATCTCTCGCTATGTTCATCGCGAGACAGATGACGTCCAAGAGCATGCATCAAATTGGGGAATACTTTGGTGGACGTGACCACACGACCGTTCTACACGCAATCCGTAAAACCGAACTACTGCTCGAATCTGACTCTGAACTGCAGCGTGCAGCAGAGGAAGTTAGAGAAAAATTTAACGATGCCTGACTTTTTGATCTGTGGAAAACATGTTGGTTCTCTGTCATCAAACCGTCTGTTTTCGAATCTTTGATAGCATCTATGAAACATCTCTCTGTTCCAAATTGTTCAAAACCAAGGCCAATTTTGACAGAATCCAAACAGTCAGCCAACTTGTTTTCCACAGAGTCTCGTCTTTCATAAACCAATACTCTGTCTGACTTTAGAAGTGAAATTAATTAGATCTCAACCGTTCGCAGCGGAAGATTACGATTAAGACGATAGATAAAATTAACTTATAGAGAAAGCAAGAGCTGGTTAGCCAATTATGAACTTGGCTTGTCCCCATGCAAGAGAAGCAGCAACGGGGTACAACATGCAAATCTGTTTGATAGAGAACTTCCACGGTATCGGTTTGCATTTCCATGAAGATCACCTGCCAACGAGAATCATTGACGAACGCGTTTGCACTTGCGGCTAGCATTGCACCAGCACGATCGCCTAAAGAGATCCTGCAAAATGTGAAAGTAACTGCCGCGGGAGGGAAAATCACATTGACGGCGACTGACATGGAAGTCGGGATTCGCTTGGACCTGGAAGAGGGTATCACGGTCGAAACGGAAGGCACGGCGTTGCTTCCTGTTCAGCGGACCATGGCCATCTTACGAGAGAACAACGATGAGGTGCTGGAATTTGAGACAGATGAGGCAGGGATCCGTGTCAAAGGAAAACGTAGTAAGTTCAAACTGCCTGGTAACAATCCAGATGAATTCCCTGTGGTTGCTGGTTTCGACGAGGACAAGTATCACGTTTTGCCAACGCGGTTGTTCCGCGAGATGGTAAAACGTACGGTCTTTGCCACAGATTCGGATAGCAGTCGGTTTGCATTGGGTGGTGTTCTTCTCGAAATGGAAGAGTCACGGGTCACGGCCGTTGGCACTGATGGACGACGATTGGCTCGCATGGAAGGAACAGGAGAGTCAGTCGGAGGTCATCAGACGACGGGGGCCAGCACGATCGTCCCTACTCGGGCGATCCAGTTAATTGAGCGGGCTTTGAACGACAAAGATGAAACGGTAGATGTAGCGGCAAGAAATAATGACTTGATGGTTCGTACGCCTCAAGCAGTTATTTATTCCCGTTTGGTAGAGGGTCGTTATCCCAATTGGCGGCAAGTCTTCCCAACGCGAGAAAATGCAGTTCAGTTGGACGTCACTGTGGGGCCACTTTTTGCTGCTTTGCGGCAAGCAGCCATCGTAACGGACCATGAAAGCCGTGGAATTGACTTCACGTTTGCTGACGGAACCCTGAAAATGGAAGCCAGTACGGCGGAAATTGGAGAATCGCAGATTGAAATACCAATCGCGTATGAGGGTGAATCGATAACAATGACGATGGATCACCGTTATTTGGCGGATTTCTGCAAAGTCCTCGATAACGAAGTGGGCTTTATCATGGAAATTGAATCAGGGGCTGCACCAGCACTGCTGACGACTGATGATGGTTACGGTTACGTGATCATGCCGATGGCACGAGACCGCTAGATCGGTCGTATGACAGTTTGAATGTTGACTGTGATCTTCTACATGAAGAAAGTGTTTTCGGGGCAGACTCGCTGACACAGAGGGACTTCGCAGGTGTTTCTTAAAGGGCACAAAAAAAGCGGCGAATGGTAATTCGCCGCTTAGAAAAATTTCAAGGTTAGTCAGTGATCAGCTGTCGCCATTCGTTTCAGCTTCATCACCCTCTGCAACGCCGGCGCTGACTGGTTCGGCAGTATCGGCCAATCCACGGTTCTCGCCATTGAACTCGAGTCGAATAATTTTGACTCGTTTTCCATCGGCGTCCAGCATCTTGCCATCTTCATTGGTGGTGACATCTTTGGATTCGACCCGATCACCATCGGAGTTTTCCAGAATACCGGTGACGATAATGGTGTCTTTACCCTCAAAAGCACCACGTAACAGCTCTTCACTCAGTGGATCTTCAATTCGCTGTTCCAACGCTCTGCGGAGTGGGCGAGCACCATAATCGAGATTGCTTCCCTTCGTGACCAGGAACTCTTTGGCTTCATCGGTCAGCTCGATTGACAATCCGCGATCCAGTAATCGTTCACGTACCTTCGCAAGTTCGTAGTCGATCACGTTCTTGAGGTCATCCTTAGTGAGATGGCGGAAGATGATGGTGTCATCAAGTCGGTTGAGGAATTCCGGACGGAATACTCGTTCGATTTGGTCCATCACACGCTGCTTCATGGAATCGTAACTGGCATCACCATCTGGTTTTTGAAAGCCAAATGCTGATTCATTCTTGATCGCTTCAGCACCGGCGTTGGTTGTCATGATCAGGATGGTGTTGCGGAAGTCGACGTTCCTACCAAACGAATCAGTCAGCCGTCCTTCTTCCATCACTTGCAGCATCATGTTGAAGACATCGGGATGTGCTTTCTCGATCTCATCGAACAGAACAACTGCATAGGGACGCCGACGGATTTTCTCGGTCAGTTGGCCACCCTCTTCGTAACCGACGAATCCGGGAGGTGCGCCAATCAAGCGGCTGACATTGTGCTTTTCCATGTACTCACTCATGTCGATATGAACCAGCGCATCGGAGTCACCGAACATGTATTCGGCCAGTGCTTTCGCGAGCAGAGTTTTACCAACACCGGTGGGACCGGCAAAAATGAATGAACCAGTAGGTCTCCGAGGATCTTTCAAACCACTGCGGCTTCTTCGGACGGCCTTAGAGACAGCAGTCACAGCGGCATCCTGACTGACCACACGTTTGTGAAGTTCTTCTTCCATTTGCATCAAACGCAGGCTGTCTTCGGTAGACAATCGCGTCAATGGAATCCCAGTCATTTTGCTGACGACTTCAGCGATGATTTCTTCATCAACGACTCCATCAGTCTGTTGGCTTTTATCGCGCCATTCCTGCGTGATCTGATCCTTCTTCTTTCGCAGCTTTTCGGCTTGATCCCTCAGATTGGCAGCTTTCTCGAAGTCCTGGTTCGCGACAGCATCCTCTTTTTCCTTGTTCAGTTTCTCGACTTCCTCGTCGATCTCCTTCAAATCTGGTGGACGTGTCATGGTTCGCAGACGAACTCTAGCGCCGGCTTCATCAATGACGTCGATAGCTTTATCCGGAAGGCATCGGGCTGTGATGTATCTTTCGCTCATTTCAACGGCGGCAACGACGGCATCGTCAGTGAATTGGACACGATGATGCTCTTCATATCGTCCTCGTAGACCTTTGAGGATTTCAATGGTCTCATCTTTTGCGGTCGGTTCTACGATGATCTCCTGAAAACGACGAGCCAGAGCATTGTCTTTTTCGATGTATTTTCGATACTCATCCAGGGTGGTGGCACCGATGCACTGAATTTCACCACGGGCAAGAGCTGGCTTCAGTACGTTGGCAGCATCAATTGCACCTTCTGCTCCGCCAGCTCCAACGAGCGTGTGAAGTTCGTCGATGAAGAGAATCGTGTTCTTAACACGTCGCACTTCGGTCATCACTGCTTTGATGCGTTCTTCGAATTGGCCGCGGTACTTCGTTCCAGCAACCATCATCGCCAAGTCCAGCACAACAATCCGCTTCTCGGCCAGAATCTCCGGTACTTCGCCTTCGATGACTCGCTGTGCGAATCCCTCAACGATGGCTGTTTTGCCAACACCTGCTTCTCCGAGCAGAACGGGATTGTTTTTTGTCCTTCGACAGAGGATTTGGATGGCACGCTCGATTTCCCGAGCACGACCAATGACGGGATCCAGTTCACCCTTCTTTGCCAATTCTGTCAGGTCTCGGCCAAAGCTGTCCAAGGCGGGAGTTTTGCTCTTCCCGCTCTTTCCAGAGCTGGTCGGGCTTTCACTCTCACTACCGCGTCCACCACGTTCGCCAACCTCAGCACCTTCCAAGCCGTGTCCAAGCAAGTTCAAGACTTCTTCGCGGACGTCTTCCAGTTTGAGCCCCAAGTTCATCAGAACCTGTGCAGCGACACCCTCTTGCTCTCTCAGCAAACCGAGCAGAATATGCTCAGTTCCCACATAACTGTGATTCAAGTTACGGGCTTCCTCCATCGAATACTCGATGACCTTCTTCGCCCGTGGTGTTTGTGGCAGTTTCCCAACCGTGACCATTTCAGGACCACTTTGAACCAATTTTTCGACCTCCAAGCGGATCTTTCGAAGGTCGACCTCGAGGTTCTTCAGAACATTTGCAGCAACTCCGCTTCCTTCCTTGACCAAGCCAAGCAGAATGTGCTCCGTGCCGATGTACTCGTGGTTGAAACGCTGAGCCTCCTGATTAGCCAGCTGCATAACCTTACGGGCGCGGTCTGTAAATCTTTCGTACATATGTTGTCTCTATAACCCTTGTCTTATCCAACGCAGTCGGGAGCGGGTGACTCCGCGGCAGGTCGATTGTCTGTACCCCACGAACTAATGTCTCAGAGGACCAATTGAACGGTTCAATCAGCTCTGCGATGAAAATCAGGGGTGGGTGCTGTCAAATTGGCGAATTTGTCGTTTCTTACACGTGTAGTAGCAAACCGTACGCCACTTTCCTGGATTACGGCATTCTGTTTTTTCATCAGAATCCGAGATAGCTACGGTAGTGGTGTTCGAGCCAGCTTAGCGTGATTCTATCGGTTACGGTAAAAAGCGGGGATAGGAGCTTTCAGCTGCGATTTCCCGAAAAGCAACGTTATCGGTCTAAAATCAAACTTTTTTGCTTACGGCTCATTGTTTTCCAGCGGCAAGCGCAAATCGTTGTCATCTGGTCTTCTGTCATTTAGGCAGCATCATTTAGCTCGGACACATGGTTTTTTGTGTCAGTTTGTTCGGCTTCGTTTTCAGCTTCGACGGCTCGTGCCAAACGCTTGGATTCGGCCTCAATCTCCAGTAACCAAGTGTCAGCCACTTCCAGTCGGGATAATTCTCGTAGTAATACTTCAGCAGCTTCCAAACGACCCGTGTGACGGTAGACGCCGGTCAAAAGGAGCAACGCGGGAGGATCTCTCGGCTCTATTGCTAGCACATCGGTCAATAAACCTTCGGCCTCTTCCCATTGACCGCTGAGATACGCAATTCTCGCATCAGGGAATTGATCGGGTTCTTCCGACGTTTCGCGTGGGTTGATAAAGGTTGGTAATTCTCGAGCGGTGCGAATGATGTAAAAAAACAGCGTGATCAGCCCACCCCAGAAGGCTAAAGACACCAAACCGCTATGAATCCATCCGGGATACAGGTATCGCGCGACGAGTATAAGGTTCACGACCAAGGTGAATGCAAATGCGGCGGGCAGGGCAGATAACCGCCCACGCCACCACAGTTCGGCCAGTCCCGGCCAAAAACACGTTGCATAGTATTTCGCTTCCATAGATCACTCTTTACGCCCAGCAACGACATAAAATCAAGGTGATTTGGTGATTTGATGAGGCATCGAATCTAATTTTTATCCGTGGACAGCAGATCACGACACAGCCTTTGGTCGATCATAGGATCCCGAATTCCCACACGGAGCGGTAAGCGTTTCGTGTTTCAAAGTGTTCGATCATATCGGCATAGAATGGATGGGAAGCCAAAGTAGCACTATCACCGATAACAATCAGCTTCCGTCGGGCTCGCGTGAGGGCGACATTGGTTCGTCTAGTATCCGCCAGAAATCCGATTTCGCGATGGTGATTACTTCGGACCATCGTGACGATGATGACCTCCTTCTCCCGTCCTTGAAAACCATCAACAGTATCAATTTCCAAGCCAATCACATTTAGCTTGCCTCTTAGCAACCGGACTTGGGCAGCGTAAGGCGCGATGATACCCATTTCTTCTGGCGAGACGCCTGCTTCGATAAGGTCTCCGATCAGTTGAATGACAAGGTCAGCTTCTTTTGGATTCAGCTTGCTTTCGCCATCGGGTTCGAGCTGTTCCTCGTATTCAGCACCTGCCGTATCAATGAATTCGAGTGGTGAATCCGTTAGTGGTTTTTCGACCACATCAGGCAGGTCACAGAGTCGGTGCTTTCGAATAGACGCATCGGCAATGAGTTTGCCGTCGTAAAAGGTATCGGAGGAGAATTGCATGATGGATTCATGCATGCGGTATTGAACTGTCAGTTGTCGATAGATGGATTCACCGTCGCGCTCGATCAGGCGTTGCATCAGGGAATCTTTCATTCCTCGGGCAGCAGCCTGATCACTTAACACGGTGGGTGGTAGTTGGCAGTGGTCACCGGCGAGAATCAATTTCTCAGCCCGAAGAACAGCCTGCCAGACACTTGGTACCGTGCATTGGCAGGCTTCATCAATCACAACCAAGTCGAAAGATCGAGTGTTCAGGAGCTCATCGTCGATGGTGGTGGTTGTGCAAACGACATCAGCGGAATCAATGACGCTTTGGATCACTGATTTTTCCAATGATCGAATCTGACCCCGTAGTTTGCCGGCTTCAGCAAATAATTCACGTCTTCGTCGGTGTCCATCACGTGAGCGGAATCCTTTTTCCGCAATGCGAATCAATTCTTTAACTTCGCGTCGCATATCTCGGACAACATCGGTTGATGGATCGTTGTCTACCAATTCGTCCAAAGTGTGTCCCCGCAGGGACTCAAAGACGCGTGCCGGGTGTCCAACCCTGACAACAGCCGGCATGCGTGCAACCAACTTCTCCAGCAGGTTATCGACAGCGGTGTTACTGGGTGCACAAGCCAGAACAGTCTGCCCATGTTGAACAGCTTGATAGATCAATTCGGCAAGTGTTGTTGTCTTTCCAGTTCCGGGTGGTCCATGGATGACAGCAACATCTTTCGATGCAAGTCCAAAGGCTACAGCATCCAGCTGCGGTGGATTGAGCGTCGTCAGGCAGTTTTTGACGGTGTTGCTTTCGGCAAATCTTGCTTCTCGTTTTCCAAGCAGCACATCCCGTAGTTTGGCGGGTCGGCCAGTCGCGAGTCGAGCTTTGGCCATTGCAGCTGATTGTCTTCGCCTTGTGGTTTCATCGGGCGACAAGTCGATTCTGTACCGCTTGCCCTCGGGCCACGTATCGGTCGCCACCTGAATGGTGTGATGTTTACGGCGACTGACGACACCAGCGACACCCTTATCAGCAGGATTATCGTTATCCGATACCACCACAGGCGAGCCAACCTTCAGGCGATTCATGGGAAGGCCTTGGTCCCCCGGTTTGCTGAAGTCAAGTAACAAACGACCCGCCAAGCCAGTTTGATGGTCTTGCATTTGAAGTCCGATTACCGTTTCGCCTGTCTTTTCTACATGCGTTTGGGATCGGATCTTTCGGCGTCGAGCCATACGCTCCCGTTCGGCTTCCCCTTCGAGTTCTAACCAGTACCCAAGTTCATCAAAGTACGGATCAAGGTCAGGATTTTGATCGAGCGGAAAATGCGACATGCAAAGAAAGCCTGATTCTGGTAACGATAACGGAGCAAAGAGATGATAGTTGCAAATACTGAGAAGATCGGATGTCAGACCAATATGCTGAAAACAATATTAATTTGGACCGCACTGAGCAGTTGCGTGACAGCTGGACTGTATGTTTGGGACAAAAGAATGGCAGTTCACGAACGCGGTCGTATTTCAGAACGGACGTTGCTCTTGTGGTGTCTGTTGGGTGGTTGGCCGGGAGCTTGGATCACAGGAAATCGAATTCGCCATAAGACTCGTAAGCAGTCCTACCGAATCAGGTTTGGTATCTGCGTCGTGATTAATCTTGTGGCTGCGATTGGAATTTTTTGGTTGGGAAATTGACTTTTGGGAACATAACAGATGGAATTTGTTGAAATCGATTGGAATAGCAATCTCTACAGCCAGGAAATTGAACTGCGTGATCGTTTGTTGCGAGCCCCTTTGGGGCTCGCATTCTCGTCAGAGGAATTAGCAGCGGAGTCATCAGAATTGCATTTCGCTCTGGTGGATGAGGAGCAGGTTCGAGCTTGTGCTGTCATCGTTCCTCTTTCCGCTGATTTGGCTAAGCTACGACAGATGGCTGTTCACGAAAACTATCAACGACAAGGTCTCGGTTCCAGTCTTATACACCAGATAGAGTTAGCACTACAGCGACGAGGCTTCCCAAAGATTGAATTGAATGCTCGCGAAGAGGCGGTTGCTTTCTATCAGGGCTTGGGCTACCAGACGGTGGGCGACCGTTTCATGGAGGTGGGAATACCTCATTGGAAAATGCATCACGAGCTGGGTTAGCCTGCCACACCTTCAAAATTAATTGGGGTCGCTGGCGGCTGGTAACACGCGTCTTGATCCAATTGGCCGGTTCTCAAGAGTCGTGGTCAAGGACCCACTGCTCGACATCCGAAGTCATTGGCAGATCTTCCAAACGCGTATCACCCAGTTCTTCATCCAGAATCTTTAGCAGGATCTTACGTAGGATTGGATTATTAATGTCCGCTGAGTTTGCATCACGAACTGGTCGGATAATGTACTCAGCGAACGCGAATTCCCCATCGGCAATAAAATCGCGTGCAAAAGACATCCGACGTTGAAGTTCTGAACTTCGCTCAGAGGTGTTCTGGTAGGTATCCTCAATCAGCCCGACCACATGAAGAAAGCGTTGTGAATCCACCGGAATGAGTGACTCCGTTTTGACGTAGCGAAAAATTCCGCCACTGAGTTTCGCAATCTGTTCCATGGCATCCTTGGTGAATGGATTTTCAAATGAGATGCTGTGGATGGGAATCGATGACATGTAGGTGGCAATTCCATCCGAGACACTCAGTTGTGATCTTTCTCCATTGGTAAGTAGCCAACCCGTTTCCGTGAGCGGTGTATTGGGGTAATTAAATTGTCCATCTGACAGCAAGAAAATTGCGTCAGGTTGCATCATTTTCGCCAACGATAAGGCATCCCTCGGATCAGTCCCCGAACTCAATTTGACATCGTCGAGCCAACGACTCAATCTGTTCTCGTGATGCTTTTCAGCTTTTATCCAAGCAGGTGGCCGATCGTACCGCATCGTTTTGGTCCGCCAGGAAAATAGAAGTACCGTGTAACTCTGTTCCGAAGTCAGATCTGATACTGATCGGAGTAATTCTTCTTTGGCACGTCGATATCGTGCCATGTTACGTGCATCCATGCTTAATGAAATATCGACGACGAATACAAATTTGCTACCAATCGCTTCCGATCCGAAGAAGTTAGCGATCGAAGTTGATTCTTGATTTTCTTCGATTTCCTCTTTTAGATCTGTCTGATCAGCGACGTCCATCATGGTGTCTGAGAGAGCTTCCAATAGCAGATCTGAAATGGTGGAATCAGTTGATCTAGCAGGCTCTTCCCCGCCGACGATGACTGGGTCAACCGGTTTGACCGTTTGAGGTAATTTCAGGGACACTGTGCTGCTGGGGGCGCTCAGTGAAGCTGTGAGACGAATCGAGGCCCGAGGTTTTCCTTCAAAAGCAAGCAACCACAAGATGAGGGCAAGTAAGCCATGAAGTACCAACGACATCAGCGGCGGGAGCAACCGGGTTTTCGATGGCTGGTCGTCATTTTCTAGGTCTTCAAGGACCATGGGAGAATCGTACTTTTCAGATGAGCGTGAAAATCGCTTGTTAAACTTAGCGTAGCAACTTTTCACATCGTTGCGGTGAGATTTTGATAGAAGTCCCCAGGGGTTGTGCAAACATGCTAACTCTCAATTCCTCGATCATCCACCGAAATTCGGACATTGCCTGACGGTCTGGGCTTTGTTCTTTTTCAGGGATCATCATTAGCCAACGTCGTGTCAGATCAGTGATGGTGTCGGTGGCACTACGGTCTCGCGATGCAGCACCGCTTTTTACTTTTTCAAGGCGGTAAGCGATGCCTTTCATGTATCGCGGGTAATGTTTTAACCATTCCCACGGCGTACATGAAAGAAACCTGGGGTGTATCAACCAATCGATCTGTTGTTGCACATCGCTGCTGACATTTGCCATTCGCTCACTTCCCCGGGAGTTTTCCAACTCACGCCGGACGATGAACGTATGCTCAGCAAAATTACCTAGCCAAGCTGCGACATCTTGCGTAGCAATGGCGATGCGCTGACCCCGATCCTGTCGACGTGAATTGAATTCATCATGTGTACGCACGACCGGCATGTTTTCCACGAATGCAATTCTGGCTACCAGATCAATGAGAGAATTTTCAAGATCATCAGCTTTAAGCAGTCCTGAAAGTTTGACTTTGATTGCCTGTAAATCTGGCAACCAACGCACTTGGTTGCGGAGTTCTTTGCGTTCACTTAAAGCGTATAGTTTTGTGACACCGTTCAAGATCGCTACTTCGGCAGTTGCTTGATCAGCAAACAGATCAGTTGCCACCTTGTCCCCCTGAATTCGCAATCCCGGATACTGTGCGACTTGAACACCGCCTCGCAACCGGATCACCTCAACTGGCAGCATTTCGATCTCAAAGTCAGTCATGGAGGTACGGGCCCATGATTCATCTGCTGGATCTGTTTGTGTCACATTGGACGATGAATGTGTGTCATCAAATTGCTGCTGCAATTCGGTGACTTGTCGGCTTTCAGCAATCAGTTCACCGTCATCGTCAACAACCTGAACCAGCATATTGAACTGTTGACCCATCTTTTCAGCTTGAAAATCGGTTGCCCGAATGGGCGTGTCAGCATGTTCCGACATGGCAGCACAGACCGTTTCCATGAAAGGTACTTTTCCGTAATTTGGCTCCAACTCGTTAGCGATCTTTTTGGCCACATCAGCGGCCGGTACAAGGTTGCGTCGAATACGTTTGGGTAATGATTTGATCATGCTGATCAATTTTGGCTGAAGCAGTCCCGGCACTAACCAACCGAGCCGATCGTCACTGATTTGCGACAAGGCTGATTGATGGACTGTCATACTGACTCCGTCTCGTTCGGAACCAGGTTCGAAATGGTAATCGAGAGGTAGTTTTGAATTGCCCACGGTGAGCACGTCGGGGAATTCATTTTCGCCCGGAGTTTCAAAGGCTAGATCCAGCACATCGACCGGACGCATGTAAATACCGCCGGATTCAGTTGACGGGGCAGTACTTTCCAACCATTGGGTGAGCCAGTTGGTTTCGATAGGGCCTTTGGCCCACGGTGGTGTGATGGTTTCACGGTCAAGCTTTTCGAGTCGACCTCGGTCACAGACATTTTCGGGTAATTGTGATTGGTAGAACTTGGCAATTTGATAGCTGTCAACGACAAGATCTCGGCGCCGAGTTTTTGCAGCCAGTTTCTCGATCGCGTCGAGCATGGCTTGGTTATATCTGACGAATTTTGCTGTGGTTCGTAACTGTCTTTCAACGAGTCCGTGTTCAATCATCAGAGTGCGGGCGGTGACTGAATCCAGCGGTGGCAACGGAACACGGCGTCGGGTGACGATGGGTAGTCCGAACAAGAACATGTTTTCATAGCAAAACGCGCCCCCGGATTTCGTACTCCAGTGTGGATCCTGATGAGAGCGTTTGAGCAGATGACCAGCGATCTTCTCAATCCATGCGGGATCGATCCGTGCAACAGTACGGGCAAACTGCCGAGAGGTTTCGACGAGTTCACCAGCGATCACCCATTTGGGCTTGGTATTGGACACGCCACTGCCTGGCCAGAGAAACAGTTTTAGACCACCTGCACCGTTGTATTCATTTTTCTCACCCGCCATGGCGATGCCCGATAATAACCCGGTCATCAACGATTGATGGATAGCAGCATAACGATCGTCATCGACGATGCGCGTTTGGTCATCGCTGTACTGAATGGTACCGATCGATCGTCTGCGGTTTTTTGATCGATGGGATCCCGCCGATGCGGCCATTTCTTTGAGTTGTCGGTAAACGTCCGACCATTCTCGCATTCGATTGGGTGACAGAAACTGTTTCCGAAGCACGCGAGTTAATTTGTTGCGACTATGATCGCTGCGGGCTTGTTCATAGTAACGCCATAATCGGAGATAAGATAAAAAGTCACTTCGGCTGTCAATGAATGCGGCGTGTGCTTCGTCCGCCGCTTGCTTTTTCTCTGGGGGGCGGTCACGTGGATCCTGAATTTCGAGTGCCGCAGCGATGGGTAGAACTTCTGGTAGCACACCATTTTCATCGGCAGCCAGAATCATTCGACCGACGCGTGGATCGACTGGGAATCGTCCCAGTTGCCTTCCGATGTCGGTGAGTTGCTGTTTTGTGTCCAGTGCTCCCAGTTCAAACAGGGTGCGGATTCCTTCACGAATGGCTTCAGATCTTGGCGGATCAAGCAGAGGAAATTCCTCGAGTTTTCCCAGTTTCAAGGTTTTTGTTTGCAACACGACCGAGGCAAGATTGGTGCGTCTGATTTCGGGCGTGGTGAACTCATCACGCGACTCGTAATCTTCCTGTGAATACAGTCTGATACAGACACCGGGTCCGATTCGACCACATCTTCCGGCTCGTTGATCAGCACTGGCTCTGCTGACTGGTTCGATGGGCAGTCGCTGCATTTTGCTTCGGGCACTGTACCGGCTGATGCGAGCTGTACCCGAATCGATGACGTACCTGATGCCCGGAACCGTTAAAGAACTCTCAGCAACATTGGTTGCAAAAATGATCCGGCGTTTACCGCCCTGTGGGTGAAAGATTCTTTGCTGTTCGGATTGTGGCAGGCGAGCATAAAGAGGCAGCAAGTCAACCTGTTTCTCCATTCCCAGCCGATGATAATGAGAGCCGACACGGTGAGAAACTTCCCGAATGTCGCGTTCAGTGGGTAGGAAAACAAGCATGTCTCCAGGTCCACTCCGCCCTGCTGTTTCGATTCCTTTGATTACATGCTGAGAAAGATCAGGAACTCGTGTTTCATCAGCAACCACTTCTTCCCATGGCAGGTAAACCATTTCGACGGGAAATCCACGACCCTCCACGTTAACAATGGGAGCAGGACCGAGCTCATCAGAGAAGTGTTCTGAGAACCTGTCAGCATCAATCGTCGCAGAGGTGATGACGATCTTGAGGTCGCTTCTTTTGCCCTGCAGCCGTCGCAGGAAGCCCAGCAGAAAATCAATGTTCAAAGAACGCTCGTGCGCTTCGTCAATGATGATTGCATCGTAAGCGTCGAGGAAATGATCAGATTGGGTTTCCGCCAGTAGAATTCCATCGGTCATCGATTTGACCAGCGAACGCTCGCTGGTTTGATCGCCGAATCGGACCTGATAGCCCACCAATTCACCCAGTGGGGTTTGTAGTTCTTCTGCAAGCCGCGTGGCGATACTGCGTGCAGCAAGTCGGCGAGGTTGAGTATGGCCAATCATGGCCTTGCGACCCAATCCTGATTCCAGCAGGATCTTAGGCAACTGGGTACTCTTACCACTTCCCGTTTCTCCACAAACCACAATCACTTGGCGGCTGCGAATCAACTCAATCAGCTCATCACGATGTTGGCTGATCGGTAGTTCATCGGAGTATTCAATACAGGGCTGAGCTGCTATCCGCGTGGCATGCAGATCGACTGACTTTTTTAGTTGTGCCTCGTACTCATCCACAGACAACCGTTGCTGTGCGCGCTTCAATCGGTACTGATCGACTCGCATTGCATTATCGATCGTTAGCTCTAACGCAGTGCTGTCATTAGCAGTGCTGTCATTTTGTGGCGCCTGGTTTTGCGGTGTTCGCTGTGGGCGCGATGCCGCATTGAGGGAAGGGCTCTGTGGACGGAATTTCATAGCTTTTGCATCGCCAACTGCGACATCATCAATGGAGATAGGCATAGGCTGCTATTTGGTGCAGACTCACAACCTGTGGGCGGTATCACAAAGGCCAAACCTGAGGGACCACAACCATCGTGACCATAAACACGATGATGCTCAATGGCAGTCCAAATCGTACGTAGTCATAGAACCGATAGCCGCCCACACCATAAACCATGAGATTAGTTTGATAGCCAAACGGGGTAATAAAGCTGGCAGAAGCAGCAATCATGACGGCAATCACGAAGGGTGTCGGATTAGCTTGCAGGCCCGTCGCGGTCTCTAGAGCGATGGGAAACATCAGAACTGCAGCTGCATTATTGGTAATCAACTCCGTGCACAGCATGGTTGCCAGATAGACCGCCGCTAAGGTCAGCATCGGATTTTCGCCCGCGATTCCCAGCAGTCCCATGGCGATTCCCTGAGCGGCCTGACTTTGTTCCATGGCCATACCAATACCAATGGCTGCTCCAATCACAATTAGCACAGACCAGTCGACACTTCGTCTTGCTTCACCAGTAGTGCAGCAACGGAAGCCGACCATGGCAACAGCCGCCAGCAATGCAGCAGTCAGAATAGAAATTCCCGTCGTGGTCGCGGCCAAAACCATTGACAACAGGATAGTAATCGAGATCCAAGCTTTTTCGGGACGTCGTACTGTGCCCTGTTCTACGGCACTGACAAGAAAGAAGTCACGTGATTCACGGCGGCGATGTAAAAACGACGGTGAGGCTTCCAGCAGTAGCACATCACCAACCTCCAATCGCACGTCTCCGAGTTTACCAGTCAGGCGTTTATCACCTCGAGCAACAGCAACCACCGCAGCGTTGTAGTGTGAACGAAACCTACCCTCACGAATTGTTTTACCGAGCAAACCGCATCGTGTGCTGACAACTGCTTCGACCAGTGTTCGCCGCCAAGCAGGGACTTCCAGTTTGCGAGCCTGGTCATCGGGGATCGTCAACCCTCGGATCTTCCTAAGATCAACAACACTTTCCAGTGCGCCTACCAAAATCAATACATCATCTGGTCTCAAACGCTCATTGGGTTTTGCCGCTGCAATGATGCCATCTTCGCGTTGAATCTCGGCAATATAAAGTCCCGGTAGATGACGCAGGCCTGCTTCTTCGATACTGCGACCCACCAAAGGCCCCGTCGGATCGACCTGCATTTCAACCGTGTACTGACGGGGGTCGTCACTGACACTGACAGCTGGACGTCGCTCTGGTAGCAGCCAACGCGATGCAACCATCATGTAAATCAAGCCGATGATGGTTGCCGGGATTCCTACAGCGGCGGGTGAAAAAAAGTGAAGCGGTTTTGCGATACTGCCGCTTGCAATTGCCTGTGTATTCAGATCAGCGATGATCAAGTTGGTGCTGGTACCGATCAGAGTGCACATGCCACCCAAGATGGCCGCGTAACTTAGTGGCAATAACAGCCGGCTGGTACTAGCCGAAATGCGTTTGGCCAAGTCGTTTACCACGGGCATCAGGGCAACGACGACCGGAGTATTGTTGAGAAATCCACTCAACACCGCGACTGGAACAAATAATCTGGCCTGAGCAGTCGTAAGGTTCCTTGCTTTATTGAGGAACCAGCCGGTGGCTAATTCTGTTCCACCCGTGCACTCCAGACCCGCGACCACCGCGAATAAGAGGGCAATCGTGATCAGCCCTTGATTCCCAAAACCAGCGACCGCTTGCTCGGGTGTTGGGAGGGCGTCGGAGCCTGTGATGTTCTGAATTAATACGAGAATTCCGAGACAAAACAGGGCTAAAATATCAGTTGCCGCGATGCGCAGCGCTAAACCCACCAGCAACATGCAGGCTACAGCGATGGTCAGCCAGGCTTCCCAAGTCTCCAAAAATACGCCTTTTAGCGAGGTCTCATGCGTCTATTTTAATAACCAAGGTCAAAATCTTAGCTGACTCATTTGACCGGCTCGACACGATATTCACACTTGTCCGATATCGAACTGCTACTCACGGTGTCGTGAGCCTAATTTTGTCCTGACCCGGTCTGAATTACACTGCTGTCAACTGGTTGCAGGTGTCTAGACTGTTCGGAACCGGTTTTCGTTCGCTCTTTGTCATATTTCCCTGTTCCCATGAGGCAACAGATGAAAGCTTCCAAGTCCTCGGGGCCGCTGATTATCGCGGGTCTTGTACTGCTGTTGCTTATTCTTCATCAAGATAATTGGTTTTGGACGGATGCCACGCTCGTGTTTGGATTCATTCCGATCGCTCTTTTTTGGCATGCTTGCATTTCCTTGGCGGCCGTTGCTACTTGGTTTCTTGCGACTCGTATCGCTTGGCCTCTGTCAGATGACCTCGAAGAGCACGAGGGAGGCGAATGATGGATCATCCAGGATTACCACAACTGATCATCATCCTTGTCTACTTAGGCTTGCTTCTTGCATTGGGGCTGCTCTCAAGCCGTTTATTCAAGGGCACTAAGGAAGATTACCAAGTTGCAAGCCATTCGATTGGTCCATTTTTGTTGTTGATGAGTATTTTCGGGACAACGATGACGGCGTTTGCTTTGGTTGGTAGCAGCGGCGAGGCATTTCGTGAGGGGGTGGGTGTTTATGGGATGCTTGCTAGCAGCAGTGGCATCGTACATTCGCTTTGTTTCTTTTTGATTGGGGTCAAGGTCTGGAAATTAGCCCGTCGTTACAAGTACACGACACAAATTGAGTTTTTCCGTGATCGACTCGATAGTGATTTTGTCGGTTACCTGATGTTTCCAATTTTGGTTGGGCTGGTGATTCCCTACCTTTTGATCGGGGTGATTAGCGGCGGATCAGTCATTCAGTCGCTGACGGGCGGCTTAGCACCCGACTTTCCAATGTTTCAAGTTTTTGACGCAGAGGGCAATGCGAACCCGGCTTTGCATGGCGGTGTACCACCTTGGTTAGGATCGATGGTGATCTGTGTTGTTGTTCTGGTTTATGTCTTTTTTGGTGGCATGCGTGGAACAACTTGGGCGAACACCTTTCAGACACTGGTCTTCATGATTTTAGGTGTGGTGACCTTCTTTGTGATTGCGAACAAATTGGGTGGCCAGGAATCCCTCCTTGATAATCTCAAGACATTAGCCAATTCGGTTCCGGAGGATAAAGTTACCCGATCTGAAATGAGTAAGACGAAGTTCTTTACGTACCTTTTAATTCCGCTTTCGGTTGGAATGTTTCCGCATCTCTTTCAACATTGGATGACGGCTAAAAGTTCACATGCCTTCAAGTTGCCGGTCGTTTGTCATCCGTTCTTTATCATGATTGTCTGGGTTCCATGTGTGCTGGTCGGGATTTGGGCGACTGGTCTTCCTGCAGAGATGCACTTGCCAGCCAATCCCAACACTATCCTGCCGTTTCTCGTGAAAACCCAGACTGGACCAATTTTAGGAGGATTCCTCGCTGCAGGTATTCTGGCTGCGATCATGTCCAGTCTGGATAGTCAGTTCCTGTGCATTGGTACGATCTTCAACAATGATGTGGTGACGCATCTGGCAGGCAAAGATCGGTTCACTGATCGACAACAGGTCATGTTCACTCGACTGTTCATCATTGGGATTGTTGCGATTACCTATTTTCTAAGTCTAGGAAATGTACGAAGTGTTTTTGCTCTTGGTGTTTGGTGCTTCAGTGGTTTTAGTGCACTGTTTCCGATCGTGGTGGCAGCACTGTATTGGCGTGGTCTCAGTGCAGCAGGGGCTATTAGTGGAATCTTTGCCGCGATCACCAGTTGGTGCATCCTGTTTTATCAGGGTACCAAGGTACCGATTGAACAAGGCGGTCTGAGCAAGTTCGTGTTGGAACTGCCGATTGGTGGAGAGAGTTATGAATTGATGCCAGTCGTAGCCATGATGCTGAGCTCGACCGTTACCATGATTTTGGTATCGCTGGTAACGCCAACACCGAGTGAAGAAAAATTGGCAAAATTCTTCGGCTAGCCAGTCCCTTGGTAACGAAGTGCAGATCACGTTTAGCGACTTGAGGATCAGATCAAACTGATGATGTGATCCTGATGGCGGGCATTCTTTCTCGTTGCAAGTCTCAGCTTGTTTCAGCGGAATCTTGCAAACTGTTTCCAGTAATGGCACAAGCTCTGTGGTGGTTAAGTTGAACCATGTTCAAACATCTTGCATCACTTCAGTTCAAGCGTTCCAAACGTGGAAGTATCCTGCCATGAATCGTCTTGGGTGTGGAACCATTTCGCGATTGCATCACGTTGGGCACGATCATGTTCATCATTGACTTGAAATTCGACGCCCATGACAGTCCCCACTTTCATGTCTGCGGCGTGGGTACGAATAGCCATTTCGACGATGTAGCCCTTCTTGTTCTTCGCTGTTGCTGCTTTGATATCCACTTCATCGTAGCCAGTGCCCTGCCCTGACATCTTGCCTTCAAAATTGACACGGTATTGAGCATCATCAGTGTCATAGGATGTGGACTTGTCCTGTCGCTGGTCGAGAAATAATTCCACCGAATCTTGAGCCCAATCGTCGCCTGCATCAGCAGATAATTCTGAGTCTTTGACCACCCACAACGCGTACAGGTAGCGATCGTCCCAAAGCAATCGAACCGTCGCTGTTGCCATATCTTTCGGATCAATTTCCAAGACTTCGGCAATGGGTTGATTGACTAAGTATTTAGGGCAAGTCTTCCAGATCCCGTCAATTTTTGCATCAACCTTTGGTGTTCCCTTTTTAGCGACAGCGACACCTTTCTGTGCTTTGGTAGTCTGGTTTTGCGACCATGCTGTGGTTGCAAGTGAAATGATAAGGCATGCAGACAGGAATCGAATCATGTGTGGCTCACGCTTTGGCAGATGGAGTATCTCGATGGTTCAATGAGTACGATGGATAACGTCAATTGCTCAGTGTAGTAGATCTTCGGTGATTATAAAAAAAGACGGCGAGCAGATTCCTCTGCTCGCCGTTGTTGTATTTTTTCAGGCAAGATTGCCCAGAGTCATGGGGCTAACCTCCGAAGGGGTCACCGCCGAACGGGTCAGCAGCGCCACCTCCTCCACCCCCGAACGGATCAGCACCAGCTGCGGGAGCACCTCCTCCGCCTCCGAACGGATCAGCACCAGCTGCGGGAGCACCACCTCCGCCTCCGAACGGATCAGCACCAGCTGCGGGAGCACCTCCGCCTCCGAATGGATCGGCAGCAGCGGCTGCAGGTGCAGCGCCAGCTGCAGCGTTGGGCTTGTCATCGAATGGTTCTTTCATTGCTCCCGCAAGAGCGTCATTTGCCATTTTGGTGGGTGCAGGCTGGCCACCGATGCCTGAGGCAAAAGGGTTGGCTGCTGCGGGCGGCGTTGGTGGTGGCGTGACAGGTCGTGATGGAACGCGGGGAGCTGGCTTGACGGCGGCCGAATTTTCAGGTGTTGCCTGAATTTCGCCGTAGCGTTGAAGGGATCTTGCATTGGCTTCTGCCAAAGCCTTGATTCGGGCTGCTTGGCGAATTGATTCGAGCTTGAGCCGGCCATTTCCTTGGAACCTTGCGAGCGACCGACCGATGGATGGATTTGGGCCGCCCAAGGCTTCGATGCTAGCACCGGCCTGCCAATCTTTTACAGCCTCTTCTGGACGTCCCGAAACGTAATTGACGATTCCACGGTAGTAGTGGACACGTGGGTCCTGACTACCATTCTCGATTGCGAGAGAGAAGAATTCGAGAGCATCAGTCAAGCGTCCACCGTTGTAGGCATGCACACCTTGGCCATAAGTTTCGGCCAGGATAGCACTTTGGTTTTGAGCTGATACGTAATTGGCACTCAAGTTGCCAATCGTCGCCAAAGCGACTGCAAAGATGGTCAATGCGTATTTTTTCATCGCGGAAGCATCCTCCCCCAGAAAGATGTAGAGTAAGCCCGGAACTGGCAGCGGTTTGTCGAATGGACTAGCCGGTGGGCCGAGAAAAGGTGTGTTGATTAATCACCCAAACTGTAATCTTGAGAACCGCCGGCGGCAAACGTTTTTCGACAGTATCGGCGTTGATGGGGGTAATCAGTTGTGTTGTGTGGTCCGGTTACGACGCCAGCGGTCGCCTCCCAAGAGCTTGAAGTGTCTAGCCGAATGGTCTAGGGCTATCGGAATTCGGGATGTCCACGAGGCCTGAATCATTCAATCCAGCCACCTCCGAGAACCCGGGTCCCGTCGTAAACAACCGCTGCCTGGCCCGGTGCTACCGCTAGTTGGGGCACGTCAAATTCCGCTGAAAACCGTGTTTGATCAGATGGATCAACGATGATCTGAGCAGGTTGGGGAGGGGCGTTGTAGCGAATTTGGATTGATACTCGTCCAGGCAGGTTCGTTGGGTCGACGAGCCAATTCGCCTCATTTGCGGTGAGTCCGGGTTTTGCCAGTTGATCTTTGGAACCAATCACGACCTGATTAGTACTAGGATTGATTTCGGTGACGAAGAAAGGTGTACCCATGGCTACTCCCAGTCCCTTCCGTTGTCCGATCGTAAATGCTTCGTAGCCAGCGTGCTTACCGACTATTTCGCCATCTGTGGTAATGATCTCACCACTGGTGTGAGCAGATTTTTCTGGTTCTCGGGCTCGAACGAAATCGCTGTGGTGTCCCTGAGTGACGAAGCAGATTTCCTGACTATCTTTCTTCCCAGCGACCCCCAGGCCAAGTTCTTCGGCGATTTCCCGAATTTTTGGCTTCTCAAATCCCCCGACCGGTAACAGCATTCTGGGAAGTAATTCGGGGCGTATCCCGAAGAGGGCATAAGACTGATCTTTTGCCGAATCGAGTCCTCGATGGAGCTCGTGAGAGCAGGGCTTCCCATTCATCGTGACCTTTTGGGCGTAGTGCCCGGTGGCAACAAATTCGGCATCAACACCGTCGGCATAGTCGAAAAGTCGTCCAAATTTGATCCATTGATTACATCTCACACACGGATTGGGGGTCCGACCGTGTAGGTAATCGTCGACGAAGTAGTCGACAATTCGGCGAAAATCTTCCTGTAAGTCGAGCGCATAGAACGGAATGTCCATTCGCGAGGCCACACGTCTCGCATCGGCTGCGTCAGACGCCGTACAGCAGCCCTGTTTGTGATCGACTCGTCCTTGGGCCATCCCACCGAGCACTGGAAGCCCAGGTTTCCCATCTTCAACTCGACAAGCTTGACTGGATTCCTCTCCGTGACGCATGAAAACACCTATCACTTCGTGACCGGATTCCAACAGCAGGTGCGCAGCAACGCTTGAATCAACGCCGCCACTCATCGCGAGAACGACTCGGGCCATGTATAGTTCAACTCCAGTGAGAGGTCATGATTGTTCCCCATCAACGCCAAGTCGGGGGGGCAGCAGCCATTCATCTGATTTCGATTGCCGACGCGATCGAATTCCTATCCCACATCATACGCATGGAGACCGTCACGAGAATGGATGCTGAATTGGTTAACCGCAGTAATGAGATTCACGAGCGCCTGAAACAACTCGGAGACTCTCTTTGACTACGCTTCCAAACAGGAAGAAATCAAGCAAATTGAAGTGAAGATGGGTGATCCGGGATTTTGGGACGACAATGAGTCGGCTCAAAAAACAGTCGCGGATCTTAAGTCACTCAAGGCCATTGTCGGCCCGATGGATGAATTGACGTCCTCGGTGGAAGATCTTGCTGCGCTATTTGAAATGGCAGAAGAGGATGAGTCGATCGCGGAGGAGGTCGCTGGCGAGATCGCCCGCTTGGAAAAAATCCTCGAGGAACTTGAACTCAAAGCTCTGCTCAACGGTCCCAATGATTCGGCAGGCGCCATTTTGTCAATCAATGCTCGTGACGGTGGAACTGATGCCAACGATTGGGCAGACATGATGCTGCGAATGTATTCCGCGTGGGCTGTCAGTGAAGGATACAGCATCGATCTGTTGGACCGGCAGGAAAATGAAGAAGCTGGTATCAATCATGCTTCCATTGCTGTGCGCGGACCGATGGCTTATGGCTACTTGAAAGGTGAAGAGGGCATGCATCGGTTGGTCAGGATCAGCCCTTTTAATAGTGAAGGAAAACGACAAACCAGCTTTGCAGCGGTTGGTGTATCCCCCGAGATTGATGATTCGATAGAGATCGATATCGAAGAAAAAGATGTCAGAGAAGACCGCTATCGTGCTGGTGGTGCTGGAGGTCAGCATGTCAATAAAACAGACAGCGCGATCAGATTGACACACCTCCCGACCAACACGGTCGTTCAGTGTCAGAATGAACGTAGCCAACATCAAAACAGGGCAACGGCCTGGAAAATGCTACGTGCGAAGATGGCTCGCCTAGAAGAAGAGAAGCGGGAAGCAGAGGAAGCAAAGAAATATGAAACCCAAGCCCGCACCGGTTTTGGAAGTCAGATCCGGAACTACTTTTTGCATCCTGATCAGCGCGTGAAAGATTCCAGAACTGGTCACTATGTTGGTAACTTCAACAGCGTGTTGGATGGTAGTGAACTGCAGGGATTTTTTGATGCGTTCCTGCGTCTGAAAGCAGGCAAGACAGATACCAAGGCTTAGTCCTCAATGAGGATCAAAGGTAATCAACTGATGGTCGAAAAGAAGAACAGCCAAAAGGACCCTTATCGAAGTCCTCATGAGGTGACGGACTCCAAACCAGTTGCCAAAAATGGGGGATGGGTGAGATGGGTTGTGGTTACTTTCGTGCTCTTGGCATTAGGTCTGTCAGGCCTGTTCGTCTTCTCAAGACCAACTTCAACTTTCAATATGCAACGTGCTCGCCCCATGAAATTTGACGCGCCGCAAGCGGGCGAGTCTGGCAATCCGCTTTCAACAGAAGGGCCCGCTGTACTGCAGGGTGATCTACCTCCAGATACTGAGAATACGCAGAATCCGTGACGTGCGATGAAGAGAGTCGCTTGCTATTCAATAACAAGCAACCGCTGAAACACATACACAGCGAGGCATGATCACGAGTGATCGGTCGCATGCCGCTCACCGCTTCTGGTTACTGTTTGTTACGCAGCTTTCTTATCAGAGTCAGTTTTCGGTTTCTGGGGGTCATCTGTGATCTGAATTGCTGAGGCGGCGTTTCGTTCACGACGCAGGTCCCGAATCTTTTTAACGTGATCATGCAGTTGATTTTCCATGTCGCGGATTTGGTCCTGCCCCTTGGCGTTGGTGTCCAGGCTATCTTCGAGTTCCTTGCGGATGCAACCAAGGTGCGCTCTTAATTCTGTGACCTCCTGTCTCAGCAGATCCCGCTCTTTGCGGTCAGATCGAGCACCATCCAGTTCATTCGATAAGCCTTCAATTTCACGAAGTTGCTGCGCGACTTCATTGCTTTTCATACTGATATCGTTGACCAGGGCCTCACATTGTTGCGATTTGGATTTCAGTTGTTTTTTCACTTCATTTATTTCTGCCGTTAGCTGTAGTTTTTGATCGTGAGCGGTTCTCGCCATTTCAAGTTGATTCGTCAGCTCGTCGATCTCAGTTTGTCGTTCGTCCAGTTTGCTTGTTTTTGCTGCCAGATCATCAACAATGGCATCGTGCTGCTGCGATCTGGCCTTCAACTGTGTTTTCAACTCAGCAATGGTGGTGTCCCGTGCCTCTACTTCAGATTTAAAAGCCAATTCCAGTTTCTCATGTTCAATCGCTGTCTGTGACAATCTCTCATTCAGCTGTTTGGCTTCTGTCAGATGATTCGTGATTTGTTTGCCTAGTCGACTGACGGTAGCTTCGAGATCGTCGCGTGTACCGGTCAGCTGCTCGCACTCCTGTTTTACGACCTGCAGTTCAGTGTGACATTCATCGAGTTGCTGCTGGCTAATGCTGGCCTGTTTCAGTTCTCTTTGCATTTGCCGTGCGTGCTCAGCAGCCTGTTGGTTGGCGGTCGAAAGAAGTGCATTGTCGGTGGAGAGAAAGCCAACTTCGTTGGACATTGATAGGATGCGATCTTCCAATGCGTGAATTTCAGCAATGGTGATCGCGAGTTCGCCTTCGGTTTCATCACATATTCGTTCGGCAGTGAGAACGTTGGCCTCGTGCTGTTCGATTTGGCTACAGGCAAGCTCGAGTTCAGATTGTCTGTGTTTCAGTGCAAGTTCGAGTTCAGGAACGCACGCGGCCTGACGACTCAATTCCGTAATTTGAACCGTGTTTTGAAGGAAGCGGCTTTCTAATTCTGTGTTGCGTATGTGGTATTGCTGAATTGTCTGCTGTGCTGTTTCCAATTCAGTTTGGACAGCATGCCAGTCGTTTGCCTTCTCTCTTAGTTCGGCCAAGGCAGAGGTTTCCAACGCCAGTTGTGCTCTCGTTTCGGCCAATTCCAAGGAGTGAATTACATTTTCCTCGCGAATAGCACATAACTCGATGACTTGTTGTTCTTGTCGTTCAACGGTTTTTTGCAGGTCAGCAACTTTTGACCGGAAAGCAATTTCCTTGGTATTGGACTGTGCAAGTTCAAGGGAGAGATGAGAGATCTGTACTTGTGACTCGGCATGCGCATTTTGAGCAGTATTTAGAGCAAGATCAGATTGTGCACATGCTGTTGTTTCGACGCTGAGTTGAGACTCCAAGTCGGCGAGTTGTTTTTGGCAGGCGGTGTTGAATTGTTCCAGCTGTAAACGGTTTTCCCGTTCATCCACAAGCTTTACGTTGAGATCGCTTAACTGTTGTTCTCGTTCAGCGAGCTTAGTGGTTTGAAGTTCCAGGTGTGACTCACATTGGTCTAAAGCTTGTCGTTGTTCGGCAAGTGAATTAGCCGCTACCGCGAGATCTTTTGCCAACTCATCACGTTCAGCCTGAATGAGTTTCGATGAGGTGAGGTCAGTTTCAAGTCGTGTTAGCGTATGTACGTGGGCCTGTGATTGTTGTCGAAGATGGTCTCTTTCTGTGCGAAGCGCATCGATGTCTTCACATCGTGCCACCAAATCCCGTTGAGTTTCCTGTAAAGCCTCACGCGTTTCCAAAAAAGACTGTTCCTTCGTGACAATATGTTCTTCGAGCTTTCTTATCGAACCTTGTTTTTGCTCCAGCTCAGTTTGTTGGGCCCGTGCCTGCGTTCGAAAAGTATCGAGTTCGCACTGAGCAGTTTCAAGCTCGGAAATACGTTGGCGATATTGCTGATCTAGCCGTTCGAAGCTTTCTTGATGAGACTGGCTCTCTATCGTTAATGTCGCATTGTTTTCAATCATTTCTTGCAGCTGCTCAATGACCGTCTGGCTACGCTTTTCCTCATTCCCAAGTTGAATTTCGGCTTCATTGAGAGAATGGCGAAATTGGTTGATTTCATCTTGTGAGCTTTGCGAAATCTGTTCCAAGCGTTTGTGTTTGGAACGGAGAGTTGAGTGCGCTTGTCGCAGGATTGCTAAGTCCTCATCGATGGATGCGTTCTGTTTTTGCAGTTCTTTGACCTGATTTTTACGTTGTTTGAGCGAACTTCGAATCTTCAGGTAGCGTGTTTCCAGATCTGGATTACTGACAGCGGCCTTTCCATGATCGCGATACCAAAGCAAGTGTCCGAGCAACGTGCCTGCCAACAAAAATAAAGCAGCAGATGACAGCGGCATGCCTAAAAGTTGTACGGAATTACCAAATAGGTCAATCATTGAAATTTCCATATTCGCGAGAGCGCGCTATGCGCGCAGCGAGAGCCAGAGTGTAATTCAGGCTGATAACATGAATCGCCTTTCCGCGTCGATGTTGAATCTCAGAGGATTGTTTCACCGGGGGATCGTGAAACACGTTTAGTTGGCTTAGCTGGGTCGCCGTGGGGAAGAAACGACACGAATGACGACTCCCTTGAAAGCAGGCGTTTTGCTAGCCGGATCGGCATGCCGGGAGACGAGAACATTCGCTTCTGGGAAGTACATCAGAGCATTGCCGGGTCGAATAGATTCGTAGGATCTCACAAAAATGTTTGGCAAGACGCCCGTGTCACTCGTGACGTCCACGAGATCTTCGTGCTCTAGCCCTAGGCGTTTGAGATCATCGGGGTGCATCAGGATGATGTCGCGACGGGTCTGATTGCGATAGAGGTCTTCTTCTTCGTAAACGACCGTATTGAATTGACCCTCACTCCGAACCGTCATGAGTCGCAATTCCTTATCTTGGCGACCCTTGAGCTCGGGAATGGTGTGTGTGTGCAGATTTGCTCTGCCATCCTCGGTGGCAAACTTTGGTTTGTGAAATGTTCGCCCACTGATTTGAAATTCTTGTTTTGATACTTCGATGTCAGCAATTTGTTCGTATCCGGGGACGACATCAGCGATCCATTGTCGAATGGTGCTGGTTTGCTGCATGGTGTTCCAGTCAACTCCACTCGCGTCGGGGAGTAGGCGTTTGCCAAGCTCGGCGATCACTTCAACCTCACTTCGTGGTCCCGGCAGGCGTCGCGGACCGCCATCGCTCAGACGCACATAGTTGAACATCGATTCCTGTGTCGTGGGGGTCGATTCTTCATCACGGGCCAGCACCGGCAGAATGTAGGTCTCAGCAGCCAAGCCATTCACGTGGCCAGTATTCATGGTGGTGCTAAGCATCACATTCATGTCTAAACGTGAAAGAGCTTCTGCTGCAAATTTCGAATCCGGGTTCGAACCGAATAGATTTCCACCTAATGAAAATCCAAATGACAGCTCGAACCGGCTGGCTGCTTCCATGCACTCCAGAGTATCTTTTCCAACAGTTGTTGGTAGCTTGACCTGATATTTTGATTGGAGTGCATCAAAAATTTGTGTCTTCAGTTTTGGAGTGACTCCCACGCTACCCATACCCTGCACATTGCTGTGACCCCGAATTGGCATCAGGCCACATCCGGGTTTACCGACCATTCCCCGGCAGAGTGCAAGGTTTGCTACTGCCTGTACATTCTGGACACCATGTGCATGATGGGTAATCCCCATGGTCCATGCGAAGATGCACCGTTTGGAATCGGCGTAAATTTTTGCAATGTTCTCAATGTCGCTGCGCGGCACCCCTGATTTTGTTTCGATCTCTTCCCAGGTAATCGTGTTGATCGTGTGTTGCCAACTTTCAAAATCATTGCAATGGTTTTGAAGGAAATCCAAATCCAGTGCGTCAAGTTGACTGACAGCCTTTGCAACGCCCCAAAGAAGTGCCAGATCCCCTCCAATGTGTGGTTGCACATAGTGGCTTGCAATCTTGGAACCTTTTAAAAGAGAAACAGGGTCGCTTGGGACCCGGAACTTCAGCATTCCTGTTTCACGGACGGGATTGATCACAACGACCTTGCCTCCCCTACGTCGCAGATGCATCAGGCTGGTCATCAAACGGGGGTGGTTACTGGCAGGGTTTCCGCCAATCACAAAGATACAGTCAGCATCATCTACATCTTCCAGCACCACGGTTGCTGTACCGCTTCCGATTGCTGTTTGAAGTCCCACACCACTTGCTTGATGACAGTAGTAACTGCAATTGTTGACGTTGTTGGTGCCGTAAACTCGAGCCATCAACTGCAGCAGAAATCCTGCTTCATTGCTACTACGTCCACTGAAATACCAGAACGTGCGGTCGGCAGCGGTGTGGCGAAGTTTTTCGATAATCGCAGCATAGGCTTCCTGCCACGTTACGGTTTCAAAGTGTGAGGTACCTTTGCGGTATCTGATCGGATGAACGAGTCGACCCAGATGCTCCAGTTCACGAGGTGTCAGTTCTTTTAACTCGGAAATCGAATTCTGTTTCCAGAAAGTTGGTTCAATGGCCGGTTGCATATCGGCAACCATAGCCTGCAGTGATTTTTTGCAGACTTCCGGAAAAGATCCGGTTTCATTGACCATGCCACCTTTCTGGCCACCCATTCCCAGCGCACAGGTTTTGCACGAGTTGCGGGTCCGCATGGCTTTATACAGCTTCCACAATCCACCTGCTTCCCGTCCCTTTTTCCAAGTGTAGTGAATTGCTCGGAATCCGCCCCCGCTGCCAACCTTCATCAGAGTGCCTTTCTTCGAGGTGCAATCATGGCTGCCGCTAGGTCACAGATTGTCTCAGAAAACCGATCCCTTGGCTATTACTTCACCGCTGTGGGACTTTTCGCGTATTTTCAAAGCGGATTTGACGGATTCCAATGGGTGCTTGTTGTGCGTGGTGAACCCGCATCTTGAGTAATTCTGCGAGTTGTGAAATTGTTTTGCTTTGATCTTTGCGTGCAGCCAAATTGTGCATTTCTGCGGGATCACTCTGGTGATCGTAAAGCTCCTTGCCATCGCTGCCCTGTTCACCCCACTCTGTGTATCGATATCGGTGGGTGCGAATGCTGTATCCATTTTCGTACTGCGTGAGAGCTGATGTTCTGGAAACGATCTTTGGATCTATGAGGCTGTCTTTCAGGCTGATCCCGGATGTGAATGGGGGTGTAGCGACGTCGGCTAGGTCTGCCAGGGTTGGGTACAAGTCAACCATTTCAGCGATGGACTTTGCGTTTTGCCCATTTGAGATTCCTGGTCCTGCGATGACCAAAGGTACGCGAGACGCATTCTCAAAGAGTGTTGTTTTCTGCCAGTGTCCGTGTTCGCCCATGTGATAGCCGTGATCCGAAGTGAAGATCACGATTGTATTTTTCGACAAGTTCGTTTCGTCGAGAGCATCGAGAATGCGACCCAATTGCGCGTCAGCAAAACTGATTGATGCGTAGTATGCCTGAATAGCCTTGATCCCCAGTTTTGGATCAAGGTTTACTTGATCTTTCTTTCTGGTCAGTGATCTGCGAGCTGGTTCAGGAAGTGTCTGAAGATAATCTTTCGGAACGCTGGGCACATCCAGTTCATCTAAAGGGTACATGTCAAAATATTTTTTCGGAGCAACGAATGGTGTGTGTGGACGGAACAAGCCCACTGCCAGAAAAAAGTTTTGGTCTGATGTCGCATATTTATCCAGTAGCTCGATAGCCTCTGATGCAGCAATCCCATCAGTTTGTTGTTCATCTGTGCCATCAGCAGCAAGCCAACTCAGTGTGGCACCGAAGCTGCCTTTTCTAAGACTGAAAATTTTATCTTCGTCATCTTTGTCTCTTCCACGCGGATTGATCGTTTGATCCCACGAATAGGGGTCGTCATGACCGCCCGTGCCGATTTGCTTAGGCACGTTGTAATGATAGATTTTCCCTATCCGTGCGGACCGGTAGCCTGCATTCCGAAACAGTTGTGACAGCGTTTTCACATTTGGAATGTGTTCGCGTATGTAAATCGCGTTACGGTGGATGAGTGTCTGGTCAGCGTAAAGACCCGTCATGAATGAAGCTCGGCTTGGACCACAGAGTGGATATTGGCAATACGCTTGCGGAAATCGGACACCGCGGGATGCCAGGCGGTCAATGTTGGGGGTTTTGACCAGGGGGTGACCGTAGCAACTGATATCACAGTTCAAGTCATCACAAATTAGAAACAGAACATTTGGTTTCTCTGCGGCGAAAACATGTGACACCCGTGATTTACCTAGGAAGGCAAAGGCCAACAGGCACAACAGAAATTTCGACATGACCGCCTCGATAAGTTGACCGAGAAAGAATTAAAGAGCAGGTGGCATAAGTGTAGAATCACCACGATTCAGACAGTGATTGAAAGACAATTATGGCTCGCGTACAGATGTCAGCTGTATTTGTGTTGCACTGCGTCCAAGACGTCCGTTTTGAGAAATTGGTCACGGAGCACAGACCATCACAACGTGATGGGGCTTGGGTTGCTGCGGGTGGCTTTGTTTCTCGCAGGATACGGCACACCATCTTGTGGCCAAAGCCGAGAAGCGATCAGGGTCGCAGGTTTTCGCCTCTGGCATGTCGAGCGAGTGTTTCCTGATATTTCTGCTTACCTTCTTCGACGGATTTCCGGATTTCTTTGGCGCTGTCTTCGGATTCTTTCCTAAGGTCAGCAATCATCTCAAGGGACTCGACCTGGAAACCGCTGATCGCATCGACGAGTTTCTGTACCGAATCCGGATTGATAGTGCTTCCGTATCCTGCTTTTAGTGCAGCTCGCTCCAGTTCCCTACCAAGGTCAGCGATGTCTTCCAGTCCTTTGTTGACTCCAGTCTTCATCGCTTCCGTCGCCTGAGTGACTTCGTGCAGTCCGTGTTGACTGGTATAGACTGTCCCCAGAATAGTGAAGACGTGTTCGTTGGTTGTGAAGAATGTGACAGACCTTCGGTACACCCGTTCTTTGACGTCATGGGTTTGCTTGAGTTTGGTGATCAGTGTTTCACCGACGTCATAGCCAACTTCGAGATTTTCAGCAATGTCCTTGAGCAGTTGGTAGGTCGCATCTTCTTTTTCAAAACTGTATCGAGCTTCATCGCGAGTTAATTCGAGTCTGCTTTTTTCACTTTCATCATCACCGCTGTAGGAATCCAGTGCCTCCTGGGTTTCACTTAGCGAAACTTTGGCTTGTTCGAGAATCGGCATCTGTGCATCAAAGAGGTCACGGGCCAGGATTTCTGCTTCCTTCAATGCGAAGCGAAAATCGATGTAGCCCTCCATGATCGCTTCTTCGCGTTTCAGCTGTTCTTTCGTGTCTTTCGCCACTTCGCTGTAGACTTCAACAATCTTTTCGAATCGATCACTTGGTGTTCCGCGTCGCATCTTCATCCACCAGTTTGACACTTTCTCTGTGCCGCTGATTTTTCCATCATCAAGTTGATTGATCAGCCGCTTACTATCTTCACGGACCGAATCAAACATCTGTGTGATATTCATGTACCGGTCACCGACCGAGATTCCTTCGACGTTTTCGCGGACGAGAGCGTTGAAAGCACTCATGTGCTGAATGACATCGGCAATGGCGAGGACTTTGGCCTCATCGAGATGTTTGACATCTTCGAGCAGGCTGATGAGTTCTTGTGGTGCTGTATTTGAACTGTCAACGCCGAAGTCTTTGAGCACATTAACAGCTCGACCGAGGTATTTGCGCATGGACGTCGATTCCTGAGCCTGTCTGCTGGATGCACTGGGCTCGGGGGCAGGTTGCTGTGCTTGATCTGACATGACGGCAAATTCTCCTGGTAAATAAGTTGTTGGAGAAACGGCGTTTCCGATCCTTCCCAACCGTTATTAGCGTAGCGCGTAGACCCCGTGGCTGCAATCAGTTACTCAGGGGGGAAACGTGATTTCCGGCCCACCGCCAGTTTTCACGCTCCCCGAATGCGGAAAACGTGCCGATTGAATAGACTACATATCGGTCAGGACACTCCCACCCCGCTCCGCGAAGATCATGGCTAACCAGTCTCAGGCCCAGACGCCCTATCGATCAGCAGTTCGAGCTCATAGAAGATCGAGTTCGTTACCCGAGGAAAGTCTATCGCTTCAGGAGACTCTCCGTGTCATGGATGTGGCTCGGGAAATGCGGGATCAGCGGGAAACAGCTGAAGAAATGTTTCGCCGCGATGATCTGAGGACCCAATTACGTGACAAGTTGGTTCGTACGGCCCACATGTCCGGTGACAATGTCACAGAAGCAGAAATTGAGCTGGCCATTGAGCAGTTTTTTGAATCTGCCCATACCTACCAGGACCCTCAGCCTGGCCTGAAATCTTTCGTGGCTCATTGCTGGGTTTGGCGCGGTCGTTTGACTCTTGCAGCCGTAACTCTCACCACTGTCCTCGGTGGACTTTGGTTTATGTTTTCCTGATATTTCAAATTCAAGGTTGCTCGCGAGATGACGATTCCTGGTCCTACCGTGCATCAACAATTGATGGATGCATACAAACGCTTGACCGAGCAATTGGAGCAAGATCGGCAGGGGATGCACGATGTGCAAAAAGAGTATGAGCAACTTGATGCAGAACGTGATGATGCATTACGCAGTCTTGCGGAACACTATCTTCCTGAATTGACGGCTGATGCGATCGCTTCAACATGGCGCGAAGTTCAATCAGAGATCTCAACGCTTCTATTGCAAAAAGATGATGAGGATCGGTCTTTAAAACAAGAGCTGAAGCAGTTGCAGGAAAATCGAACCGCGACTGAAAAGGCTCTTGTGGAAGCAACCAATGTATTGGATGTGGCAATTCAGGAACAGAACGAAGTTTCAGCAGTCGTTGAGGAGCGCTTGCAGGAAGAGCCCCAGTTTGTGGAGTTGGCAGATCGAGCAGCTATCGCTGAAGTAGCACTTGAGAGAGCTGAATCAAACCTACACGAAATTGATCAAGATGCTGCGAGAAAGCTTCCCTCCTATCAAGCCAGTACGCTGTTTCAATATTTGTATGAGCGTGGCTATGGAGAAAAAAGATATCGAAGTCGGGGACTGACTCGTCGCGTTGATCGTTGGCTAGCTCGCTACATCGAATTCACAAAGGCAAGGCAGGGTTACGATTTTCTGAGACAGACACCAGATCAAATGAGAAAGATTATCGCGGAAGATCGCCGCTCATTGAATATTGTCATGGACGAATTGGAGCGTAAACGCGATCGCGTTGCAAATGACTTGGGACTCCCGGAAAAAATAAGCCTCACTGAGCGATTCACCAAGGCTAGACAGCAAAGTCTACAAACAGCGAATTTCATTTCTGAATCAGTGAATGAAATCGAGGATCGCATTCGTGATCTCTCTGACCCGCGAGGATCTCACTACCGACAGGCAATTGAGTTGTTCAGGCAAACACTTGCTGGATTCAAGTCAAGTGATTTGAAGAAACGCGCCGAAGCAACAAAGAATGATTTGACCGATGATCAGATTGTGGCACGTTTGTCAGGTGTTGAGTCGGATCGAGGAGACTTGAAAGAGGCAACTCGTGATCGTCGTAACTTGCAAAAGCAGAAACAGGATGTCATTGAGGAATTGGGACGCGTGATTCAGCGTTTTCGTGCAGCCCACTTTGATTCAGTGCGATCTCATTTTCTGGATAAACTCAGCATTGATGAAGAGATTTCTTACACCGAGGATGCAGAGGATGCACGTAAGCTATGGCAAAAGATTCGACGTGCCCAACGTTGGGGCGATCATGAGTCGGAAGAAGACGCTGGTGGCTCTTCACTGAAGCAAGTTCTTGTCAACGCAATGGGGAAAGCTGCGGGTGATGAGTGGAGAGAAGAGGCGCGTCGTGCTGGTTCGCGTCGTATGGAGTATGATTCGGCCAGTGACTCACACTCGGCAGTAAGGAATTACACAGAAGATAGTTCAGGCGATCATTCTCGCTGAGGCCTCAGTCGAAAGTCTGTGCAGTTTTTCTCACCGGTGGCTTTGAAGCGGTTGAGCGAACCGTAAAATAACGGTGATGTGCCCATTGGGGAATGATGTCCAGACGCCAGCAAGTCTGCTCCAGCGGACCGAGATTTGCGGCACCTTGTGGTAGACCTCCTAACGGCACCAGTGCGATAGCAGCATCGGGAAACACCACGAAACGAGTCAGTAACGCTTCAAGATGGATCTCATGGATGGTTCCCCCAATCGCAACATAATCTTGCATCTCGGCGGATGAAATTGCGTCCATGCCTGCCAATGAAAGAGCATCGTGCTTATCATCAATCAGCAAGGCGATTTTCAGATCAGCGATTTCCTTTTCAGGTGTGAGTGCCAAGGCGACATTTGCGTAGTGGCCATTCACGAAGGGAATCACACCTGTCCGGCTTTTTGGTCCAAGCCGAAACAGGCGATTTTCTTTGATGGATTGCCCCACAAGTCGTTTGGCGGTTTCAGCGATCATCCAGTCCGAAGGTTCATTGAATGTTTTTGAAACCATTAGCGTGTCACCGCCACGCCGCTGTGCGAAATTGGGTCGATCGTTGGTGTCGGCAGGTGCCTTGGAATTGAACAGTGCCTCGGCGGAGGCTTGTTGGCTGGATAGATAACCTGCCTGTTCATTTGCAAATCGCTTCCTCCACCTCAGCGGTTCAGTGGTTGCCCGAGTATAGGCGGCGATGTGTTTGGCGAGGTGCGGACTTCTTTTGGTTAATTCCTTCAAGGCATTCATACATGCCTCGGAAACTTGGTGCTGATCTGTCGTTCGACGATCTAATTGACTGATTTGACGAAGTAAATTGGTGTATGCCGTCGCGATTTGGTCTATGGGAGTTTTTTCAGCCATTGAGTTGATGATGGCTGGCAGTGTGGTCAAAGTTTCTTTCCTTAAACTGGCGATTTCGAATGTTTTTGCATTACCTGTTTGGTCAGTGACCATCCACTCAATCGCATTGGCGCGGGTTAAATTTGCTGAAGCCTGAGACCAGAGATCGCACACTTGTGCGAAGGCTTGTGTGCCATCGCCTTGTACATTGCCGTCAAGAGTTGCAGATCCTGTCTGTTGCAGTTCCTGACGAATACGTTTCATTCGTTCGGTAGTAGCAGCAGCACTGGCAACTTCACTTTCAATTTTTTTATTCGCTTGCTTGCGATACCGCGCTCGTCGCAGTTTGTTGTATTTCAAATCTACGGTGCCGAGCAGGGACTCAAAATTGAAGAGGTATTTTTTGTGTTCCACTGGTCGAAAAAAAACCAGGGATTCACGCATCAGCATGCCTTTGGCTTCCATTTGTTTTATGAGGATTTCCGGATTGCTTTTGTTTTGCAGGCTGGCTTTTGCTTGTTGAAGAAAGATCTGGAATTGTGGTGATTCATGTCGTAGCTTTGTAATCAGGTTGATCATCATTTGGCTTCCGTGTGGAGTTCGGGAGTATGACAAGCCAAACTGGTCAATTTGTACAGCGAGTAACAAAAGCTTTCGGCTGAGGTCACCGCCGATTGGTTCAAACATTAATTCGAGGTGTTTTGCATCCCGACGAGCTTTCCAAAGTCGGGCGGCTGATTTTGAGATTTGTCGGTTCGAAAAACTCGCCGGATCATCTCGCTTTGCAAACATCCGTTTCACAACCTCGAGTTCTTCTAAATATGTTTGATGTACTTCATTTGCCAAAGCCTTCGCACCATCAATCGTCGCATGAGTTTTTAATGGTAGAGATCGATCCGTGCCTGTCGGATTACCGATCGAAGGGGTGTTGCTGCCCGGAAACAGCAATGCAGTGCACACCCCGAAAATGATCAGTCGTGGCAGTTTGATGCTCATGATGGATTGAATGGAATTGAACATCTCATTTTGTTTCCTTGCGAATTACGGCCAGTACATTACCACCTTCGATGTGAATGACGCTGTCATCAGATCCGCGTAACGAAATCATTGCCAAAGTGGCTGTCAAGACTTTGGCCGTTGAATTGTTTCGTTGAAAAGTGACAGTCATTGCCTCTCCTGGTTGTGTCATAGCCGTGGGTGACGTTTCACTCTCTTGATAATAAACGTCGCACTGAACCTTCTCTCCTGCCAGGTTTGACGCTGTGGATATGTTGGTGATGCCATGCAGCAAAAATCTTGGATAAGACCGAGAAGAGGCATCAGGATCATAGGTGGTGATCTGGACAACATTTGGTCGGCCATCACCGATTGAGATCAAATCGAGTTCGGCGTTTGAGATGGTAATCCGATTGGGTGCGAGGTTAAGGGTGACCTCACCTGACTCGGGTCGTGTCTCCTCGACCGCTTCGACCGCGGAGTTGGTAAATGCTCTGGTTTTTGATTTGGCAGTTTCGAGAGCTTGACTCATTTCTTTCTTGGAACAGCCTGTTACCACGTTCAAGACCAAGGCCACGATGCAAGGCAGCACAGCCATGGTTGGAGAGACCATTGCGTGTCGCAGTGGACCGCTGCTTGGGGGGATGAAATGCATCTGTGATCGAGATGAGTTCTTTGTGTTTGGCATCACAATTCATCTGTTGGAAGAAAAGGTGGCCTAAATGACAGTTTTACGTTGATTTAGCCGGCCACCCGTAGTGGCGACAATGCAGGCTCTTAACGAACAGCAATCGAAAAAAAGTTTAGACAAGCCAGTTTTGGACTTCCCTTATTAGCTGCGTGAGAATCAAACACATGGATTCACGAAGAGGAATCTTAGTGCCTGTCCGCAGTGGGCGGCGGTGTTGCAAAGATAGCAAACAGCGAAAGCAAGACCATCAAACTCAGAAAGAGATAGAGAGCGGGGTCAAAGTTGCCTTGGATATCGCGGGCAACGCCCATCAGCAAGGGTCCACAACCACTGCCAGCTACCATACAGCACCATGCGGTGCCACGAATTGCACCCAGATGAGTTCGTCCGAAATACCGTACCCAAATGACGTTACCCACAGCTAGCAATAAGCCCTGTCCTGCTCCAAATAAGCCGACGAATGCGTGCAACGCGAGTTCGGTTTGTCCGAAGGAAACTGTCGCCAAGCCTGCACTGAGCATGATTGTTCCGGTGGTTAGCAGACGATTCAGTGGCAGGAAGTCTGCCAGCACGCCGCCAAGCAGTTGGGTTAATAGCATCATCAATCCAAAGGTCTTAAAAAGATTGGCAGGTACTGTTGGTTCAAATCCCAGATCGTTACAGAGAGTGAATAGATAAAAAACGATTCCTGTTCCAGCCATTGCCCAGATGGTGTTGCTGGCCGCGAGGATTGAGAAAGCACGACATCGAATGGCTTGTCGTAAGGTTAAGCATGAAGCTGAGGCATCCCATCCATCAGACGAAAGATCAGGGATGGTTTCAGCATTTCCATCAACCGTCTGCCCGATATCTTCGGGTCGATTGCAAAACAGAAAGAAGACGATGGGCAGCATGCTTGCCGAGATGATGATTGCCAACCACTCATAGGTTTCTCGCCACCCAATTGTGAGAATCGAACCATGCAACCACTCAGGAATCCACGCAAAAGCAATCGCTGTACCAATACTGATAGCCGCGGATACTCTTCCAATGCGATTGCGAAACCACATCGAAATTGTGTTACCACTGAGAAGCGAGAGTGATCCCTGACCTAGAAAACGAAGTAAGAAAAACGCTGCCAAAAGAGAATAAAAGTTAGTTACTTTCGCAGCGAAGTAACATGCAGCAGCTAGCATTCCGATCGCAATCAAGCTGATGCCTTGCAACCCGTATCGATCAGAAAGTGGGCCTACCAACATGAGGGGAAGTGCAGCAAGTAGCGTACCTAGCATGTAGGCCAGCGATAGTTGGCTATCGCTGAGTTCCAGCGATTCACGTAGATAGGGCGTGAACGCACTGACCGCAAAAGTCTGGCCAGGGCTGGTCGCGATCTGCAGCAGCATTGCTATGGGGATCATGACATAGCCGTAGAAAAATGGCAGCCGTTTTGCACAGGAGTGTGAAAATACGGGAATCACGTTGTCAATTCACCAGACATGCGTGCTCCTGGTGGTAAATGATTTTTTCCTATCTTGCCGTTGGCCTTGACCCAGCCCAAGGGTCTTCCGTGGAATTGAATGGCATTCCATCCTGCCGCGTCGGATTCAATCGGTTCACCGCGCATGAATTGTTGGCATGCTTTTTGATGAATCTCGATTTTGTTGATCGGCATGAGTGATGCATTGCGTCTTAGTGCACCGGCGTGAGCAGGTTTCCACGTTTGCCCTGCGCGGTGGGCGACTTCCGGGCCACCGATGGCAAGCTGTTCTACCCACTCGGGGGCGGAAGGTGAAAATCCAAGAATGACCGAATTTTTGGTGTGAAGACGCGATTCAGATTGAGTTCCTGTGTACCAGTCTGTCAGTGCGATCGGTGTTCGAATCACCTTCTTTCGCTTTTTCGGTTTTCGCGCTTCTGTGTGGTGAGAGTGTTGGATCGTGAGGGAGGCTGCAAAGCTGCCCGCACATTGATGGACATGGGGCCAACAGCGATAGCAACCGGCATCAGTTTCATGTTCTTGCAGTCCGGCAATTGGTCGCGGCGTGGCTACGCCTTGTTCAATGAGCAACCTTATTTGAGCCTCATTTTCTGCTTCAGCAAAGGTGCAGGTGCTGTAGATCAGTTGTCCGCCATCACGCACCAATTTGACAGCAGCTTCAAGGATGCGTTGCTGGCGAGAAGCACTGTGGCTGATTTGGTGAGTCGACAGAGCCGATTGGTTTTGTTTTCCCCGTGACATCATAGCTTGGCCGCTGCAGGGAGCATCTACCAATAGCAGGTCAAATGCGTGGGGTAATTGGTCCGCCAGCTTTTCAGGGTCGAGACTGGAGATGGCAAAACGATCGGAACCCGCGCGAGCCAAGTTGAGTTGTAAGGGAGCAATCCGATTGCCGATAACTTCATTGGCAAGCACAAATCCACGAGAGTCGACGTCATTGCTAGAGACTGCTTCCAGCAGGGCGGAGGCTTTGCCACCGGGGGCTGCACATAGATCGCACACGACTTTTCCACGCAGTCCATCTCCATCGGCTCCAGCCACAGCTAAGGCCAGGAGCGAGCCAGCATCCTGTATAAAAAAGTCTCCACATGCGTACGCTACGCTACGGGCAGGTGAACCGGCATCTTCGGCAGGCCGTCGTCCCAGTCCGTACCAAGCTATTGGAGAGCTGGGAACAGGGAGGTTTACAGGATCGATTTCACGACGGTGCCGGATCACATTGCGCCATGGCTTTGCCATGGCTGCAGAGAATTCATTGAGTGAACCTGGGCAGTGTATCTGACCGAGAACTGACGCGATTTGTTCCGGAGGGAATGCGGGTTGGGCACGATTCATCGCGGTCGTTGGAACCATTTCAGGACAGCCATGCCAGTTGAAATGACGCCAGCAAGCAACAGGGGAGACGTATAAGTGAACATTACAAAAGTGATTTGCGCCGTACGTGCTGAATCTTTTTCGGTCGTTTCAGGAACTTCACCCGTCACCAACATCATGATTTCATTCTGAATCGCAGGAACACGCGATGCGTAAAACAGTCCGGCGGAGATAAAAGAGAAGATCAACATCAGCATCAGCATGAATGCGATACTGATTTGGGGGAGACGATGCTGCGAAGAAGGCTGATTCATTACAAGACTCGGAGGCTGGTATGGTCATCCAGTCTAACCACTGCGGTCGGAAACGACGAGGCAAGAAAAACCTGCTATGAATCTTTGCAATAACCGCCAGTTTGTCGCTGGTGCTCGTAGAGGACAATGCCTGCTGTGGTGGCGAGGTTGAGACTGCGAACATGTTCCGAGGTAGGCAATCGAAGGGCCCGAGGATCTTCGGGGTCGAGTATGGAGGCGGGTAGCCCCGAGGTTTCCCGCCCAAAAACCAGGACGTCGCCACGGCGAAAATCTGCATCCCAAATTGTTCGTTTTGCAAATTTCGATAAAAAGTACATCGGCCTGGGATGAAGTTGTGATACCAAGTCTTCCCAATTGACGGCGTCACCACGTTCCAGGTGGGCCCAATAGTCCAGCCCAGCCCGTCGCAGTTTGGCATCGTCCAGTTGGAAGGCCGCAGGACGTACAATCCACAGTTTTGCGTTCACCGCTACGCAGGTTCTCCCGATGTTACCCGTATTTTGGGGAATCTCAGGTTGGTAAAGCACCACGTGAGCCGAAGGCTCGTTTTCTTTCCTGCCAGGGCTGCACGCTTCTTTCTCGGCGCGGTTATCATAAGGGACATTGGTGAATTCGGGTCCACGTAGTTCCTCGGGTTGCGGTTCCATGCATTTACCTGACAAACTGTTCTGTGACGCTGCGTTCGTCGCACCATCCACGGATTGAGACTCTTCACTCGGGCTTTGTTTTTCATTCATGGCGATTCAAGTCACTTGTCCAAACTGTCTGAAGCGGTTCCAGGTCAGCGACAAATTCGCTGGCAAGACCGGCCCTTGTCCCAATTGCAAGAAGGAGATCAAGGTACCGGATGCCTCCGAAGAAGTCGTCATTCATGCACCCGACGATGGGGCACCGAAAGATCGCCAGGGCGTCAGTATTCTCAAGCCCCTGAAGCGTACCGAAACTGATGTGACCCGAAAGGGTATGTTCATCACATTTGGTGCAATTCTGCTGGCAGTCGCCGCTGCAGTTGGATTGCGGATGGGCATGGAAACGATTCCTGTTTACCTCCTCGCGATCGGGGCACTCTTCCTGGCTCCACCTCTAGTCTGGTCAGGCTACAGTTTTGTTCGCGATTCCGAGTTGGAACCATACGTTGGGCCAGATTTACGAAATCGGGTTCTAATTTTATCAGTGATTCTGGCCGCTTTATGGATGGTGTACGTCTTTGTACCCAGCTACGTGATGGAATATGATTCCCCGGCTGAGATGAGTTATCTGTGGTTTGGAATTATCTTTGCCATCATGGTTGGTTTGGGATCACTTGCGTCGGCTGCTACTTTTGACCTCGAACCTTTGAATGGCGTGACGCTCGCCGGCTTGTATTTTATCGTGGCGGTCGTCTTGGCGTTGATCAGCGGCCTCACGCTGGCCACAAATGTTTGATACTGGATCTTCCTCTGCTGGCAAGGCCGGCTCTTTTCCACCTCCTGCCTCACTGCTTGTCCATGCTGCCAGAAGTTGTCGCCCTGCATCGCATCGGATCACTTGTGCGAATTCCACCAGCACAGGATGTGCCGGTTTCTGATCGGGTGCGCCGAATTCTTGATCTAGCGCCAATGAGGCGATTGGCTTCCATCAGTCAGCTTGGGATGGTGTCGCTGGTTTATCCAGGGGCCACACATTCACGACTGGAACATTCGCTTGGGGTCTACCACAACGCTTTACGTGTTTTAGCTCGCTTTTCGTCTGATGGAGAGTTCACCGAGCGGATCACACCCGCAATGGCGGAAGCTTTTGTGCTTGCAGCTCTGATTCATGACATAGGCCACTGGCCTTATTGTCACCCCATTGAAGACATGGGTATTCGGGAGCTCGGCGAACATGAGTCTCGGATCAGACAATGCATCTACAACAGCGGTCTCGCAGAATGTATCGATCAGGATTGGCAATGTGAGCCGTCTCAGGTGTTGGCTTTGCTGGAGCCAACGTCAGAATCGCAGGTAACAGATCAAGAAGCAGGCAATTTTTTACGCAGTTGCATTAGTGGTCCAGTGGACATTGACAAGCTTGACTATTTGCAACGTGACAGCTTGCATGCTGGCGTACCTTACGGCAGAAACTTTGACTCTGGACGTTTAATCAGTGCACTTTGCATCAACCCGGAAACATCGCGGTTAGCCATCATGGACAAAGGTCGAACGGCGGCCGAAATGATGGTCTTCTCGCGTTATGTCATGTTTAGTGAGGTTTACTGGCATCATGCGGTCAGGTCAGCAACAGCCATGTTGCAACGATGTGTCTTTTTGCTTCAGAATCGTATTGATCTTGAATCCACACTTGGGCTTGTCGATGCAACGTGGGTTGCAATGTTGCGACGGGCCGCTGAGGGCAGTGTTGCGGAACCACTCGCGGAGGGTTTATTCGGTTCACGCCGCCGACTCTACAAGCGAGCTGCTGAATTCAATTTGGTCGAGGGTCGTGAGGTGCATCAGTCATTGGCTAGAAAACCTTATTGGTGGTTGGTTGCATGTTCAGAAAAACTGGCAGAGAGAATTTCTGCCAAGACAGGAATTCCCATCCACCCGGCAGATTTGTTGCTGGATGCACCGCCGGTAAAATTAGAAGTTGATATTGATGTCGATGTTCTCGGTAGGGATGGGACTATTCGCACCTTGGGTGATGTTTCGCCAGTTGCTTCGGCTTTGGCAAGGCAACAATTCGATAACCAAGTCAAGCAAGTAAGAGTATTCGTGCGTGATGATTTGCGACGGGAGTTGCAAAAATTCTTGAAGCCCAGCGACTGGGCGAATGAGTTACTGGCTTCTACTGCACTACTAGAAGAGAATGTTGTATGACCAAGACTAATCAACCGACGATTGTGGTCGCTACAGACAAGGATCACGCAGCGCATTGCACCGCAGATTTGATCCATGAGACGATTCGGGGGAATCCCTCTGCTGTTCTCGGACTTGCGACCGGGGGTACACCGGTTGGTGTTTACCGTTTGATGGTAGAAAGATTTCAGGCCGGTGAAATGAATTTTTCCAAAGTCACCACCTTTAATCTTGATGAATATGTTGGTTTGGGTCCCGAGCATGATCAAAGTTATCGGTACTTCATGCAGCAGCAATTGTTCGATCATGTCAATGTGGTACAGGAACAAACCCATGTCCCCGATGGGATCGCGGCCAACATTGAAAGCCATGTGGCCGATTATGAAGAACAGGTGTTGAACGCAGGCGGCATTGATTTGCAACTCTTAGGAATCGGTAATAACGGGCACATCGCTTTCAATGAACCAGGTTCACCGATTGATAGTCGGACGCGCTTGGTTGATTTGACGGAGAATACAATCGAAGCAAATTCGCGATTTTTCCAATCAGCTGCAGAGGTTCCTCGCCATGCAATTACGATGGGAATTGGAACGATCCTTGAGGCACGGCAGATTGTATTGATGGCCACTGGTAAATCAAAAGCCAAAGTTATTCAATCCGCAATCGAGGGTCCTGCTGATTCCGCTAACCCAGCATCACTCTTGCAAGGACATGCAAGATTGACCTTTGTCCTTGATCCCGAATCTGCAAGTGAACTGAGTCTTTGATCTCTACTGGTGTGACTGCCCTTCCCGTCCACAGACACACTGGCTTCACACCCACTACCTTTTTCACGCGATGATCGGTTCAATGACACGAGCAGGCTCAACGCCGGTCAGTTTCATGTCCAAACCCTGAAATTTGTGCGTGAAGTTCTGATGCTTGATTCCTAGCTGGTGCAACATTGTGGCGTGCATGTCACGTACATGCACGACATCGTCTACCGCGTGGTAGCCAAGATCATCCGTGGCGCCATAGCTTTGTCCGGGTTTGATTCCGCCCCCGGCCATCCACATGGAGAATCCCTTGATATGGTGGTCACGACCGGCGCCACCCTTCCCTTGAAACATAGGTGTTCTGCCGAACTCACCACCCCAAATGATCAGTGTATCTTTCAGCATGTCCCGCTGTTTCAGATCAGTCAGCAGGGCCCACGTCGCGCGATCGGTCAATCCACAACAAATGTCCATGTACTTCTCAAGTCCACCGTGGTGGTCCCAGCCACGATGATAAAGTTGGATGAAACGGACCCCGCGCTCAGCCAGTCGCCTCGCAAGCAGACAGTTTGAGGCATATGACCCATCGCCTGGTTTTGCACCATACATGTCGAGAATATGCTGCGGTTCATCCGAGACATCTGCCAGTTCGGGCACTGAAGTTTGCATTCGGAAAGCCATCTCATAGTTTGCCAAGCGAGTCTCGATTTCTGGGTCACCTGTCGATTTCAGCCGATGTTGGTTGAGTTGACCAATGGCTTCAATCAGACGCTGTTGCTGTCGTCTCTGGACTCCTTCAGGTGCATCGACATAGTTCACCGGTTGTCCACTGCCGCTGAATTCCACGCCCTGAAAGCGGCTCGGAAGAAATCCGGCTGACCATTGTCGGGATGCAATGGGCTGTGGATTACGTCCACCCACACTCGTCAGCACGACAAAGCCGGGCAAGTTTTCGCTTTCGCTGCCCAAGCCGTAGGTGACCCATGATCCCATCGACGGCCTTCCGCTGATTGCAGTGCCCGTATTCATGAAGGTATGTGCAGGATCATGGTTGATCTGCTCGGTAACCATCGACCGAATAACGCAGATATCATCCGCCATTTTTTGGTGGAAAGGTAGATAGTCACTGATCAGTTGACCCGACTGCCCATGCTTTGCGAATTTGGTCAAGTGTCCCTGACATTTCAGTTCCTTGCCCTGTAATTGGGCAATCGGCTGTCCCTCGGTATAGGACGCTGGCATGGGTTTTCCGTTGAGTCGGTCCAATTCTGGTTTGTAATCAAATGTTTCGAGGTGAGATGGACCACCCGCCATGCACAGAAAAATGACGCGTTTGGCTTTTGCAATATGATGTGGCACGTCAGCTCGAGCACCCGCATTGACCTTGTTGGCAGCTTTTGCGTCGGTTGCCAGCAGGGATGACAAAGCGGCGCTGCCAACAGCGACTCCATTGTGGGACAGGAATGTGCGCCGATTGAGTGGATTTGAATGCTGTTTCATGGGGATGGCTTTGCGGCGGCTATGGATTACGAACGCGGTGGTGCTGGTGCTTCAGGGCTAGTAACGGGTAACCGCTTCCTGCAGATTCAAGAGAGCACGGGTGAGAGTGGTCCAGGCGGCAAGTTGTTGTGGGTTGACCGATTCAATATCAATATTCCGATCGATCGTATCCAGCAGCTTTGCAGCATCTTCAGGGTTGGAACGGTAATGTTTGACTTCGGATTCCAGCAAGTTGCTGAGCGCTTGCAGTTCGAAAGAATCAGGTTCTCGAGACACTGTCAATTCAAATGCTCTTGCAATCTTAGCTCCCGAATCTTCTTCTTGGACTTTTAGCAGAGCAGAAGCAAAGGCCACTGCGGCATCGATCATGGCTGGATCGTTCAGCATGACCAATGCTTCCAGCGGTGTGTTGGATCGTGCTCGTTGTGCCGTGCACTCTTCACGACTCGGCGCGTCCAAGGCTTTGAGCATGGGATGCAAAAATTGTCTCTGCCAATGAACGTAAACACCTCGCTGATATTGGCGTTGATCCAGATGTGGAGAGTAGACACGTTTTGGAAAGTTCAGATGACGGTAATAGCCGGCGGGCTGACTTGGTTTGATGCTGGAACCACCAACTGTGTGCACGAGCAGATCACTAACCGATAGCACGTTGTCGCGAACCATCTCGGCTGGCAGTCGATAGCGGGCCTGGCGTCCAAACCATTGGTTGTATGGATCTTCCCGGAGCTGTGTAGCAGTTGTATCTGATGCCTGCTGGTAACTGCGAGATAAGACAAGGCGGCGCATCATGCGTTTGATACTCCAGTCATCATGAATGAAATCAAGGGCAAGCTGATCCAGCATTTCTGGATGATTTGGCGGCTGTCCTTGACCACCAAAGTCACCAAGTGACGGAGAGATACCGCGACCGAACAGCAGATACCAAAAGCGATTTACAAAGACCCTCGCAGTTAGTCCACCGATGCCGTTTTCCACATCGACAATCCAGTTTGCAAGATCAAGACGCGTCGCACGGTTTCCATCGGTATCGAGCGTTCCAAGGAATTCCGGTATCGCCGGATCGACGATGGGTCCGCTGTCATCTAACCAGTTTCCTCTCGGTAAAATCCTTATCTCCCGTGGAGTTACAGACCGTGTCACCATTGTGAGGCGATTCGATGCCTTGAGTTGTTTCAACTCTTCCTGATATGCGACAATCTCACGATTGATGGTGCTTGCCTGTGCCGGATCAATCCGTTCCAGTTTGCTTTTCAGTGTTTTCAACTGCGATTCAATTTGGCCCGCAAGTTCTCGTTGCCACCGACTTCCTACCGAAATTTCGGGGGGACGTTTGGTCGGTAGAGAGTTGGTGCCGACTTTGAAGTGCTGCTGCTCATCAATGTCTGCGAAAAATGCGACCATCGAATAGAAGTCTTTGGTTGAATACGGGTCATATTTGTGGTCGTGGCATTGGGCACAACCTACCGTGGCTCCCATCCAAACGGCCGATACATTGCGGATGCGATCCGCGGCATAGATGGCAAGATATTCTTTCGGTTGCAGTCCTCCTTCATGAGTTGTTTGCAGCAGTCGGTTATATCCGGTCGCGATCTGTTCCTCGGGCGTGGGATTTTTAACAAGATCACCTGCCAGCTGTTGACGCGTGAATTCATCTAAGGGTAAGTCGTCATTGAAACTGTCAATGACATAGTCGCGATAAGGTGAAATATTGTGGTCTTGATCGCCGTGATAACCGACCGTGTCCGCATAGCGAACCAGGTCCAGCCAGTAGGTTGCCATGCGTTCCCCGTAAGCAGGTGAAGCGAGAAGACGATCGACAGCTTTCGGATACGCCATGGGGCTTGTGTCACCAACAAACGCTTCGATTTGCTGTTTTGTCGGTGGAAGACCTGTGAGGTCAAATGTAACTCGGCGAATCAAGGTGTGACGCGGGCTATCCGGCGAGGGGGGCCCTAGTGTTTTTGGTAGTTTCTCCAGAATATGATCATCAAGAGGATCACGCGCCCATGCACTGTTAGTGATGGGTGCGGGTTTTGACTTCGGGGCGACATAAGACCAGTGCGGTTCATAGATCGCACCCTCGTTCACCCAGCGTTTCAACAGATCGATCTGCTCTTGATTAAGACGTTTGCCAGATTCGGGTGGGGGCATCAATTCGTCGGCGTCGCTTGAAGTGATTCTTGCGATCAATTCACTCATGTTGGCGTTACCAGGTTCAATGGCATCCTGTTTTGCCGACGCTTCAACGTCGAGCCGCAGATCTGCTTCGCGATGCTCAGAGTCGGGGCCATGACAAAAAAAACATGTGTCCGAGAGAATTGGCCGGATGTCGCGATTAAATGAAAGCTCGTCACCAGCATGGGCGTGCGAGCCCGTTGCAAAGGTAAAGACAAGTGTGATGATAGGAACAAAACCGCGCATGTAACTTTTCGCTGTATAAATGGGTAATTGCAACTTAGCTGTCATTTTAACCGCTAATTGTGAAAGGCGGTTACACAATCAACAGACTTAGTGCTGTTGAGCGTGTGCTATGTGAGGGAACCTGCGGGATTCAGTCTAATGGCTACAAATTAGCTGGCATTCAGTTTTGGATTCCGATTGCGGCATCCAAGTCAGCCGATGCTACTGCGTGATTATCTTCGACTGACGCTCTTGATACACCAATCGCTCCGATTACCGCCTCCTTATCGTTGGTGATCGGTAAGCCACCGGGGAACGAGATCAGTCCACCATTTGAATTTTCGATGTTGTACAAGGTTCCGCCAGGTTGAGAGAGTTCACCGAGAGTACCTGTTGGCATATCACAGAAACGGGCGGTTCCGGATTTTTCGCACGGGATATCGATGCTGCCGATCCAAGTTTCATCGATTCTGCGGAATGCTTTCAGATTCGTGCCTGCATCAACAATCGCGATGTTGATTCGCAGTCCGAGAGTGTCTGATTTAGAAATCGCCGCGGCAAGTATCTTGTCGGATAATTCTGCTGTGATATCGCTGTTGTGCGATGGGGGCATACTGCTCTTTCATTTGAGTGTGAGGTCCATGACTTATCTTTGGGATTCCGCGGTTCACGTTTCTATTATCCCGATTTGTATTTCTACCATCTTGTAGTTACCGCGTAAAAAATTGTACATTTGCCGCATGAGCGAAGGAATTAAGAATCCGTTGGGATGGCAGGATCAGTTTTTCAAACAACTTGCGCGGCCGAGAACGCTGTTGGATCTGTTTGATTGTATTCCTGGCGTGTACATGTACATCAAGGACTTGGAAAGTCGTTTTGTACGAGCCAATCGTGTTGTTTGTGATGTGGTGGGAGTTGCGCATCCAGATGAATTGGTCGGACATACTGACTTTGACTTCTTTCCACCTGCGATAGCGGCACAATACGTTGCCGAGGATCAACGAGTGATCACGGTAGGAGAATCACTCGCTGACCAGGTCTGGATGGTACCTGGAAAAAATGGGGTGCCCCGTTTGTATTTGTGTAGCAAGATCCCGCTGTTCAATCGTGAAGAAAACGTGGTCGGGATTGCGGGCGTGAAGCGTCCTTATGAGTACTCAGCGGATGATTCAGCGGGCTACAGTCGTCTCGTTCGTGTGATTTCTTTCATCATTGACAATCACGCAAGCTACATCGAAGTCAAAGATATGGCAGAGCATGTCCATTTATCAGTCAGTCAACTGCAGCGAGAGTTTTCGCAGAACTTTGGTGTCACCCCCAGTCGTTACCTGCGCGAAGTGCGGGTGGGGATGGTCAGGCATTTGCTGGAGAGCAGTGATCGGAGTTTGACACAGATTGTGATGGAATGTGGCTTTTATGATCAGAGCCATCTGACGCGGCATTTCAAAGCTGCGACAGGGCTCACACCCCTGAAGTATCGCCAGCGTTTTCGTGACCGGTAACTACGAGTTCAAATTGCTTCACTGGGCAAGGCAGGTTTGGTGCATCGATAAACGAAGGCCGGAGGCAAATTCAGCCACACGCTTGGGCTTCGCTCTACATTTACAAATGTACTTCTCAAGCGTCGGTTGAAGCGGGCACCGGCTGGCAGCACAACTCCCTGCCAGTATGCGAAAGTTGCGAATTGAGCCTCGGGTGCCAGCACGCCCAGCATGGCATCGATGATTTCAGTCTGAAGTGATTCGGGAAATGAAGCCCACGGCAGGCCGCAAATCACAGCATCAATTTTCTCAATTGATTCTTGGTGGCAGAGTTCGGCAATATTGGTGACGCTATCGTTGTAGACCGTGACATCGGGGCAGCGTTTTCGGGTCACTTCAGCCATTTCAGCTGATCGCTCGACCGCAAAAAAAGTAGTTTCGGGGTGAATTTTCTCGCTAATTGCTTTTGTGAATACACCCGTGCCAGGGCCAAATTCGACGACATTCCGGATCTGATTCCAGTCAAACCAGTCAACCATCATGCGAACCAAGCGGTCACTACTGGGCGCGATTGCGCCCACTTGCCCCGGATTTCGGAGGAAGTTCTTAAGGAAGGTTGTCTTTTCGCCCATCAAAACAGGTTCCAGCTGTACGGACTCGCCGCCAAATCAGAATTCACGAACCACAGGGTATCGGATTGTGGCCGGACCGTGAGGTACCATGTAGCGATGCAAATACCTAATCAAGGAAATCGTCGAAGTGTCGGCGCTAACATGACACCGATGATCGATGTCGTTTTTCTGTTGATCATTTTTTTTCTGGTGTCGAGTCACCTGGCACGACAGGAGAATCGGCTGCCGCTGGAATTGCCGGTTGCCTCAACATTTGATCCCGTCGATCCGGACAAAGCACCCTTGACGATCAGTGTCGATCAGCAAGCCCGATGGTTGGTTTCCGGGGATGTGGTCGATTTGTCTAGTGTGCGGGCAATTTTGTCCGACTTGAAGGTTAGTCAGGGGGCCGATGCTGCGATTCGGATTCGTACCGATGGTGCCGTGCAATACCAACAGGTCGAGCCGCTACTCCGCGAAGCAGCTCTGGCTGGAATCACAGACGCTGCGATTGCTGTTCGCGAGGAGGCTGGATTATGAGGTTGCCAAATACTTCGAATGAGGATTCGCTGGAGTTAAAAATGACTCCCATGATCGATGTCGTGTTTCTGTTGTTGGTTTTCTTTGTATGGACCAGCAGCTTCGAATTACCAGAGTTTGATCTGCCTGGTTCTCTCGCTGAATTACCGATGGGCGCCGCTGAGGCATCCAGTGACGCAATGCCAGTTGAGAAATTTGACGAGATTGTCATTCGGCTTCTGTGGCAGGTGGAGGGAACCCAAATCATATTGAACGGTCAGCCGCTGGATCGCATGAGTGATATCGAAGATCGTTTGACTGAAATCACTGCGTTAGGGGTGCAGCCACCTGTGATTGTTGATCCCGATGAAAAAGTGACGATGGCTTTTGCTGTTCAGGCCTATGATGCCGCACGCGCAGCGGGGATTGATCGAGTGCTATTTGCTGCTAAGCCGGAGTAACCATGACTCGTGCCTTACAAATCATTTTGTTGCTCCTTGCGTCTGTCTACTTTGAAGGTAGTGATCGGCAAACTGTTGCCGCTGGGCTGTCAGAAAAAATTGTTGGACGGATGACTCAGGATCGAGACGAGGATTTGATTCAGGCCTTATTGGAACGTGGACGTTTTGATGACGCTCTTGACCTTTGCCGAATACGCTCGATCAACTTGGAACTTCAAGGCGATGCGGCTGCCAAATGGCGAGTGAGAAAGTCAAAAATACTCACGGCCAGACAGATGGGGCGTGATACGTTTGGCAATGATGAGTTGGCAGAAGTACAGCGTCCAATCAGTGATTTGTTAGGTGCTTATCCGAACCATCCACGTAAGTTATTTCTCAAATCACAGTTGTTGGATAGCGAAAAGTCGTTCGCTATGCACAGTGTGTTGCGTGCCGCAGTATCTCCCCGCAACGGCCAAATACAGGAACAGGCTACGCGGCAGTTGCTGACGGCAATGGCCCATGTCTCAAGTTTGGCTGAGGAAGTTCAACAGAAACGCTCAGCGCTCGAATCAGACCGTACTGCTACCAGTCGTGGAGTGATTGCTGATTTGCGTCGTCTCGGCCAAAAACTGCAAATCGATGCAGTTTCAATTGCACTGGTTCAAACTGCTTTGTTTCCCCGCGGTAGTGCTGATTGCATCGCAGCGGCAACGAAGGCGGAGCAGGTAGCAAATGATGCGATTACACGGTTGCCTGTCGGAACTGATGCGAGAAGAGAAGTTGAACGTTTGCGAGTAGAAGCGGTATTTCAGGCTGCGCAATATGATCGCTGTGATAATTTATTGACAGCGCTGCTACCGCAATTTAATGATTCTCTACCTCCTAAATTACAAGCTCTCAGGGTGCGGTCCTGTATCGCGCAAGGCCAGATGTCAAAGGCCGGAAAATTATTGAGCGACTTTTTTGGTGAGGTTCCGGAGACAGCACCCAGTGCGCTATCCATGGACTTGGCAAGACTTGAGTTTTTGCTGGCCACCAATGGGGGACGCCGAGTTGGTGATTGGTTGGAAGCAATACAGCAGCGTGGAGGGGCATATGCCAGGCGTCGCGCTGATGCGCTTTCGCTGTCGTACTTGAATGCTACGGGGCAATCAAAAGTCACTGTTGATCCATCTGTGGTTGCTGCTCAAGGTCAGGATTGGTTGCGACGCGGTGATCCCAGTCGTGCGGGTGATCTCTTGGCCGCCGCTGCTGCCGCCGAAAGGGACCCTGATCGCGCGATGAGCCGAGTTGCTGAAGCTGCCGCAGCACTTTTAGCAGCAAAACGCGTGAATGATGCAATTGAGTTGATGCAGGATGTGCCGTTGGCGAAACCAACTGCCGAGAAAGCATCGGCAACTCATCTACAGGCTGCAATCCTGCTCGCGAGGCTTGATCCGCCGAATCCAGCAACTGTCAAACGTCTTGAAGCGATGCTGCGGGTGAACTTGCAGAAGTGGTCTGATGATTCCAATTCAGGCTCCATTCGCACCTGGTTGAAAAAGATTCTTACTTCACAGCAACGTTATCTTGAGGCAGCGGAAATCGTTTCGGATATTCAACCTGCAACGATTGATGGTGAATTATCACAGTCCATTGCGAATGCATGGTTGTTGGTTTTGAAAGAAAGTGCCGCTGATACCGTGGCTACTAAGGTCGCTAATAATAAGGTGCCTATGCAAATTGCTTGGCGGCAAGCGACGACTGGTTTTCAAGCTGCAATGAAGAAACTGATCAGCAATGATGCAATGCGTTCACGTTACCGCCTTCTGTCTGCTCTATACTTGGATCGATCTGAGCTTGTTGATCTCAAGCAACAGGGGGCCGACGTCTTTTTGGAAGATGGATTCATTGACTCAATCATCACTTTCAGACAGCGTGGACTAATGCCAACAGAATCGCCACCCTTGGATCTGTTGCCTCAGATAGAGCAGCGTTTGATGGCAGATGCCCGCATTGATTCATCGTTACGTACAAACACGCTTGCTTTGTTGACAAAGTGGATGGGGTCAGAATCGGTGTCCATTGAATCAGCAGAACGTTCTTTGTGGAATGGCGATGTTGAAAAGGCGATTGAACTGCTGAAGGAGGTTCGGAAGACATCGGCAAATCCCCGGAAGTCGATACAGCAGTCCGCTATGATGCTGGGCTCCACGGATAATTCAAAAGCCCAGCAGGCGGGAGTTGCGTTGTGGGATGAATTAGCGTCTGGTTTGCCTCAAGGTCAACGCGGCTGGCACGAAGCCAAATTAGCGGCAATTCGCGTGTTGCAGAGAATGGGTGACCAGCAAGAAGCATATCGCCGTGCGAAGTTTGTCCTGCTTACCCAAGGGACGCTCGATGAGGCTCTGCGAAATCAGTACCAGTCAGTTAAAAAACCTTGAGCAGACACTAGCCCAGCGACTGTTTCAGTTTTGAGAATTTCGCAGTTGAGTGACGGGTATGAATTGGAACGAAGGCATGATGGGAACATCGGATCATAATGATCCTCGGGGACACGAGTCTGGGAAGCGTTTTGTCCTGTTGAGGCATGATGTTGGTCCATGTTTCGACCGGACGACAGAGTCGCATCTGGATTGGATGTTTGCGACTGGTGACGCATTGGCCACGTGGTCGACGGAATTGATTACTGATTTGGAAAGTACATTTACTATAACTTGCCAAAAGTTGGCCGATCATCGTTTGATCTATCTTGATCGTGAAGGCGATCTTGGTGGGGGGCGAGGTTGTGTGCAGAGAGTGGTTGCCGGCGAGTACCTGCAACTGACAAGTGCTTTGGCTGAAGTTGCTTTTAAAGCAGCTTTGCGTTGGCAGACAGAATGTGGTGTTCGAAGTGGGTTACTCGAGATCGTTCAACGGCGGCAAGGAGAGCCTGCGGACTCAGAACCAAATTTTGAATTGCATTTTACATTCGGTCGATAGGTGACAAATGGGTTGAATAGGATTCAAGTTTTGTAACAAGCTTTTGCTTTCGTCCCAGCGTGGCCCGTAAGTATGGTGGGTCTGTCCATCAATTGGATTGATTCAATGATGAATAGGACTGTATGCGTGTCTGGTGTGTTTGCGTGGCACTTGAACAAAGGCAGTGGGACCGAACTCTGTGCGGTCACAGTTGATATCAAGACCTTCCTTTGCGGCTTCTGCACTGATGCCAGTGATAATCTGGCTAATTGGTAAGGAGACGGCAATAGCTCTCAGCTTGCGAATGTGGCTGGCCAGCAGGTTGGGTGCGTATGTGAGTTCCACATGTAGTTCACAGGAAATAACGGTGTCAAATCTCGCGTCCTCGTAGCCTGCAGCTGCCAATCAAAAGTTTTGCTGAATGCCGATTCTTGGGGCGCTTACACCTGGATGTTTCGGTTGCTTGAATTGCAGGGGTAGTTGGTAGTTGTTGGATAAGCCACGCACTGATGTCGTCTTCGTTGAGCCTTGCTTCCCATGAGCCTGGTTTGGAGGCATCCCGTTGCAGTTTGGTGACATTGGCCTTGAGCCGGTAGTTTCCGACTTCTGGGTCAGGATGGCTGAGTAGCGTTGCCTGTTTATAGAACGCAGGTGCGATCCGCGTCTCTGTGAGTAAACACCGGCTACAGAGTGAGGTAAGTACAAGAATCGCCAGCACAACGATTTCAATCTGCTTGGCCCATTGAAACTTGCAAATTTTGTATTCGGTGGCAGACGTTAAAAACGTAGAGGCCGGGGGATCCAATCACGGATTCGCTCTGCGATTCCGGGGATCTCCTCTTTTTTCTCTTCTATGTCTGTTGTCTTGGATTGGGTGTCTTGCAGTGGATCAAGTCGCAACAGGTACCGCGCCCATCCGTTCTGTAATAATCGACCCGCCGGCGCTAGATTACTTTTTTGCAGACCCTGCACCGCGAGGAATGCTCCACTTTGCAATTCATCTCTTTCGCCAACAGTGGGAAACTGATCATGGAGTCTGATGTCGTCAAGCCAGATCTGACCGCTTGAAAGGTTGTCGATGGTGAGACGCAAGGAGTGCATGTTGGCAGCATCGATGTTGAGTGCTTCGAGTTGCACTTCCCGATTTCCCCACTGACCATTTTTAGGGACTTCAATCTCATTGGAATAGCGGACTGGTTTTCCGTTTTCGGTGCCTTCGAGAGAGATTCTCAGATGGTGGATACCAGCGTTCAAACTGGCTTCGGCACGACACGCCAGGGAGACGGCAAGTCGGCCTGACTCGGGTGGTGTGATGGTCTCGCTGACTAGCCACGTTCTTGCTTTTGTATTGGTTTCTGTGGTGAGCAGGATTGAGTGTTTACCTTCAAAAGGTTGGGTGTCGTCAATCCGGACGCAGCCTGCTGGATGTTGTGCATGTAACCAACCTACCAGTCCCAAGCCGCCTGCATTTTCGAATCCTCCATTATTCAGAGCGTCGTAAGATTCGAAGTCAAATAAAATCCCAATTCGTTGAGCGACCAACGTTACTTTTTCTTTGATTTTTGCCAATGCTGCCGTCCCGCCACTGAGTCGTGCATGGCAGGAAGTGATTTTAACATCGCCCACTGGTTGAGTTGATTGAAGTAGAATTAAACGTCCTTCTGTGACTTGAATTCGTGTCCGATTGCCACTCAGTTGTTCTACTTCAATTCCTTCCGACTTTCCGTCGAAGGCTCTCCATTGAACTTTCTCACTGGTTTCAATGTCGATTTCGTTTGCCCAAGGTGTCAGGCTGAGACACGCAAGGTGCAAGTAATCATCTGTTTGAACGCTTTTTACAAGAACAGTGTTTTGGGATCCACTTTCGACATTGACCGATTGCATGCCAGTCTGCGGCAAGGTCCGAAACGCTCGCAATAGTGTGCTGAGGTGTGGCCGTAAAACGCGACCATCAATGGGAAGTTGAATGACGAGGTTAGTGGGGTCCAGTCGATCAATCAGATGAGATGTATCTTCCAACAAGCTCTTCTGATTCTGAACGAGAGCAGTGTTAGCGAGTTCCAATTGCGTGTTGAAGTAAACACTGGATGCTACTGCACCTTCTGCGGACGGCGCTGGAACACGCAGAGGTTTTCTGACCAATAATCGTGAATCTGTATACGCATGTGCGTTACCAAAACCGATCGGAAAGTTGTCTTCGGGTTTGAAAACTTGGGTATCCAAAGCAGCGGGCTTGGGCTGGATAGTTCGATGGACAGATGGGTCGAATTTGAGGTCGAGTGCAGTTTGGGACACGGAATTTTGAAGGTCCCGGAAGCAGCGGTTGGTAGCCTGCAGCACCCAGTTTTTGTAGGTTGCCCGTCCTTCAGTTTTTGACCAGGCACGCAATTGCTCAGTCGCAACCGTCACATCGAGTGATTGTGCGAAGGTCATCAGGGTGGCATCACTGCTAAACATCTGTTTGACAGGTTGCAGATGACTTCCTGAGCTACAGTCGATCGTGATGCCCGCAAAATTGGCGGACTGATCACATTGAAATACCAATTCCGCGATCAGTTCCTGAAGACTGTCTTGAACAAGAGGATGCAGCAGGTTGTATTGAAATGCATGGCCCTGCTGGATTCTTGTCAATTGTTGGATAAGAGTCGGTCGCTGTCGAAGGGCTTGTTCGACAGGTATTAGCATGAAATCGGGATCAAGGTGCACATGTGTTTTCAGACCCTGGTTTGCCATTAAGGTGATGGTGGTTGCCAGATGGTTGGTTTTTGTATGTGTCGAGTTTGTTCGTGGCAATACGCTTCGCGATTGGAAATGTGTGGTTCCGCCAGCATTTGCTGGTAGCATGATTCCGTTCATCCCACTCGCTCTGGCGAGATCGCAAATCCGATTCATTGCTACCCACAATTCGAAGGCGTTGATGGTTCGTACATCAAAATCATCCAATGAATGTGTTCTTGCCACATCTCTGGATAGCGAATCCACCCAGTTGATGTCGTCGACGTTCAGGATGGTATTTCGCGTTTGGGGCATCGTTAGAATTTCATCATCATCGCCCTGAGGTGGGACCAGATATTGTGGTCCTGCTTGAACTTCGATCGATTCCAGTTGCAAGGCACTATCGCCGAGATTGGTCAGCCAGATCTGGTCATCTTTGGCTGGGTAATGCACGAATGTGTAGGTTCGCCATTGCTCTTTCAGATCAATTGTCTTGGTGTCTGACAGAATGAATTTGGTAGAGGGCCGTTCGCGCTCGTATAGACCACCTGCTTCAATTTGCAGTTGTATGTTCTGAGTCGCCGGCAACCGCAATTTAATTTTGTGAGGTTTACCAGGATTGAGTACCGGCAAACTTGCTTGAAATGGTTCGTGATCTGGTAGCAGGGAAACTGTTTCGCCGGAGTGCTGAACTTGAGCAAGTTTGGTCTCAGGCTCAGTAGAATTGACTCCTGGGATGAAACGGCTGGTGGTTTTGGGTAACCACTGACCCACAGACCAATTTGATTCCGAGGGCCGGAGTGTTCCGGCAATTTGCCACTTTTCTGTGTCGGTTGGTCTGGGCATTTCCGGTTTCGATACCACAAAGAATGGACGACCAATTTTTACTAGGGGTACTTCGCGACCTCGCAGTCGATCCCAAATGCGGTCATCATCCTTGGAAATATGACAACGTATCTCGTAAACCCCTGGTGTTTCGGGAACCGAATCAGCCATCGGAATCACGTCACTGTTACCGGCGGCATTAATGCTGATTGATCTTCGATGCCGTACGACTGTCTTTTGGTTGGAAACCTGAACAATCGAGTAGTGGAAGGTCAGCAAGGATGATGCTTGGCCTGCCATTGCATTGACAGCGGCAGCTAGTTTGAGAGATGCCTTGGGCTCGTAGACGGGGACTGCTTGCAGGCCGGTGAGTCGCAATTCATCATCATCTGTTCGGCGGATTGACCAAGTTGAGTATCGCTTAGTGGTCTTTGATGTTACTAACGGTGTGTCTGAGCGGAGTGTCTTTTTCTGTAGCAGGTCCGCGAAGCTGATTTCACGTATTGGTTGCGCAATTTGAACTCCCGCTGGGTTCCGGGGATCGTTCAGTGATTCGATAACAATTCGCGTTTCGGGTGTGCCCTGCACCCGTAGCCTGACACGTACGGAATTGATTTGTCCGCGTGGGTGAAAAGTCACTTGAGTCGCGTCTTCATTTAGCGAGAAGGCTGCAACCGTTTTGTCGGAATCAGATTGATTAGTGAGTTCATGGATCATGTACCCATGATTGGCAGAGTCATCAAGCAATCGTAATCGTAAGTGACAGTACTGTGCCTCCTGGACTGCCCAGTCAAAATCCAGAGCAATATCAAGGGTGTTTTTTCGTGAAGTTTGCAGGTTGATTCCAGGATCACCTATTGCAGTTTGCTCTCCTGAACACAGCAACACGAGAAAAGGCAGGATGGCTAATTGCAAGCACGCTTCGACGTATTTCCATCGCATTACCATGACAGGTAATTTTGAGAGCAGATTTTTTGGGCGAAGACTTCCGTGTCCAGCCATTGATAAAATTCGAAGTGGTAAAAGTTGGCGCAGGTCAAAAGAGAGAACGCCCGACAATGACGCTTCTCTACATTTCGGACAGTAGCCAGACGGGGTTGATGAGGTAAAGGTGAATTTGTGAGGGTGAGCTACGGTTTCACGTAGCGTTTCACGTGGATCTTCACGTTGAATCGCTATTCGCTTCCCTTTCAGTGGTTTCCCACGGATTCTTCCAATTGCTCCAACTGGCAAGATACGAAGCATACGCCTCGCATGTCTCAGTTCTTTTCTCAATCCACTTTTTTGCGGCGTCTACCAATTCGATTTCCTCTTGCAGCGAGATTTTACCCGTGAGCACTTGCGCTCGCAGAAAGACGAAATAGGTGTCCAGAACATCGCAGCGGCAGTAGTCACTGATGGCCATTTTATGGCCTGCATCCCACTGCTCTTGGACCTTGTCTCCGGTCAGTCCCATTTTGCCAGGTTTTCCAAGTAGTTGCGCGACAAGATTCAATCCACCATTGCACCTTGCGGCCCCATGGTTGGTCAGCACATCCTGCAGATCCAGGTGAGCAGTTGAATTGAATCGGTTCCTTGGCGATTTGTAGCCATCTGATCTGAACCACGCTGGCAGGGAAATGCCGAACCGAAATGCCGCAAGTTCCATCAAGGGGATGTCAAATGATCGTCCATTGAAGGTGACCCATTGCGGATTTTTATATGCTTCCCACCCTCTCCAGAAGTTTTCAGTGATGACGTGAGGTCGAAATTCGGGTTCATCAATGGATACGATATCGAGCAATTGTAAGTTGGCCGCGACTTTTGCGATCACGACAGCGATGGGTATTTGGAACGTATGTGGAATAAAAGTTGTCCCGCGCTGTTCCATCAATTCGTCCTGATACGTTGCGATTGCTTCGCTGTCGCTCAGGTTTTGGTCGGGATAACGAACTTTTGAAATCAGGTCTCCATCAGCAATGCTCTCGACGTCAAATACGAGGTGTGCGACTTTCTCGCTCATCTTCTGATTGCCCGCGATGTGTTAAAAACAGTTTCTGATTCAGTGACACAATGTATAACTTACCGGTTCTGTGTTCTAACGGACCCGACTGACACGTCCTCTTTCCCCGTTTTCTGCAAATCAATATGACCGCTGCCAGTGCCGATCGCGTTCAGATCAACCGTGAAAGACTTCTTCAACGTTTTTTGTCGTATGTGCAGGTGGGTACCTCTGCCGACCCGAGCAGTGATGGCTATCCAAGTTCATCCGGTCAGTGGGAATTAGGTAAATTGTTACTCGAGGAACTTCAGAAATTGACGATTGAAGACGCGTGTCAGGATGAACATGCATTGGTCTGGGGGACTATACCTGCCAGCAACGGGGGGCAAGGACCGACCGTAGCACTGGTGGCCCATCTCGATACATCTCCCGAGGCACCCGGAGAAAATGTTCAGCCTCAGGTCATACAGTCCTATGAAGGTGGTGATATCAAGTTGCCCAGCGGGAAAGTGATCGATATTGAATCATGCCCTGCCTTGAAGTCCATGCTTGGCATGACTTTGGTCACGACTGACGGGAATACTCTTCTGGGAGGTGATGATAAGGCTGGTGTCGCAATCATCATGGAATTGGTGGCGACCCTAGTTGAGAATCCACATTTGGCCCATGGACCTGTGAAAGTTCTGTTCACATGCGACGAAGAAATTGGTCGTGGTACGGATAAGATCGATTTGGAAAAACTAAATGCGACCGTCGCATACACGCTTGATGGCGGTGGCGCCGCTGTGATTGATGAAGAGACGTTCTCGGCCGATGCTGCAATTGTTCGCTTTGAGGGGCACAACATTCATCCATCGATTGCGAAGGATCGGATGGTGAACGCTATCAGAGCAGCAGCTGATTTTGTGGAGAAGTTACCCAAAGAAACCTGTTCACCTGAGACCACTGATGAGCGTGAGGGATTTATCCATCCATATACAATCGAAGGTGGTGTAGGATCAGCCACTGTCGAGCTGATTTTGCGATCTTTCGAAACAGAAGATTTGAAAACCTATGCTGGGCAATTGCAGGAAACTGTAGACGCCGTGTTAGGGGCAATGCCCGGTTTGAAAGCCGATGTAGAAATCGTACGCCAGTATCGAAATCTGAGAGATGGTTTGAGCGATCTGCCTGAAGCTGTGACACTTGCAAAACAGGCATTTGAGAATCTTGGCGTTGAGTACACGAGTGAGAGTATTCGTGGTGGCACCGATGGCAGTCAATTGACCGAAAAAGGATTGCCAACACCGAACCTGTCCAGCGGGCAACATAATATCCACGCTGTCACTGAGTTTGCTTGTTTAGACGAAATGGTTGCGGCCGTTGAGCATCTGGTAGAACTGATGTCACTGTGGAGCCAATACAGAAGTTGAACAGTATGCATGTGAAAGTTCTGCTCATTGGGCCTTTGTGAATCATTGACAGGGTGACTCGTGTCCGAATGAGTCAGTCAATATCTTTCTGTGGTGCAAAAGCGAGCTCACCCGAAGACACTGTGATGGTGGCTTCAATGTCGGGGTGACCAGGGATCGCGGCTCCCGTATAAACCTGCAGGTTAGCTGTCATTTTGGCTAATCCAGCATGGTGGGTGTGACCGCAAAGCACAGTCATTTTGCAGTCTGGTCTCAGTTGGCTGAAGTCGAGAAGTGCATTTCCAACTTGTCCAGCAACAAAAAATGGTGCCCAGTTGTCGTCGGTCGTCTTGCCCTCGTACCAACAAGCCTCTCGAAACGGAGGTACATGGGTCAATATGAGTATCTGATGAGTATCGTCCGGCAACTGTTCTAATTTGTTCCGCAAGCGTTTTGCCGACTCATTACCAAGATCCCACAGCTTTTGTTTCCAGGCGAATTGGCCAGACGCTTTGAAATCACCAATTCGTTCAAAGTCATTGAGATGTATCGTTGATTCTTCGTAATTCCCAACGGTTCCATCGGCCCAACCATCCTCACCCAAGAGGTAAGTCCCCGCAGACACTTGTATGGCAGAAAGGTCTGTCAGGTAATGCAATTGGCTGGAATCACGGCATGCATGGATTACATTTTTCCGTGTGGCTTGGAAGCTGCTGCCGTAGAAATCATGATTACCCAAGACAAAATAGATGGGCAAGTTGATCTCACTGACGATGCGTTGCAACTGCGGCACAACATCATCACCCTCAGAGATGTCGCCCGTAATCACCATGCCATCGGCTTTCAGGGCGCTGGTCTTCCGAACCCACTGTTCCCACTCATGTGTGGGAACAGAGTTCAGGTGCAGGTCGGTTGTCCAAACCAGACGCACAACTTAGGCCGTTGCTGGGATTCCAGCAGCAGCAGCCAATGCCTCTGCTTTGTCAGTCTGTTCCCAAGTGAAGCCATCACCTTCGCGACCAAAATGACCGCCAGCCGTTGTTTGGCGGAATACTGGGCGCCGAAGTTCGAGGTGCTCAATGATTCCTCTGGGTGTTAGAGGGAAGTGTTCACGCACCAGTTCGCACAGTCGGGCATCATCGATCTTGCCAGTTCCTTCACTGTCGACATGAACACTGACGGGTTCGCTGACACCAATTGCATAGGCGAGTTGTACTTCGCAACGTTCAGCCAAACCAGCAGCGACGATATTCTTGGCAACGTAGCGTGCCATGTATGCAGCGGAACGATCAACCTTGGTTGAGTCTTTGCCACTGAATGCACCACCGCCATGACGGCCCCAACCACCGTAGGTATCGACAATGATTTTTCGACCGGTCAAGCCACAGTCGCCATGAGGGCCACCGACAACAAACTTGCCCGTCGGGTTGATGTGGTAATTGATATCACCCTTGTCTAGTTCGGTAGGCAACGATGGTTTTATCACGTGCTCGATGACAAAAGACTTGATTTCTTCATTGGACACATCAGGGCTGTGCTGTGCACTGACCACGACAGTGTCGATTCGAACAGGAGTGTTACCTTCGTATTCGACAGTGACTTGACTCTTGTTGTCAGGGCGTAACCAATCCACTTCTTTGTTGAATCGTGCCTCGGTAATGCGATTGATGATGCGATGTGATAGAGCAATCGGTAACGGCATCAGTTCAGGGGTGTCTTTGCACGCATAACCGAACATCAGCCCCTGGTCACCAGCACCAATTTCTTTTCCGGCCGCATCGTCCGAATCAACGCCTTGAGCGATGTCAGGACTTTGCGTGTCGAGCGAAACCATGACTGCACAGGTATCACCGCAGATTCCCATTTGGTCGTCGGTGTAGCCAACTTCATTGATAACTTCACGCACAACATCAGAGTAGCTGACTCGGGCATTGGTTGAGATTTCACCTGCGATGACTGCCATGCCAGTGGTGACCATCGTTTCGCAAGCCACGCGACTGTTGGGATCCTGCTCCAGCAAAGCATCAAGAATGCCATCGGAAATACGGTCCGCTAATTTATCGGGATGGCCCATGCTGACGGATTCACTAGTAAACAGATATCGAGCGTTGCTCACGACGGGATTCTCCAGGCTCAGCCACCACAGGGGTGGGATAGGTTTTTGAACTTCGTATTTTCAATAAATTAGTTGGCAAAGGGCCTCCTGAGAAGCGTCCTCATTGCGTTGTCAGCCAACATACGCGCACTTTTTGATGAAATGCGTTAGAACAATGGGTGCCATGAAACCGCTTGAAACCTTCTCGACGTCCACCATGAACGCTGAATTAGCGGAAATGGTGCCTCCTGAACGTCCCGGATCTGCCCTACTGATGTCGGTGATTCTGCACGTCATCCTACTGACAACTTTGGGCCTGATTTGGTCCCAAAAGCCTCAGGGAACTGAAGCCATGGTGGATCGGCCGGTGGGAATCGCCTTAGTACATCGTCTGCCGGACCGCGATCGTTATCAGGAGATCAAGGAGGTGGTTGAGCCACAAAGGGAAGTTACCGACGATATGGCAACGAGCTCGACTGCCTCGTCAGCAGCACCACCTGCTGACTTGTCCCCGCCGCTGGATTTGCCGGGGGTTTTGGAATCCATGCAGGCTACGCCTCAACCAGTTTCTGGTGATGGCTTGGCCGGGCAGAGTGATTTGTCAGGAGATGCGTTCTCAAGGGGCACAGGGGTTCAGTCTGCCAGTGACTCTGCCGAGGCAACCACCATGGTGTTCGGAGTATCCGGTAGTGGTTCGCGGTTTGTCTACGTTTTTGATCGTTCCGATAGCATGAATGGTTTCGGTGGCAAGCCGTTGAGGGCTGCTAAGTCTGAACTCATTCGCAGTCTCCGAACGCTCACCGAACGTCAAAGCTTTCAGCTGATCTTCTACAACGATAAGCCAAAAGCCTTTCAGCTTTCAGGTGTTCCAGATCAGTTGTTTTCCGGGGAGAAATCCTATGTGGCTCTTGCTGAGAACTATATCCGTTCGATTTCCGCATTTGGCGGTACTGAGCATGAGTCAGCTTTAAAGATGGCTCTGCGGATGTCACCTGATGTTATCTTCTTTTTGACTGATGCGAGGATCCCGCGATTGTCATCCAGTGAGTTGCGGGAGATCAGAAATCTTGCCGATGCCAGTGGCGCGACCATCCATACCATCGAATTTGGTGCTGACCCTGCAGCGCCCACGGATACGTTTCTTCGTGATCTTGCCGCCCAGAATCGAGGCCAGTATCAGTATGTTGATATCCGTAGGTTAGGATCACCGCCTCCTATCGTCCAACAAAATGATTCCCTACCAACAAGTAACGCTCGGCCCGTAGCGACTCCTGATTCGCCATGATCTCGTGTAAGAGCAACACGAATTCGATGCAGTTGTTTTTGAGCGTCGACTTTTGCGTGATACTAAGGCATGTAAGTACAATGCGTTTGTCAGTTTTTTTGCTTATTGTTGTTTGTTCCGTCACCTATACCGATTGGATTCGGGCTGCGGATCGAATTTGGTTGGAGCCAGCTCGGCCAACTGTCGGGCAAGGAGATTGGTATCCACGCAGCATCGAGTCGTTTACAGGTAGTGTTGTTGCTTTCGATGCGGAACAATTTCGTGTGATTCGAGCGGGGCAGAATACCGAAACTGTTACTTCAGCAGCACGAGTACTGTGGGTAGAACCTGAACAGATTTCCAACCTCGAAGCGGGTCTGATTGACCTTTTCAAAGAGGGAAAGTACGCACAATCACTTTCTGGTTTGCCAGCCGCATTGAAGAGCCGTCCTCCGGTTTGGCGGCAGCAATGGCTCACCATGCTGTCGGCCAATAGCGCCTGGCTCAGTGGTCGAGCTCCCGTAGCATTGGAATTGGTCGGGCAACTGGATCGCCGACCATTGCCAGCGATGGTCTTGGCGTGGCTGCCGATCGCTTGGGAAAATGGAGCTCAGCCTGCGGCAGTCGTTCGTGCTGCAAGCGAAAGGGCTCAGGATCCTTCCGCCGTTGTACGACTCGTGGCGGCTAGCTGGTTGCTCTCGTCAGCAGACCGCAATCAAGGGTTGCAGATTATCAACGAGCTGGTGAAGGATTCTGGGACATCGCGAGATATCTCTCAGCTTGCACGGATTTTGTCCTGGCGCGTCACACCGCCTCCGCAGGTCGCTGCTCTGCAGGCAACTTGGGAGAAACAAATTGCGGCGTTGCCGATGGCGATTCAGACTGGCCCAAGTCATCTGTTGATGAATAAGTTACGGGCGTCTGGCCAGGCAGAGGAGGCGAAACGCCTGCAGTTGTCGTTAGAGTTGACACCTGTTTACGGACTCAAGAAAGTCCTTTCCAAATCACTCAATCAGTGAATTGAGTGAGTGCTTGTGGTGGGCCAGAATTTTCAGTTGTTTGGCAAGAAATGGTCATTGAACTTCTGTTTGGGCAGTACTTTGGACTGTGCTTGTCCCTGCAGCCAGATTCAAGCTTGGGTGAATGGCTGGACCGCTCGCAGGGCAATTGCACTGTGCTCAAGCATTCGGTCGCGAGTGCACCTGATACGGAATGTCAGTTGTCAAGGGACGGACGTCCTACAGAATTTGTGGGCGGGGGTGCCTCCCAGACACGAAACTCAGCCCAGACAGGCAGGTGGTCAGATACTTGCAGTGCCTGTTCGCGATTCAGTCCAAGATTGCGCTCCAAGTCATAAACCCCCCAGCGACCGGTGTATTCACGGGTTGCCTGCCCTTGGAACAGAATGTTGTCATAAGCTTTGTTCTTTCGAGTGTTGGTGGTCACACCACTGACTGTCCATCGCATCCCAGGAAGTCTTCCCAGTCTGCCCAACTGTTTTTCACTTGCATTCAGATCCCCGAGCAGAATCACATCATCTTCGTCAGCACGGGCTTTTTGCATGACCTGAAATACATCAGCTAGGGCATCCACTTCTTCGGGAACTTCATCAGGATCGGTGTGAATATTTACCATCCAAAATGTAAATGCCTGAGCGGGTGATTGCGTTCTTGCTCGAAATCGAGTCACGAATGGCTCGCGATGTAGAAGGTCTTTTGGGTCATTGACCGTGCCAACCGATGATGGGTCATGTTCCACCGTGTTGGTGTTGAACACATATGTGTACTGTTCCTTGCTGTTGCTTCGACCCAGTCGGGGACCGATCACAAAGTTGTATCGGCTGCCATTGGAGTTGATGGTGGCGACCAGATCAGGAATGACATTGTCTGCCTTCGCGCGAACCTCTTGGATGGCAACGAGATCGAATTGCCGAATCACGTGAGCTAATAGTTCCTTCATGCCAGGTTTGGAAATTTTTGATTGACCGAGCACTTGAATGTTGAAACTGGCTATCAATAAATTCCCATTTCCTTGGCTTCCCGCAGCCGTGGCGGGTTGGACGGTACCCTGTTGTTGCCCATTGGAAGGCTGCCTCGCCGATGCAAGTCGACCGGCAGCAGTTGAACCGCCATAACCACCAGATGCTTCGCCATGAAGCAGGCCATTTGCTGATTCCGTCAGTAGATTTCCACTACCTGCCCCACGGTTCTCACCCTTATCGGTGAACTTAGCAATCATGGGGCCAATGATAGGAATGTTGGGTCTTAAGTAGCCCGTAATTCCACTTCCTGTGAGGCCACTGAAGAGCAACCACATCAATAACGAAAATTTGGATTTTCTGCGAGCCATGCCAGGCCTCCATGCCCGTGATCGCGTTTTGTAATTTGATCTGTCTGCTTCTACGTTTGTTGCAGTGCTTTCGCTGCAACACGCGAAAGTCGCGTTTCAGGTGATTGTGCAGCTTGTTGCAGTGCCTGCTTTGCTTCCCACGAATCTGCCTGCATGCGGCCAAGGCTCCACGCTGCTTTCTCCTGCACCGCCATGTCCTTGGAGTCTTGCAATAAAGTTACCAGCACTTGTTGGTGAAGCGCTGCATCAGGACCTGCTCGGCCCAAGAGGGTTACTGCCCAATACGCGGTCAGCATCTTTTTCGATTGTGCCATGGTCGCCAGTGAATCAATGACGCAAGATGGCGGTGGTCCCAGCTGTTCCAATGCGGCAACTGCCCAATCGCTTACCTGCTCGGTATCACCACAGGCTGCAGTGAGTTCACTTGCAGCGTATGCGGCTGCAGTGCCTTGTTGAGCAAGATGTTCAGCTGCTGTTGCACGCTCACTTGGAGATCCATGTAGCAACTGCTGAAGCGTAGTAGCGGAATTCATCAGCGGGGACTTATGAATGGTTTTGCTGTCATTTGAGGTTTTGCTGTCATTAGGATTTCCGGAACAGGTGTCCCAGCAAAACGATAGGGCGGTGAGTGGTACGGTTCGAGTAGCAGGGTTCGAGTAGTAGGTAGTGGAATATGCAACCTACAACAAGATCCACCCCCGGCAATTCTGTGATTCCGATGGACTTCGTAGCTGAAATCAGGAGATTCATACGTGCGAGCCCAAAACCGCCCGGAGTTGTCTGTCGTGGGGAGGCTTCAGTAGAAAACTCAGGATGGTTTACTGATAGTATTTGCCGTGAGGCTTGGATTTACAGCGAGACTGATTCGATCACTGCGGTTCATCTGCTATCGTGACCTGTCGTCAGAGATATGATTCCACGTCACTGTTAGGATGAGTATTCGACGGAGGTTCCTGGCAAGGTGATGATTTAGCAGGCCGAAATGGCTCGGCCAACAATATAAAATGACGAACCCGTTGGGTAGCATTGGCTGTCTCGTGTGCGCAGTTTGCGTCGGGATACTGGTCATAAAGTGTGTGGCGAAAGCCGTAACGTGTTTCTATTTGGATTTTTTGATGACGACGATCTTTTCTAAAATCATTGCAGGTGAGATCCCTGCTGATGTTCTGCATGAGGATGAACTCTGCCTTGCATTTCGTGATATAAATCCGAGAGCTCCCACGCATTTTCTTGTGATCCCCAAAAAAGAAATTGTTTCACTTGCCGATTTGTCAGATGAAGATGAAGCGATTGTGGGACGTTGTGTGCAGGTTGCATCTAAGGTCGCGGAGGCAGAGGGGCTGAGTTCCGGGTATCGCCTTGTTGCGAACACACGCGAGGACGGTGGCCAAGAAGTCATGCATTTGCATTTTCATGTATTGGGCGGTCGTAAACTTGATTGGCCGCCGGGATGATTGTGTTCGATGATGAGTTTGTGTAACCAGTTTGTGTAACCAGTTTGATGACCAGTTTTGATTATTTAACGCAACGCCAACAGTGTCTTCGGGAGCATAAGCGGTTCCGAAATCTGGTCGCACGCGAGCTTGATGGTGTTCATGTGATCGATCCTGATGGTCGTCGGTTACTGAATTTTGGTGCTAACGATTATCTCGGTTTAGGTATGGAGATGCGTGGCAATCAAGATCATTATGGGGAGCTTTCGATTGGCAACGCTGACTTGGACCTACGTGTTGCAGGCGGCAGTGGGGCCAGTGCGCTTTTGTCTGGTTGGACGATCAGTCACGAGCAACTGAGTAAACAGATTGCAGAGCTGGAGGAAACGGAAGCTGCTGTTTTGTTTCCTACTGGCTTTGCAGCATGTAGTGGTGCAGTGAGCACGCTGGCTGAGGCGGGAGACCTGATTCTGAGCGATGAACTGAATCACGCATCGTTAATCGATGGATGTCGATTGTCACGTGCCGAGTGTGTGGTGTATCCGCATCGAGATTGGCAGAAAGTAGATCAGGTTTTGCAGCAGCGACGAAGGGAATTTTCCCGCGTTTGGATTGTGACAAACACAATTTTTGGGATGGACGGAGACATCGCACCGTTGGACTGTTTGCAGGAAGTAGCAGAACAGCACGATGCGTGTGTGATAGCAGATGAAGCACACGGGACGGGGGTTCTTGGAACTGATGGTTCTGGTGTTTGTGATGCACTGGGTGTGAAAAGTAAGATAGCGATACGGATTGGTACGTTGAGTAAAGCAGTTGGTAGCCAAGGTGGCTTTGTGGCGGCTCCTCGTGTCATCGTTGACCACTTGATCAATCATTGCCGGTCGCTGATCTATAGCACTTCGTTGGCTCCATCGGCAGTCAGTGCGGCATTGGCCGGGATTGGTGAGATCAGGACGCGGCCGGAGCGAAGGCAGAGGGTTCAAAAGCTGGCTCGCCAAGTGCGTTCAGAACTCTCGGTCAACGTGACGAGCAAGCTAGAAGCGTCCGTGCCGATTATTCCGGTCATTGTGGGAACGGATCCGCGAGTGATTGAAGTGTCCGCACAGTTGGCAAAGAGTGGATTTTATATCCCGGCGATTCGTCCGCCGACTGTACCGGAGGGCACGGCGAGATTGAGGATTTCACTCTCTGCTGCACACGAAGCCGAGATGATTGACGAGTTGCTGGTTGCAATTCGGAGGTTGCTGTAATCCTTACCACGCATCTGACATTCTTGTGGATGTAAAAATGTTCTTCGCACTCATGTATGTTGCAGTGCTATTGGTTCGCGCGACAATTAGCGAATGATAAGGATTGTTCGCTGATAATCGGCATTCAGCGTCGTCAAAATGGGTGACGATTCAGCGATCGGTGTGGTGGCAAAACGATCAATTCATTGTCTATCCAGCATCACGGCAAGTCAGCCAGCTTGTCGTGCATTTCGCTGATTACTTTGGGTGGTAATCTTTGCCAAGTTCATGGTTGACCCAGTCAGTTTTCAGCTCGTACCCACTCCGTTATTGGTGTACGTGCTGGTCGCTCTGCGGCCCGTTCATGATGAGCCTATTAGTTAGATGGAGTATTATGCCTTGTCCAAGGATTGCGAGGTGATGCCTACGGAGTTGATTCCTGGCAGTGATGAACATTACTTTTATCATTATCTGTTCGATCAGATAGCCGGAATGTTGGAACCCATAGAGGCATTTCTGCCAGATTGGTTTGTCTTACGTAATGGCGAGGAATGATTGGCCATCGTTACAATGACTGATCGTCAGCGGCAATTTGTCTGAAAAATTTACCGAAAATCATACTTTGGAATTATCAGATCAACACTGTCTCGTATTATCGCCATCATGCAAGGCTGGTGAATACGGATATAGATCGGGATGGTTTGATCGCTACTGACGAGCACAAGGTCCAGTACAACCAAATCGCACCGGAACTATCGAATTTGATGTTGCAAATGGTGTGAGGAAACTGGAACTGGATGAACTGCAACAACGACAAATATTGTTGTCCGAAGTGGTTTTTGGAGCTTCTCGATTAACAGCTCTTTATAATGGTGGTGATTTGACAAGGTGCATTTCGCCGGGATTCCGACTACTGATACGGGATCGCATCAGCCTGTTTCGCTGACTTATGTCAAGTTTTACAACAGCGGTTAGATCGACTCGCATAAGCCATTTGATTATCCAGTGTTAGTGCCGCAGATGCACAGAGAGCTAGCCGATTTGCTATTGTTGTCCTCGACGACGAAACGAGAGCAATCCTGCATGATGTTGCTGTTCCAAATCGGTAATCGAAGAGGGTAAGAGCTTGTTCTAGGTTGGGTTGAATACTTGGCCGTAGAAACCGAAAAAGTGTTTTCGGATTCGAAAGTCTTATCCTTCGGTGCTGGCTTGGACCTTGGTTTGGGGTTGCTTTGGAATAGGAATGAACTTCTTCTATATTCAGCCGTTGTGGGTGTTTGAAACAGCAGGAAGCTTATTACAACAGCTTGTTCATGAGTGACGATTATCGGAGAGCGTGGAAATGAAAATGTCCATCAATGTTGTTCTTAATTTACTGGTGCTCACACTCCTTAGTGTTCCAGTAAGTGGACAGCAAACCTTTGATCTGGTTGAGCCAACGGGTGAAGTGACGGCGACCGCCCGCATTGAAGGCGGGCAAATTTCGGTTCAAAGTCGTGCTGGTCAGCGAGCAACTTTTTGTCGTGACCCATCTTTTGATTCACTGGGTGGTGAATTCGTTGGTTATTACAGTCCTAAGATTGATCGGGCACTCAGATTTCCACGTTCATGTGTGGGTGTGATGCAAACGGCAGGTTTGGGAGATCCACGTCCGCGCTTCATTAATACGCACAGAGTGGTCAGATTGCGGCGTGGACAGATTGTGCCACCCTTTACCTTTGGGGCCCCTGTTTTTTTCCCAGGTCAGTTATTTCCAAGGCACGGGTTCCATTCTCGGCACCAGTCTTATCCACAACCACATCTGTACCCTTGGCAGTGGTATGGACCTGGGTTTGATCCTCAGGTGTATGGGTATGGTGGCTGGTGGGTACATCCGCAATCCGTTTTGCTTAATAGCATTGTTATTCCTAATCCACCGCTGCCCCCGGCGCGATTAAAGTTGGTAAATGACGGTCGTCGCGAAATTCAAGTTGGAATTCGTGATCTTCAGGAATCAGCAAGAAGCCGAACGATTCGAATTCAATCGAAATCATCGGCTAGTGTTGAATTGATTCGTGATGCAGGCGGGAAACGCATTGAGCAGTTTCGTGTCATGAATCCTTATGGATATACACGGGCTCGGGAAGTTGTGACCGAATATCAGTCACCGGTTCGATACGAATTTGTGATTCATGAATGGGCAATGCAGTCGGTAGCGATTGATCGAACTGGTAAGAGTCCCAATGTCATTGAGGATGTTAATTTCCAAGGTCGAGGGATTGGTCGTTTTTTTCTTCCTCCAGGTCGATTGCTTCAATCGGGAGTCATCGGAGTCTACAGTGCCGCTTTGCGGCAACAGAATGGCGGGACCGTGCCACCCTTGGTTCCCCAGGAGGACTTGCCAAAACGGGGGGGGCGTCGACTGGAGGACGCAGTTCTCGACGCTCAGCGGGCAGCACAAAGGCGGGCAGCGGGGAATTAGTCACTTACCCGCCGGTTTGCGACACCAGTCCAATTTGTATCGCCGTATTGAGGAAGCCCCTCACAAATCCTCGTTGCTCATACTTTTCGGATGAATTCCTCAGCGTAGCTTCGGACTTCACTGCCATTCAATACATGCACAGTGCGCAATTGCTGGACCTGTTCATCACTGAAAGAATTCAGTGAGACATGTACAAGATGTTTGCGGTATCGTCTTGCCAATTTCCGAAAGCCGTTGCCCGGTGGCAGCGCTGACAGCACAGCGATTTGCTTCCCTCGAGAATGGACGCAGGCTGCAGCTAACAAACGTTCTTCAAGTGTTTCTGTGTAGTCAAGTCGTGCATCCGTCCAGACGTCGGGGATCCCTACAGGGGGATAGAGAAACAGAGCGCCTCCATAAATGCCCATGCCGATCCCTGGACCAACCATTTCCTCCTCATAGTTGGTCGCATAAAAGGAGAGGGTTGACTCATCTTTATGTTCCGCGAACCACGTTGTACGCCATGGATAATCGCGGGGATCAGCAGGTGAATCGAACAGCATCACGCAAGCATCAAGCGTGCCTCGACTTGGTGGGACGACCTTAACATAGATTTGTTTCTCATACCAATGTCTGAGAGTATCTCGGATATCAATGCCATCTTTGACACTGGTTGTGAACTTCTCAGTCTTTGCCAGGTCGTTGCCCATGATTGAGCGCGCACGCTCAAAAACTCGTGTTCTGAAATTTTCAATTCGGTCATCCTCCGGCGGATAGCTGCATTGGCTATACGGATTCCACCGGTACTTCCATTGATCGGACTCTGATTTGCTTGGACGCCGTTTCAGTTCAAGAGTACACCATGTCATTGGTGGTCCCGGCAACCGATTCACAAGTGATATGATTTCTCCATCCGGAAGTCGAGCTTGGTCGATTCCTAAGGTGACTTCTTCCAGTTCAGTGTGTTCTTCTTCTGTTTCAGAGTAACGGTAGTCATTTGCAAGTTCAGCCACATGTAGTGCGAATTGATCTCCCAAAATCTGTTTGGCTGCCGTCACGATTGTGATCAAATCTGGTGTCATGCGGCGATGAATCAAAGACAGATTGCGAATGTATTGCAAACATTTTGACAAATGCAGAGGAGTGATACGTCTAGCTCGGTTACCAAGGTCTCGACGATAAGCGTCGCGAGCGGCGATCAGGAGTTCTTTGACCCCATCAATTTGCAGATCATCATCTTCTTCCAGTTCTGATCTTGCTCGTTCATAAAGGCCGGTGATGTAGGGTAATTCTCCAAACAGAAACATCAGTGTGCGATTCTTTACGGCGTACCGAACAGGGGCCTGTACATCATCGTCATTCGGCAGTTCCAGAGACGCTGCTACTTCACTTTTTGCGGGGGTGTCGGAACGAATTCCCAATTGTGTATAGGCATCGCGAATCCATGGCCAATGCAAAACACTTGTCACCAACAGGATGCGTTGGTATCGATTTTCCAATTGCCGTAGTCGCCAAGCCATGTGAACCATGCGTTGAGATGTTTGTTGGTCTGGCGGTGGGACAATTGTTGGTAGGACTGCAGCGGCGAATTTTTCAGGTGCCACGTGGCGGACCGCAAATGGATCTGGCATTGTCGTGGCATAAGGGCGAAATGGATCCGTTTCCAAGTCGATGTATTCTCGGGGGATATGTTCACCCATCGCGGCACGGATCGCCATGATCACGCTTTGGCATGGGTCAATCGGGATATAGCTGCAGGTCGCAGCATCCAGATCTTCAGTTTCCGCTTCCTCAGGATTCCATTCGTTGATCGCCCAATTTTCCGGTTCTTCGGTGAAAGCAGTGGTCGGAGGTTGGATCACGATGGAGGGTCGTGGTAATTCCAAAACAGCGGATTCAACAGCGGTTCGAAATGATGATGGCAGCGGGACAGCGATGCAGTCAAAAGCGTGCTCGAGCATCCAACGACGCACGGTAACCGCAAACTGCCCACTCCCATGAATGACCGGCAGAAGAGAGATTTTCCCCCCTATTCTCAGCAATTCCGGGATATTCCTGGTGTCATTCAAGCTCATTGAAATTCACCCTTTACAAGGATGACCTTCCGATCAATAATCTTTCCATCTGGTTCAGCCATTTACATTGCTTTGATGAAATCCGGAACGATTGTTGCGGACATCGGGTGGGCGTCCAGATCTTATCTAATCCCATCATTATTTTAGCGGCTATTCTATCGTGAACGCAGGTGTCAATTGACGTCTGCGTTCGCTTTATTTTACGACAGCCACTTTTCGGGCGTTCTCTTCTGCTGCTAGAGACCGGACATGATGACCTCAACTTCAGTTGTATCACAATCGCCCAGTACGTTCATTGGGTGTCGTTTTGATGGACAGAATCAGCGACGCTGTCGATCTTATGCGGATTAGATCTCGTGCGGGCATTGGATCAAGGACGATTGTCTTGGTCGAGGCACGTTGCTATGGCTCATGAGTTCGCAGTTCATCGCCCCTGAGAAAGAGACGCACTGCTGTTCGAAATGGCAGATTTAGTGCGACTTAAGAAAGTCAACGACTAGTTGTTGCACCTTCGGATTTTTCATCAATGTGCTATGTAACACCGGCACGATGGTGAATGCTTCATGACCCTCGAGTTGGGTTTCTTCCACCTGCACAACAAAGTCACTGTTTTCACCCAGAATTGGATTGCGAACATTTTTTTGGCTCAGATCACCAGCAATAATCGAGAACGGAAATTCGGGAATGGCAAGATTTCCAACCAGTTGTTCCCAGTTAGGTCCGAGTTGCAGGCCGGTTTTACCTGCGACAAGACCAAACACTTTGGTGTAAGCCAGACGTCGAGCGATAGCAGCACCCTGATTGGGAGGCCCTAGCATGACCATGCATCCGCATCGCTGCAGCAGACCATCTGGATCACCTTCTTCTTTCAAATCTGCAAGCAGATGACGAACGACGATATTCCCCATGCTATGAGCCACAAAGGAAATCTTCGCGTCTTTGGGCAAGGCCGTGAGTACCTCTTGAAGGGCTGCTGCGTGATCTCCAATCGTATTTCTGGTGCTCGCGTAGCTGAAACGCAAGACTGTTCCACAGTCAGCCGTCTGTAACTTTTTTTCCATGGATCGCATGGATTGGTGCGAGCGCATCAGGCCATGCAACAGAACGACGTATTCCTTATCTTCGGATTCATCTTTCTTGTCGCTCAGCAAATCACTCAAAGCAGTTTCACACTGCTTCCTGGTGCCCCAAGCGCGGCGGACGTCAGTGGCATCAAGTAGTCGCCAATGATTGGTCATCCAATTCGATTGAATACGGTAACCATGGGTGTGTAGATGATCTGTCCAGAATTGTGTCCCACCATATGTTTTGAAGGGCACATTGAATGGAGCGGCTGATTCAGTGGGCGTTTTTTTATTCAAGGAATTTGCCTCCTCCACGAGGCTGTCCTGATCCTTTTCTTGGGCATCAACAGTCGGGCTCTGAGCAGCCAAGTGAGCGGCAACCAGACCAACGAGAAGAAGAATAAGACCGTAATTCATGGGATAAACGCCAATCGAGCAATGTTCGTTACAGGGTGGTACAGAATCAGAAATGACCAACGATCCAACACACTATGATGTAAGCCAGAGCCCGTCTTGGGTGGAATATAGCGTTTGAAAGCCAGTGTTATTTGAAAAAGTTGATTGGCATTGAGTCGATGTATTTTTTGAAAAGACACAAGATTGCTTCGCTACACCGAGGTACTCTTCATGCCGGGGTACTGTGGTTCAGTCGTATGACATCACAAGCTTCAAAAACGCCTGCTCGTCGACGACTTTTACCGTATGTCCTGCCTCACTAAAACACTGCGCAAGATGAGCGTTGTCGGGACCATCTATGGATGTTGAAGATTTTCTGCTCGATCCCATGACGAGGTAATCGGTTTGCTGATCGACAGTTTCCTGCCAAGTGCCGCCCAGTCGTGCTGTTAAGGTTTCGGCATCAGAAGGGCTCATGCAACGCAATTTTCCTGAAAATGCGATTCGTTTTCCACTTAACGGACGCACAAACTCGCCACGAATAAGAATTCGCTGCATGTCGATCTCTGGTTCAGACTCGGCGACTTTCGGGACCCGTTTTTCACCACTCGCCAGTTGATTGGGAAACAGGAAAGGTAAGCCTGCTGGGGAGCTCGGGGTGGTTGCTTTGGGATTTGTGTGACTCATTCGCTTTTTCGATTTTCCTGATGCCCCGCGGTAGCCCCAATCGCCAGCTTTCCCACGGTTTAGTTTCAAAATCTGCTCGAGGTGCTCCAGTGACGTTGCTTCGCGGTCAATTCCGGCTGCCAACAGAATCTTTGCACAGGCGATCGAGTCTTCCAGCGCATCATGATGCTGAAAGCGAATACCGAGCCAATTTGACAGTGGTTTCAATCCATAACGGCGATGGTGCGGCCATGTGCGACGGGCTATCGCTCGTGTGCATGTAAAATGAAATTCGGGGATCGCTTTCTGATGTGTGCGAAGGCATGCAAGCAGAACTTTGATGTCAAAGCTGGCGTTATGTGCCACTAAACAATCGTTGCCGATTTTGTTTGAGATCTCTGCCCAGATATCCCCAAAGTTTGATTCTTCGCGAACTTGAGCTGGGGTGATGCCGTGGATCCGAATATTACCTTGGCTGAAATAGAGTGGTTCGGGGCGGATCATCCACATGCATTGGTCTACGATTTGCCCGTCGCGGACAACGACAGCACCCAATTGGCAGGCGCTGTCAGGTTGATGGCTTGCGGTTTCAAAGTCGATGGCGGTGAAGTCTGCTGCAAAATCCATGATATTGACCACCGATTTGACTTCGATGACCGCTGCTCCTTTCGAGTGATTCGATTCTCACTTCCATCATGTTACGGATTTGAAGCCAGCGGATCAATTAACATCTCGAGGTTGGGTCACGTCGCAGTGGTGTTGGGCCAACCCAAGAGAGGAATGAGAGCAGATTTCCGATGTTTTGGATCACCAGATCGTTGCTGATTACATCACGAAGGTGGCAGCGGTTATGGAGAATTTCTGTTTGATTTGCGTCGTGGGTAAGCAATCACCTTTCCTTCGGCTACTACCCATACACCATCAGTTGGTTTTGGCTTAATTGTACTGCAACCAGTAAAGCCCCCAATCGCAGGGAGGACCAAGCGTTTCTTGTGCCACCAGAAGCAGGGGAGTCTGTTGGTACGGTCTACCTCTGAGATCAAACGCACTGCCGGGTGAAGATGCCCGCACAGCATCATCGCGACATCTTTCGGAATATTCTCGGGCTCATGTCCTATCGCCAAGCCATCGGCGAATTCTCCCATGGGAACGATATCAACCTCCCAACTGGCTGGCAGAGTGTCCAGTGGACGATCATGATTTCCAAGAACCAAATTGATTTTCAATGCTTGGTGTTGTTTGCGAAATTCCTGCAGTTGTTCACGAATCTTTTTCGAGAGCGATGATCGGGCATGAAACATATCGCCAAGAATCACGAGTGATTTGGCGCTAGTTTGCTTCACCATCTTCGTAATAGCACGCAAGGTTTCAGACGTGGATCCATCGGGCACCGGAATATTATGGAATCGGAAGGTGGCCTCTTTTCCGAAATGCGTATCAGCAACGAACAGAGTCTGGTGCTGTCTCCAATAAACACCCTTTTCCGGAAGCAGTTCCAGTTCGTAATCCAGCAGATGAATCTTCACACTACAACTCACTTTCCAGTATCTGCTGCGGCTGATTCGAGTTGCTCCTGCATCCGGGAAATCCGATCTGCAAGCGTCTCGCTGCTGACCCGCTCGCGCAGTTTATCGACAAGCAGGGGGAACGCCAGCGGTGTCACTCGTGGTGGTTCTTGAAGCATGATTTGGCTTTCATTGATACGTTCCATAGCAGAGTGCATGCGGGATGCTTCCAGTTGCTGGTCGAGCACTTCACGGCGGCTTTGCTCCAGCAGTAGATTGCTGGGGTCGTATTCGCAGAAAACATCAAAGAACAGGTTGCTGCTGGCTTGAAGTTGTCTCGCGTTTTTGCGTGAGCCCGGTAGTCCCTGTTGAATCAGTCCAGCGATTCGGGCGACCTGTCTGAATTGCCGTTTGGCCATCTCGGTGCAGTTCATGCTCTCAAGAATATCAGCCATGAGATTTTCAGTGGAAAACCAGTCCATGGCAGTTTTTGGATCAATGTCTGTTTTTGATGGCGATTGCAGTACGATACCGTAATCATTGCATGCCATCGAAAATGTAGTTTTACAGCTTCGTGAGATACGATAAGCAATGAGTGCAGCCAAGCCTTCGTGAACCAGTCGTCCTTCGAATGGAAATAGAAAAATCTGATACCCAGTGCGAGTCTTGATCTGCTCAATCAGCAACTGATCTGCCCTTGGAATGATGCTCCAGCGTTGTTGAATCTCAAGCAGGCTTGTCAGAGCTTTCATTTCACGCCCTACCAGTTTTTGATGGGAAGCTTCATGCAGTTTTTGACGAAGTGCTTTGCTCAGTTCACTCGACAACGGCATGCGTCCACCCATCCACCGGGGGACAGTATCGGGGGTTCCTTTGGATCGTTTCACGTAAGCAATGTTGTCACGAACACAGACCATTTCGACAAGCCTGCCAGCAAAGAGGAATTTTTCCCCAGGTTTGAGCTTGGATAAAAATGATTCTTCTGCAGTACCAAGGGTTTTGCCCTTCATGTATTTCACATGCATCGCAGCATCGGAAACAATGGTGCCAATGTTCATGCGATGAGTGGTTCGTACACGTCGTTGCGTGATCTGATAGAAGTCATCATTGCGTTCTACACGTTTGAATTCGGGATAGGCGTCAAGAGAAGCACCACCGCGAACTACGAAGTCCAGTACCCATTGCCACTCGAGGTCGGTAAGCGATTCATACGCTTGCGTCTTCCGGACCTCCTGCAGCAGTTCGAGCGAGTGGAACCCACCCCCGATAGCAACGGTCACCAAATGCTGAGCCAATACATCAAGAGGTTTTTTAATTAGAGGTCGCGCTTCAAGATGACCAGCACGAATAGCATCCTGTGCTGCAGCCAATTCCATTAATTCAATTGCATTCGTAGGAACAAAAGCCAGTCGACTGGTCGCATCAGGTTGGTGACCACTCCGGCCAGCACGTTGAAGCAGTCGAGCAGCACCCTTCGGGCTTCCGATTTGAATCACCAAATCTACAGCGGTGTAATCGACTCCCAGGTCAAGGCTGCTGGTACACACCACGGCACGCAGAGTTCCATCTCGAAGTTCTTTTTCAACCCATTGCCGCACACTTGTATCCAGAGAACCGTGGTGCAAGGCAATGCGACCGGCCCAGTCAGGGCGCTGTTTTAGCAGTTGTTGATACCAGATTTCAGTTTGTGATCGCGTGTTGGCGAATACCAGCGTGCTGTTAACGGACTCGATTTTCTCGGCGACTTGTGGGACCATTCGTGTTCCGATGTGGCCGGACCACGGAAATGACTCGATACGTGAGGGGATAATCGACTCAAGCTGCAAACGTTTCTTACTGTAACCCTCGATGACTCTGACTGGGTGTTCTGGTTCAGAACCGACCAATGCCTGTTTGGCTTGTTCCAAATTACCCAAGGTTGCTGATAGACCCCATGTTCGAAGTGCAGGATTCAGTTTTCTCAGACGCGACAATGCGAGCTCTGTTTGAATGCCTCGTTTGGTACCCAGCAATTCGTGCCACTCATCGACGATGACACCTTCCAGTTGACTGAATTGTTCGAGCAGCTTCTCATGCGTTAGCATGAGAGATAGGCTCTCGGGAGTGGTGATCAAGGCTGTGGGCAATCGTTTCAACTGACGGGCTTTTGCACTGGCTTTACTATCACCCGTTCTCGATTCAAGTCGCCAAGGCAAACCTAGGTGATCGATTGGCTGTCGCAACGATGCCTCAGTGTCCCCAGCGAGCGCTCGGAGTGGGGTAATCCACAGAACTCGCAACCCTGGTGGCCGTTTGGGTTGCCACTTGTCGTGATTTCGATTTTCTCCCATCCACTTCAAGATTGGCCCCATCCAGACGGCGAGTGTTTTTCCTGTTCCCGTCGCGGAGTGAACCAGCCCACTTGATCCATCGCGGTAAGCACGCCACGTCGATCGCTGAAATCGAAATGGTTTCCAGCCTATCGACTGAAAAAAACGATCGACAGATTGAGAGGGGGTTTCAGGTGTGGATTGTTGAGCAGTGTTCATCAATGGTCACCACGCTTTGATGACTCAGGTAGCAGGTCAAGTACGTCCTCTAGCGTGTTCGCATCTTTCGCTGCTTTGTCATGCCTCCACCGGCTGATACGAGGAAATCGTGTCGCTATTCCGCTTTTGTGCCGTGTGCTGGCTTGCAAGCCTTCAAAGGCAAGTTCCATGACCAATTCTGGCTGTACGCTTCGAACTGGTCCGAACGCTTCCTTTGTGTTTTTTCGCACAAAGCGGTCAACTTCCCGAAGTTCGGCGTTGGTCAGACCGCTGTATGCTTTTGCAAATGGTACCAGCTCATCATCTTTCCACACTGCGAATGTGTAGTCGCTGAATAGACTTGATCGTTTGCCATGACCCTTTTGTGCATAAATGAGCACAGCATCAATGGTGTATGGTTCAACTTTCCACTTCCACCATGTGCCACGTACCCGCCCCACATCATAGGGAGCGTCGACGCGTTTCAGCATCAGGCCTTCGGAGTGATGTTCACGGCTGTGTGTTCTTATCTCAGTCCAGTCTGTCCAAGATTGGGCAGGAATCAGTTCAGTGATTTGAAGCTGCGGATGTTGCACTCGTGACATTAGACTTTCCAGTTGATTCCGGCGTTGTCTCCATGGCAGTGAACGAAGGTCATTTCCGTCCTGCTCAAGCAGGTCAAATGCGTGAAATACGACTGGCACCTCATGCAACAGTTTCCGCCCGACTTTTTTACGATTGATTCTTCGTTGTAACTGCGAGAAAGGAAGAACCGTACCATCGGCTTTGGTAGCTAAAATCTCACCATCGAGTACTGTCCCGGTTGGCAGAAGAGCTGCTGCTGCTTCGATTTCGGGCCAGCGATTTTCCATGAGTTCTTCGCCACGTGACCATAAGAAGATTTGCGACTCGCGTTGGATCAGTTGGCCGCGGATTCCGTCCCATTTCCATTCCGCCGCAAAGTCATCGATCATTCCCAAGGAATCAGGAGTAGTATTATGATCGATCGCATGCGCCAAACAGAATGGATAAGGTTGGCTGACGACAGCATCGTCAACATCTGGGTTTGATAATCGAATGAACGATTCAGGCGTTGGGGTCCAGTTTCCCATCAGTCGGTGGGCAAGCACTTCAGCGCAGATCCCTGTATGTTCCGCGAGGGCGCGAGTCACCAGGCGTTTGCTGACTCCTACTCGAAAAGCACCCGTGATCAATTTAAGAATGACAAATCGTACGTCTGAAGGGGTCTGATGCCAGATATCGGTTACGACCTTGCGTTGTTGTTCTTCATCCATAGTTCGAATGGGCTGTAATCGTTCTTCAACCCATTCGCTCAAAGACCCTTTCGTTTCAATTTTCTGCTCAGGTACTACCAGCGAGATGGTTTCGGCCAGATCACCGACAGAATTGTAAGATTCGTCAAATAGCCATGTAGGGATGTTAGCTTCCTCTGCGGCCCATTGGCGCAACAGTTTGGTTGGGATGAGGCGTCGAAGTTTTTCTCCAGACAGAAAATAGATCGCCCAGGCAGCGTCGGCAGGCTCAGCACAACCAAAGTACTGGGTCATTGCCTCGATTTTGATGTTGGTACGAGTGGTTGAATCCAATCGCTTGTAAAGTTCGGAAAAAAGCTTCATTCTGACTTTTCCTCGCTGTTCTTATCCGTCCTGCTATCTTCCTCTTCGGTATCTGGTCGTTGCCACCGATCGAGTGAAATTGCGTCGCGTCCGCCTTCTCGGAGAAAACGCGCAACGACGGCTGAGTATCCATGGGTGACCCACACAGTTTCAGGATCACAGGCATCCACTGACTCAAGTAAAGAGGGCCAATCAACATGGTCGCTGAGTATGAAACCACGGTCGAAGGATCTCTGTCGCCGTGAGCCTCGAATAGCCATCCAACCGCTGGCCATTGCTGTGCTGATTTTTCCAAAACGCTTTATCCATGGTGTGCCGTGTGCACTCGGAACGGCGATAATCATTGCTCCAGCCCAACGCTGCGACTTTTCAGTGTTGGAGGTGTGAATCGTGGGTGGTAGGGCTACTCCTGTCTGGCGATAGGCTTCATTTCCTTTTTCTACCGCACCATGACAAAAGATGGGTCCTATCGATGGATCGAGTCCTGCAATGATCCTCTGGCTTTTCCCGACGGCGTACCCGTAAAGAATGCTGCACTGATCCTGTGATTGATTTTCACGCCACCATTGATTGATCGAGTCGAATACAGAGTTTTGTTCCGGCCATCGATACACGGGCAATCCAAAAGTCGATTCAGTGACCAGCAGATGGCAACGTAGCGGCTGCCAACTTTCGCAGGTAGCGTCACTGCCCAGTTTGTAGTCCCCAGTAACGACTTCGATTCGACCATGGTATTCAAGCCTGACCTGTGCAGAGCCGAGAATGTGACCTGCCGGGTGGAAACTCACTTTGACGCCCCCGATGCTGATCGTTTCACCGTAATTAGCGAATTGGAATTCAGCGTCAGGGCTCATTCGCATGCGTAGCAAATGCTCACTCGATCTCGCTGCCAGGTAAAGTCGGCTACCCCAACGAGCGTGGTCAGTGTGTGCGTGGGTAATGACCGCGCGACCCACGGGGCGATGGGGATCGACGTAGAAATCACCTTGAGGGCAATAGAAACCGCGACTCGTTTGCTGCAAGAGTGTGCTCATTCAAGAATCTCCTTACCCTTTTGGAGGTCCTGCACGAATTGCTCGATCATTTCATGTTTTCGATTCTCGTCTGGCATGCGGAGGATGGCAGCGGGATGCCAAGTGGCGATGGTTCCTTCGCTCCATTCCGTTACTTGAATGCCACCTCTCTGTTGACTGAGACGAAAGTCCCGGCCCAACAACGCTTGCGCTGCTGTGGCACCTAAGCAGATCACTGCTTTAGGTTGCAGTGCCATGAGTTCAGATTCGAGCCATGGTCTGCAGGCATAGATTTCGCGGGAGTCAGGTTTTTGGTGAAGCCTTCGTTTTCCGCGCCGCTCGAACTTGAAATGTTTGACCACATTTGTGAGATAGACATCGTGGCGTTCGATGCCTGCCTGACGCAGCGATGTATTGAGAAGTTTCCCTGCGGGACCCACAAATGGCTTTCCTTCAATGTCTTCACGATCCCCCGGTTGTTCCCCCACCAGAACAAGACGGGCGTTATCTGGGCCGACCCCAAACACAGCCTGGGTCGCATCATTGCATAGGTGACACGCCTTGCAGTTGTTCACAGACTGACGGAGTGATTTGAGATCTTTCTCAGTCGGTAAATAATGAGCACCAGTTTCAGAGAACCCCTCGTGGTTTTGAATCATTTGATTGACACGCATTGGTGCGTCGCGAATCAGGTCTTCGATCAGAGTTGCTTCGGGTAGCGTGGGCCAATGTCGGACAGGCATCTCACGTTTCATCATGTCTACTTTGATCCGAGCCGGATTAAAGATTGACGCATAATACGTTTTCCAAAGATCCTCCAACGCGTCTGCCTGAGGTGCCTCGCTTGCGGGCAGGCCAGGTCCATAGGTTAGTTGCTGTTGATCCCAATGAGCCGATTCATGAGGTGTCAAAATAGTCCACGACATTCCTTTAAATCGACGTGAGAAGAAGGGGGCCGCCAGTCGCATGATCAGGTGGTCTGGTCGGTGCCAAGCGATGTACATTTCGAAAGGTGCGTCTGCTTCTAGTTTTCGGAAACGCACAAAGGCCTTCATTTTGTGTACATCGCGTGTCACCGCTTTCTTCATGAGTTGCAGACGGTGAACATCATCATCCGTCGAGATTTCAAGCAACCTCCGCTCACCATGCACAATTCTCCATAGGGTTTGGTAAAGCAGTTGCCATCGAGCAGGATCTCGATGACAGGCGACATGGCGAGCCAATTGAAGAAAAGAGGTTGGGACGCTGACCCGAGGTGATTTTCGGCCACGATTGAGGCTCCTATCGGATTTCTCTTCAGTGGTCGTTCCTGAATCGACCTGATCAAACAGTCCGAGTTGGTTGTCTTCATGAGACCAGTGAACCTCACTGGGTGAGACCTCATCAGACAAAAGCGTTCGAGCTTCTGATCGCCAGTCGTCAAAACAAGCCACGTGCATGAACCGCATGACGGTTTATACCTCACCTGACGTGGCTGACTGCATCGCATCGAACAACATCAACTGTTGAGTAGCTGGGCGCAGTTTCCGCTGGAGGTCCAACATGTCGAGGTTTTTCAGTGCTGGGTTGTGGTCACTGGTCAGAACAAAATATTTTGCCCGGTTCCATGCGACTTTCAGCTTTTTCAGATCACAAGTGCGAATGTGCTGAAACCGTCTTATTCTTAACAAGCGTTTTACGCTTCGGGCTCCAATACCTGGTATTCGAAGTAGCTGCTCTCGACATGCTGTGTTGACATCAACTGGGAAGCAGTGGCGATTCGCGAGGGCCCATGCAAGTTTTGGATCTACCTCGAGAGATAAATTCTGGTCAGCTTCAGTGACAAGTTCAGCTGCTTTGAATCCATAGAACCTGAGTAGCCAATCTGCTTGGTAAAGGCGATGCTCACGCACAAGCGGTGGCGATTGCCCGGGTAGACGTGCATCAGCGTGCGGGATTGGACTGTAGGCAGAGTAATACACACGCCGCAGTTTCTGTCCCCCGTAAAGCTCGGATGCAGTTTGTAAAATCTTGCTGTCAGGCGTAGGCGTTGCCCCAACAATCATCTGTGTGCTTTGGCCAGCAGGGGCAAAGCTTGGGCTTTTAAATCCCCGTTTGCGATCGGCGCGTGTCTCGCTGATCTTTTCTGAAATCCCTTGCATTGCATTCACAATGACTGGTTTCTTTTTCTCGGGAGCCAACTGCACCAAATCGTTTTCAGTTGGTAACTCAATGTTTACGCTCAAGCGGTCAGCCCAGCGACCCGCTTCCTCAATTAGATCCTCGTTAGCGTTGGGGATTGTTTTCAGGTGAATGTAACCTCCGTACTTGTGCTCCTGACGCAGCACTTTTGCCACTTCGGTCAGTTGTTCCATGGTGTAGTCCGGGTTCTGGATGATCCCGGAGCTCAAAAATAAACCCTCAATGTAATTCCGTTTGTAGAAATCAAGCGTTAGCGAGACTACTTCTGGCACAGTGAATCTCGCCCGAGGTGTGTCACTCGAAATTCGATTGACACAATACTGACAGTCATAAATGCAAAAATTTGTCAGCAGAATCTTCAGCAGCGAGATGCATCGTCCATCGGGGGTGTAACTGTGGCAAATCCCCATCCCCTCGGTACTACCGATGTTGCTGCCAGCTCGTGTTGTTTTGGAGCCGCTGCTCGCGCAGGAAGCATCGTACTTCGCCGCGTCGGCCAAAATAGCTAACTTCTCTTGGACGTCCATGGAAAGTAATCTTTTAAAACATCGGTGTAGGGCAATGCCTAACCTAGGCGTTATCGCTCCGTTCTCGCTGCCTTAACCGCTCTGGCACTGGCTCCTCAACGGATAGATCTACACCCGGCGATTTTGCTAGATCTGCAATCTGGCGGTCTGGTCGAACCAAAGCCATATGAACTCAGCTACCAGCCCTCTTAGGTCGCATCGACGAACCAAGGCCCTCACCTTTGCGAGCCGGAATAACGAAGACAGGGCCGTGAACTCGTGACGCTTGACAGAGGTGCGTGGATTTTTCAGCAACGCTAGCGGGAGAGTTTAGGAGCGTGTCTACTCCCCGAGCTGACAGGAGTAGACAGGCTGTGCAATAATATTGACTCCCACCCCCAAAGTCTGGAACTCCCGAAAGCGTTCAGGAAGCTCTCAGATTCGACTGTCATGGGCTCATTACGCCGCGGTGCTGTTGAGAACACAGAAAACAATCGCCGGCGGTCGATGTGCGGTTCGGCCGATTATAATCAGCTGAACCGTGGTCGTTCATTCGGGCAAGGTGTGAGTTTGTTTTTCGTTGGATTAATAGAGGATCTCCATTGATAGCCCCGAACCGATCCCTGATCGCTTTCGTTTTGCTGATTTTATCGTCGTCCCTGCGGTCCTCTGTTGTAGCAGAAGATTGGCCGATGTGGCGTGGAAATGCTCAGCGCACCGCTGTCTCAGCAGGTGCTTTGCCGGCAGAACTCAATTTACTCTGGCAAAAGAATCTGCAACCTCGAAATCAGGTTTGGGATGATCCTTTGAATCTCGATCTGATGACATACGATCGTATCTTCGAACCAATTGTCGTCGGCAACAGGCTGTTTTTAAGTTTCAATGATCGCGACAAGGTATCTGCCTTTGACACTGACACTGGTCAGGAATTGTGGTCAACCTTCGCTGACGCGCCAGTACGCTTACCGCCGGTTGGAACTCCGAAAGGTATTTTCTTTTGCAGTGATGATGGTTTTCTTTATTGTGTTGAACCTGATAGCGGAAAGCTTCGTTGGAAATTTGATGGCGCTCCTAACCGACAACAGGCGATCGGCAACCGTCGTTTGACATCGGCTTGGCCAGCGCGTGGTGGGCCGGTGATCCGTGATGGAACGATTTATTTTGCTGCCAGTATTTGGCCTTTCATGGGCACCTTCCTTTACGGATTGGATGCAGACAGTGGAGAAGTTGAGTGGTTGAACGACAGCACGGGGTCACAGTACATCAAGCAGCCTCACAGTGCACCGTCGTTCGCTGGCGTGGCACCACAGGGCGCCTTGGTAGCAACAGAGAAGTTTCTGCTAGTTCCCGGGGGACGTTCGGTTCCCGCTGTGTTCAATCGTAGTGATGGCAGTTTTCGCTATTTTGAAATCAATGCTGCAGGCAAAGGGATTGGTGGCTCGTTTGTGTCAGCTGATGAGACGCACTTTTACGTGCATACACGAAAGAAAGGCACTCGAGCTTTTCGATTGTCGACAGGCGCGAAAACATCGTTCACCCCTAGCGAACCCGTGCTGCACAACGGAAAAATTTATTCGGCTGAAACAGAGGGTGGAAAGTCTTTGGTACGTGCTTATAGCAAAGCACAGAAAAAAATATGGGAGATCGAGGCAGACGGGTCCGGTGATCTTATCCTTGTGGGCGATAATCTCGTTGCAGCGGGACAGAAAGCGATTTCGGTTATTGCATTACCTAGTGAATCAGAAGCCGCCAAAATTGTCAGCAAGATTACCACGGAAGAACCGGTGCAGCGATTAGTGGCAGCGGATGACAAGCTTTTTACAGTGACAGCCGACGGAAGTGTTGCGGCTTATGGAAAAACAAAAAACCGGTCGGAATCTGTCGCCACTGATTCTGAGGTGGTTGCAGATGACCATCAGAAGAGATCGGTGGGCGGAGAGCAGGCGATCAGTGATTTGTTGGCACTTGGGGATCCGTCTGGTTACGCATTTTGGTTTGGTAAATGTGACAACGACCAAGTGGCAGCACTCATTACCAGGTCACCATTTGAGCAACTTGCAATCATTGATGAAGATGCAGAGTCAGTGGATCGGATGCGACGTGACTTGGATCAAAAGCAACAGTATGGAAAAGTCACGGTGCATGTAGGCGCTGCGAATGAATCCATGTTGCCGAGTTACGTCGGGAATATGATTTTTTTGCAGTCAACCGAAGCACGTGGGTTTGATCCTTCGGCCGTACAGCGTCTTTATAATGCGGTGCGTCCCTATGGTGGCGTGTTGCATGTGTTGGCAAAGACTGATCGAGATCGGATTGCAGCACAGATTGAGGCGCTGGAGCTTGAGCAAGCGACAGTGCAGATCCATTCCCAGGGTGTATCAGTCATACGAGTCGGCGCGCTACCGGGATCGGCCGACTGGACCCATCAATACGGCGATGTTGCCAATTCAATCAAGTCAGATGATCGTCGTGTGAAACTACCGTTGGGGGTGTTGTGGTTTGGTGGCAGCAGCAACATGGATGTTCTGCCCCGTCATGGACATGGGCCACCCGAGCAAGTGATCGAAGGCCGCCTGTACATTCAAGGGATGAACAGCTTGAGTGCTCGCGATGTATATACAGGACGCGTTTTGTGGAAACGTGAGTTCAAGGATCTTGGAACGGATGATGTTTACTACGATGAGACATACGACAATACCCCACTCGATACCAAATACAATCAGGTTCATATCCCCGGAGCGAATGGACGCGGCACGAATTACGTAGTGACCGGAGACCGGGTTTACATCGTTGAGGGATCTGTTTGTCACGTGTTGGATAGTGTGAGCGGTAAAACACTAACGGACATCAAGTTGCCTTCATCCAGTAAGTCATCTGACCCGCAGTGGGGCTACATCGGAATTTACAAAGATGTCCTGCTGGCCGGTTTCGATTTTGCCTCTTACCGAAAACGACTGGATCTTTCATTTGAATCAGACAAAAAACTGAAAAAGAACCGCGCTGGCTTTGGTTCCAAGAGTTTGGATCGCGCTGCCAGCATGGGACTTGTCGCATTTGATCGGCACAGTGGTGATGTGCTTTGGAAAATCGATGCCACCAACAGCTTTTGGCATAACGGCATTGTTGCCGGTGGTGATCAGATCTATTGTCTTGACCGAAATCCAGCACCTATCGAAGAAGCGTTGAAGCGACGTGGTAAATCACCAGCGACTGGCAATCGAATCATCGCAGTGGATTATTTGACTGGGAAAATCAAGTGGCAGGTGGATGAGGGTGTGTTCGGGTCATGGCTTGGATATTCAGAGCAGCATGACCTTTTACTTCAAGCTGGTGCAGCGGCAAGCGATCGACTTTCAAGCGAAGTGGGTCAGGGAATGGCGGTTCACTCGGCTACAGATGGTTCGATTCGGTGGAAGAAAGAGTCTCTCAAATACACTGGCCCTTGTATCTTGCACAATGATTTAATCATCACCAATACAAATTCCTACGCTGAATCTGCAGGAGCTTTTTATCTGCTGGATGGTACTCAGAAATTGGTTGCCAACCCGATTACAGGTCGGATGCAGCCGTGGAAAATCACACGTGCTTATGGCTGTAATAATATTGTTGCGAGTGAGAACTTGTTGACTTTTCGTTCAGGGGCAGCTGGGTATTACGATTTGCAGACCAATGCGGGCACGGGCAATCTCGGTGGTTTTAAGTCGGGATGCACGTCAAACCTAATCGTTGCCAACGGCGTACTCAATGCGCCGGATTACACCCGAACCTGTAGTTGTGCTTATCAAAACCAAACCTCATTGGCCTTGGTGCATATGCCTGAGGTAGAGCTGTGGAGTGTCAACACAGCAGCTTCGGTGAAGACACATGGTCAGCGAGTTGATCGAGTTGGAATTAATTTTGGGGCGGCAGGTGATCGACGTGATACCAATGGATTGCTATGGCTTGAATATCCGGCGAACGCTGGACCTTCTCCGCCTTTAAAGTTGCAATGGAATGAAAAAACGGAGGTATTCACCCATCATTCTTCGCTTGCTGCTTCAGCGGACTATCCGTGGGTACTGTCATCGGGATTGGAGGGTGTTACTCGTTTGACTATGGCGATGCAACTTCGAGATGAGTATTCGTTGCAGAAGGGTATCCCTGTGGCACATGTGAATGATGATGCCATTGAGAATGCCAGTGGTGCTGTTGATTTGGTTAGTGAAGATTTTGAATTCAGCAAGGCATCCGGTAGGCAAATTCTGGGGCTCCGATTCAACGACATAAGCATGCATCGTGATAGTGTGATTCGTGAGGCTTACATTGAGTTTGCAAGCACGGAACCGGGCAAGGAAGCTGCCGAATTAACCATTTCGGTAGAAGACAGCGGCAACGCCAAGAGCTTTGCCAAGGCGGAAAAGAATTTGTCATCGCGAAAGGTCACAAGCGAATCGGTTTCTTGGAATCCGGAATTTGAGATGGCTCAGGCACAGAAGTGGAAGACCCACCGCACCCCGAATCTTGCTCCCTTGATCCACTCGATCATTCAGCGGAAAGACTGGAAACCGGGGAATTCTATCGCCTTTTTATTGTCGGTTGAGGGTGATCGAAAGTTGGCTGCCTATTCCAAGTCGGGGCAGAATCACGCCAGGTTGATCATTGATGCCGAGGCGAAAGTAGACGCGTCAAAGCCCAAAGAAAGTTACCGATTGCGTCTCTTCTTCGGTGATCCGGGACGCAAAGTCAGTGATCGGCGGGGATTTGACGTTTTTGTACAGGACAAGCTTGTACTTACGGATGTTACAATTGACCCCTCCAATGATAAGTCGCGGGGCTGTGTTCATGCACTAGACGACATCCTGATTGGGGAAGAATTGGACATCCGCTTTCAGGCAAAAATGGGACAACCTGTGCTTTCGGGGGTCGAGTTGACTCGACAGCGATCTGAGGTGCCCTAAAGATGAAAAATAAAGTGATGCCCTGCCCTGCGATTATCCCACCCAGAGTTTGCTATGAAAAATCAAAAATCAACCGCGCTTATCTGGACATTTTGCACCCTTGCGGCTTCGGTTGCTCTCGCCTGTAACGTGCCAGTGTTCAGGTACGCGCTCGAGCGGTGGCCGGCAGATCCGTACGAGTTGGTGGTGTTGCATGAAGGAAAATTAAGTGCTGAAGAGGTTACTTTAGTCGACACGCTGCGACAGGCCGATCTGCGATCGGCTACACCAGCCAACTTCAATGTCCGAATGATCGAAATCAGCGCGGCAAAAGACAGTTTGCTGCAAGATATTTGGAAAAAGCGCGAGAGTGGCAGTGAGCCGCTGCTAGTCACATTGTATCCAAGGAACGCACAGGAGGTTCCGGATCGGGTTGTGAGCGTGCATCCGTTGAGCAGCCAAATCGTGCAACGCTCAGTCGATTCTCCTATGCGACAACAACTGGCAAAACGTTTGTTGTCCGGTGATTCAGCTGTCTGGGTGTTTGTGCCTTGCGGTGACAAGGCCCAGGACAAAGCTGCTCTCGAACGTTTGACGGTGGAAGTTAAAAAGAATCAGCAGTCCCTTGAATTGCCTCCGCAGGATGAGTTGGAGGAAGACGATTTGTTTCAGCCAGAGAATCCGATTGAGCTGAGGCTTGGTTTTTCGATCATTACCGTGGATCGAAAAGATCCAAAAGAGGCCTTCTTTCTTGAAATGTTGATGGGTAGCGAGCCTGACCTTGAGTCGCTTGAGGAGCCGATGGCATTTCCTGTGATCGGCCGCGGTCGTGTGCTTTATGCTCTGGTTGGGAAGGGGATTTTTCGTGACACTGTTGCCATGGCATCGCGATTCGTCGTGGGGCCCTGTTCATGTCAAGTGAAAGAACAGAATCCGGGTTTCGATTTGTTACTTGCTGTTGATTGGGATGAGAAGCTTGGAGGCGCTGCTATCAGTGAGCCAGCCGAGACGCCCAGTAAAGGTCCTATCCTGATCGACATTCCAACGGGTAAAAAGTAAGGTTGCCTGGACTCATCCGGAAAATCCTTGGCGGGTCGTTCAGTGTTGGCAAGTAAGCTGTTTAAAAACAAATCATGGCGGACGGCACGACATCGCCGTCGGCTCTTTGCAGATATACCAATCGCTCATCAGGTGTGGCTCATGCGATTTTCACTGTTTCTGTTTTCGACATTTCTTCTGCTCAGTAGTGGGTTTTGGGATGGTGAATCAGTGGCGGCTGACGAATTTCCGTACGACGCTGAGCTAGTGAAAAGTTTGGTTGCAGATTCGCAAAAGAAAGGTAACCCCGGGCGCGGAGCCGTGATTTATTCGGCGCCGACAAATGCGTGTTTGTCTTGTCACAAAATCGGTGATTATGGGGGATCGGTCGGTCCTGATTTGAGTGAGGTTGGTAAGAAACAGAAGCTTGCTCATATTGTTGAGTCTTTATTCTGGCCGCAACGCGTGGTAGCAGATGAATACAAAGCGGTTGCTGTTCTGAACCAGGATGGTCGTGTTTTTCGAGGTTATCGGATCGATGAAAATGATTCGACCTTGGTAATTCGCGATACCGCTACCGGAAAATCCATTTCGATAGAGCAAGACGATATCGAAGCGATCAGGCCGGTTGGATCTCTGATGCCAGTTGGTTTGTTGGCCACCATGTCGTTGCAGGACAAGTACGATTTAATCTCATTTTTAGCCGACCTTGGCAAACACGAGAAAGTCAGCGTGGCTGGGATTAATGCTTTGCTATTGCATTCGCACGGTCATCATCCTGAAACGTTCGCGATGCCGCGTGAACCGCTTGAACCAGAACGCTGGCCAAATTGGCAGGCGAACGTCAATCGTGATCGACTCTATGACTTTTATCGCAAACAGGCACGGCATTTTCGTGATGTCACACCACGTCCGAGGCTATTGGCAGAGTTTCCGGGGCTTGATGGCGGTAAGGATGGGCATTGGGGAAACCAATCTGAACCGACTTGGGCAGATGGACGCTGGAACGACACCGATCTTGGAAATCTTTTATGCGGGGTTTTCAAAGGAGAAAAGATACGAGTGACGCGCGGGATGTGCTTGCGGGTTGGTGAGAATGAACAACAACTGTCGGCGTGTTTTGATCCTGACACTTTGACCTACCCACGGGTCTGGTCGGGGGGCTTCGTTAAATTCTCGACGGTTCGACATGGGTTCATGCAGGGTTTGCAGCAAGTGGGTGAGACGCTGGACGTCGATTTTGGTAACCGTGATTTCTTGGCAAACGCAAAAACGAAGAGGTACCTTGGTCTGTACCGTTACGGCGGGCAAATTATTTTTTCGTATCTTGTCGACGGGGTGGAATACCTAGATGCCCCACAGATGGTGAATGGGAAGTTCGTCAGTGTGATCGCACCTCGTGCCGATCACCCTGATCGAGATCACTTGGGGGGTGGTGAAAAGCAGTGGCCACAGACATTGGTGGTACAAGGTGAACTTGGCACGACCTCACCTTACGCTGTGGATAAGATTCCGTTACCTCGTGACAATCCCTGGAAAGCCCTGCTGTATGGCAGCGGTCATGACTTTTTGTCGGATGGATCCGCAATCTTGTGCACCATGCAAGGTGACGTTTGGCAAGCCACTGGGTTGGATAGTGGTCTTCAAAAAGTCAGTTGGCGGCGGATCGCGTCAGGTTTGTTTCAACCACTCGGCATGGTCGTGCACGATGATCAGATTTTCGTCATCGGACGTGATCAGTTGACCCGTCTTCATGATTTGAACAAAGATGGCGAGATCGATTATTACGAGTGTTTTAGCCGGGCACTGGAAACCTCATCGTCAGGCCATGACTTCACATGTGATTTGTGGCGTGACAGCGAGGGACGTTTTTACACAGCCTCGGGTAAACAGGGCGTGATGCGAATCGCTGCAGATGGGCAGTCTGCCGAGGTCGTTGCCAATGGTCTGAGGAATTCAGATGGTTTGGGTTTGGCACCCAATGGCCTTGTGACCATTCCGAGCAGTGAAGGCGACTGGATGCCCGCATCGATGATTGCAGCCATTCGTCCCGAAGGGCCAATTCTAAATCGTTTGCCGGGACAATCACCCGATGGTCGTAGCGTTCCTTTTTTTGGTCGTCCCGGTGGTGATCTCAAACAACCTCCTGAGATACCTATGCTGTATCTGCCTCGTGGGTTGGATAATTCCAGCGGAGGGCAGGTTTACGTGGACAGTGATCGATGGGGACCAGTCAAAGGTCAGATGGTGCACCTTTCATTTGGTGCAGGTCGAGCTTTTCTGTTGCTTCGTGATGAGTTTGATGGATGGATTCAAGGTGCCGTGGTTCCAATCGCTGGTGAATTTGCTTCCGGTGCTCACCGTGGCAAATTTAATCCACGGGATGGACAGTTGTATGTCTCTGGGATGGCTGGATGGGGAACGTACACCACCGATGATGGTTGCTTCCAACGAGTCCGGTACAACGGTGACAAGCCACAGTTGCCAGTGGGATTTCACGTTCATGAAAATGGTATTCGTATCGACTTTCTGAACACTCTGGAGCAGGCGCAGATTGCAGATCCCGATTCGCATTTTGTCCAGGCTTGGAACTACAGATACAGTGGTGCCTATGGTTCGCCTGAATACTCTTCACGCCAGTTGGGGCTGCGTGGGCACGATGTTCTTGATGTTCAGTCAGTCAATGTTCTGCCTGGCGGCAAAAGTCTTTTCCTCGAAATCAGGAATTTGCAACGTGTAAACCAGCTGCATTTGCTGGTCACCACGGGTGATGAGCAAGAACATGACTTGTTCATGTCTGTAAATCATCTGGACAAAGCTTTTCGCGACTTCCCGTCTTACCAACCCACGGACAAGATTATTTTGCCGCACCCGATGTTAGCTGATCTTGCCAGGCCGGTTGTGTCGACAAGGAATCCATTCAACAAAGCGATTGCCGCGGCGAAGCCATTAACATTGAAGGCAGCCAAGAATTTGATGTTTGATCAAACCGAGCTCCGTTTGCCAGCAGGTCAGGCAGTCAAACTCACATTTCAAAACCCTGATTCTGTTCCCCATAATTGGGCTCTGCTGAAACCTGGCACGCTGCAGAAAGTTGGTGAGCAGTGCAATCGCTTGATTTCCGACCCTCAGGCCGCGGCTCAGCACTACATTCCTGCTTCGAGTGATATTTTGGCACACACCAATGTGGTGGAGCCCTATGCGGAACACACCATTTACTTCCAAGCACCAAGCGAACCAGGGCTTTACCCTTACCTGTGTACCTTCCCGGGGCATTGGATGGTGATGAATGGAGTGTTGGTGGTCGAGTAAAACAGCATGTGGTTTCTGGTGAACGGGTGAATTTGATACCCGAAACGGATGCCGGCTATCGCTCTCATTCAGCCAAGATCATCGTATTCCAGCCATGGCTTGCGCGAGTGATCCTCGAGTTGGTAAGATCTAGCCTTTAATCGTCCCCTTACCAATTCGTGATGCCGCCACACGTTTTCATCAGTGGTGCATTTTCATCACGGGAGTCTTGCATTGACCCTCCAGCCGAACCGTATTTATCAGGGCAATTGCATCGAAAAGCTCCGGCAACTGGAATCAGGTTCCGTGGATCTGGTATTCGCTGATCCACCCTTTAATATTGGTTATTCGTATGACGTTTACGATGATCACCGGACGACGACAGATTATCTGGAGTTTTGTGAAGCGTGGATTCGTGAGGTTCATACTGCGCTCAAGCCCAACGGAACTTTTTGGCTCGCTATTGGCGATGAATATGCTGCTGAACTGAAGGTCCTTGCGCAGCAACTCGGGTTTCATACACGTAGTTGGGTGATCTGGTATTACACCTTTGGTGTTAACTGTGTGCGTGGATTCAGTCGTTCGCATACACATCTGTTTCACTTCGTCAAAGATCCAGACGACTTCACTTTCAATGGTGAGAACCCAGCGGTTCGCGTTGCATCCGCCAGACAACTTGTTTATGCCGACAGCCGAGCCAGTACGAAAGGGAGATTGCCGGACAACACTTGGATTCTACGTCCTCAAGATGCACCAGCGCCCAGTTTCACACCATCGCACGATACATGGTTTTTTTCGCGTGTTGCGGGAACGTTCAAGGAACGTGAGGGATTTCATGGTTGCCAGATGCCCGAGCAACTCTTGGGACGGATCGTTCGTGTTTCCAGCAACCCTGGTGATCTTGTTGTCGATCCTTTTGGTGGAAGCGGAACGACTTTGGCGGTGGCAAAGAAATTGGGTCGGCGCTGGAATGGTTTCGAGCTTTCGAAAGAGTATGTTTCGCGGATTGAAGAACGGATTGGGGGCTGTGAGATTGGGCAGGATTTGGACGGTCCAGCAGATCCGCAGAAAAGCGCACCGAAAACATCTCGCGGAAAGAAACGAACAAAATTCAAGAACGGTAGGCCCGTAATCTCCCTTGATTCGGAAACGGAATCGTCTGTCATCGAGGCATTCACTGAAGCTTCGGATGGGCATTCGACAGACTATCTGCTGTGTGATCCCAAGTTGTCCAAACGTTTTTTATCTGCTTGCCGAGAACGCTCACTACCAGGTGATGCTCGAATGTGGAATTCATTTCTGCTACGGATTCGAAAATCAGGTAAGTTGCCAAAATCAACGAATGCTGGCCGAAGATTGTCGTACGCTGACATGGATCCTTACAGCGACGGCAGTGAGGCAGCCATGAGACTGGTTGGGATCGACTATGGCATGACGCTTGATGAGATGTTGTGTAGCCCACAGGCAGCCAGCGAGTTTGATCAACTGGCAGGTATGTTTTCCCCTGGGTATTCATCCTTTGAATATCGTTGGGCAGCGCTGGCATTGCGAAAGCGGGCGGGTACCAAACGTTATCGAACACTTGCATCTGATCAGCAAGAATATTGGAGTCAGCAACGCACTCCTAATCGTTTTGCGATCGAGAAATGTCTTTCTGGAAAATATGACTGCCCGGGCGTATACGTTGTTTTATTCGAGGATTCTGTCCTGTACGTCGGTGAGACGCAAAGCATCCGTGACCGTATGGAAAAGCTTCTCAACACTGAAGCATGGATGAATTTTGCACCAACTGCAGTGCGTGCGTGGCCACTCGATAATGAGCAGCAACAATTTGGCCTACGATCTTTCTTGATCAACCGAGACAAACCACTGCTTAACTCCGAATATCTGCGGCAAAGCTAGTTTGATATTCAGAATTACTTCACGTGACTTTTACACTGCAGAGAACAAATGTCTGAGACACCATTGAATGGTCTGATTGCCGCAACTGTGACGCCACTTGATCCTGCAGGGGCAGTTGATGTGACTGCGATCAAACCCATGATTGATCGCTTGATTGAATCAGGCGTGACCGGTCTCTACGTTTGTGGCAGCACAGGTGAAGGCATGTCCTTGACTTGTCAGGAGCGAAAAAAGGTAGTCGAGGCAAGCGTGGCCGCAACTGGCGGCAGAGTCCCTGTCATCGTGCAGGTTGGACACAACAGTATCACTGATGCCTGCGACTTGGCAAATCATGCAGTCGATGCTGGAGCGAATGTGGTTTCAGCTACTTGTCCGTCCTACTTCAAGGTAGGAGATACTGAGACGCTGCTGAAATGCATGGGGCAGATCGCGAACGCAGCTCCGAAACTTCCGTTTTACTATTATCACATTCCTGCTTTGACAGGTTCACAGATTGACGTGGTTGACTTTCTGGAACGAGGCGGAGAGCGTATTCCCAACCTTGCGGGACTAAAGTACACCAACACTCTGATTCATGAGTTTCAGGCCTGTCAGAACACGGAATCGCGAAATTTCGATGTGGTTTGGGGGTGTGATGAGATGTTGTTGGCGGCCTTTGCCAGTGGGGCCACTGCTGCGATTGGAAGCACCTACAATATTGCCGCGCCTTTGTATTGTCGGATCATTGAGGCAATTGAGGCCGGAGATTGGAAGATGGCACGTCAGTTGCAATATCATTCAGTGGCCATGGTCAATGTCATGAAGTCGTTTCCTTTTCACACCGCGCTGAAGGCAATCATGGCGATGCTGGGAATGCCTGTAGGCAGTTGTCGATTACCGTTGAATGAGCTGACGGAAAATGAATTAGTGAGTTTGCGAAGTGGACTCGATGGTATTGGGTTCTTTGACTGGTGTGGTCATGAAACCCCGGTTGGGAGTTAGAACATGCGTGTATTGGTTTGCTGTTTCGGTTGGTGGCTGGCTTGCGCGTTGTTCACGTGTGTCCCGGTTTATGCCCAAGACGCTGAAGAGGGCTTATTGACGTGGAGCGACGAGATTCCGCCATTGCCGGATTCGATTGGCGTGGCGGGACCTTTTGTAGGCGTACACGGTGAAGCCCTTATCGTGGCTGGTGGAGCCAACTTTCCGCGACCAGTCTGGGAGAGTGAAAAAGTATGGCACGATGAAATCCATGTTCTACTCAAGAAAGATGGAAAATACTTGTGGAAGCAATCTGGCCAATTGCCGAAACCCCTCGCTTATGGCGCTGCAGTCTCCACCGCGGCAGGAGTGCTGTGCATTGGAGGCAACGATAGCACCAGTACATTCAGCGAAGTTTTTTTGTTGCAAGTTGACGCCGGGACGGGTGAAGTCAAAATCATCGATTACCCCTCGCTCCCGAACCCTTGTGCTTTTGGCGCAGCAGCTTTGCTGGGCAACTCGGACAACGGAGTCGTGTATCTCGCTGGGGGACAATCAGGATTGTCACTCGATACAGCAACGAGTCAGGTGTGGTCACTCGATCTTTCTCAACGTGATGACGCGGATACGTTCGTCTGGAAAAAAGAAATTGATTTTCCTGGTCCAACACGCGCTTTGAATCTGACGCTTGCTCAGCACGATGGTTATGAAGATTCGCTCTATGTTATCAGTGGGCGGCGACAGAATGGAGAAAACGTTGAATTCCTAACTGATGTGTGGCAGTACAAACCGAGTTCCAAGGAATGGCGGTCGAGAGCAGATGTACCCACCTGCGTGATGGCTGGTACCGGAATTGGTTGGGGCCAGAGTCATCTGTTGGTTCTGGGTGGTGCAGACGAAACAAATTTTTTCAAGGCTGACGAACTGCGCGATAACCACCCAGGTTTTCCCAAGGAGGCTTGGGCTTACCACACGATTACTGATACTTGGGTGTCTGCGGGAAAGACACCTGAGAACCAAGTCACCACCATTGCTGTTGAATGGGATAACGCCATCGTTATCCCTAGTGGTGAAGTAAGACCGCGTGTTCGGACTCCCAACGTTTGGAAAGTAACTGTTAATCCAAAAGCAGATCAATTTGGTTTCATCAATAATGTGGTGTTGATTGGTTATCTGTTGGGAATGGTGGCAATCGGGTTTTACTTTGCACGTCGCACTAAAAATACTGATGATTTTTTTCGAGGCGGAAAAAGTGTGGCTTGGTGGGCTGCTGGATGCAGTATTTTTGCCACGATGCTTAGTTCCTTGACTTATACAGGTGTGCCTTCGAAGTCGTATGCTCAAGACTGGGTGTATTCGGTCGGCAATTTTATGATTCCTTTGGTGGCCGTAATCGCGGTGTACGTAGCTTTGCCGTTTTATCGTGGCATCGATGCGACCAGTGCTTATGAATACTTGGAAAAACGCTTCAATCGAGGTACGCGTTTGTTTGGTAGTGCCAGTTTCACTTTATTTCATGTATTCCGAATGGCGGTCGTCATGTCGCTGACTGGAATGGCATTGGCGGTGGCTACCCCGCTGACACCAACGCAGTCCGTGTTGGTGATGGGGGGCATGAGTATCCTGTACTGCACGATGGGTGGTATTGAGGCAGTGATTTGGACGGATACAGTGCAGACAGTCATTTTGCTTGGTGGAGCGTTGATCGCACTGTTTGTTCTGTTTTCAGGAATTGATGGCGGTTGGCAGGGGTTCATTGATAATTCTCAGGCGTCGGAGAAATTCAAAATCATCAATCTGAATCTGGATGCGACGAGTGCTCAGATCGCATTGTGGGTGATTGTGTTGGGGGGTGTCGCACAGAATGTCTCTTCCTACACAGCTGATCAGGCGGTCGTGCAGCGTTACATGACGACTGAAACTCGTCGCTTGGCAGCAAAATCCATTTGGCTCAATGCCGGGTTGGCAATTGTTGCAACCTTTCTGTTCTTCGGCCTCGGAACAGCTTTGCACGCTTTCTACCAATCGAATCCGGAAAAGCTTGACCCGAGTATCACGACGGATCAGATATTCCCGTTATTCATTGCACATGAAATGCCGATTGGCTTCGCCGGGTTGATCGTCGCTGGAATTTTCGCTGCCGCCCAATCAACCGTGTCGACCAGCATGAATTCTACGGCGACAACGCTTGTCACTGATTTTCTTAAGCCCCTCAACGTCTGTCGTAACGATCTTGGTTACCTGCGATTGGCAAGGATCTTGACGCTGGTCATCGGTGTCTTGGGCACGTTGATCGGTCTGTTGTTTGTGAATCCTGATATCAAGTCATTGTTCGACGAGTTCCTCAAGATCATTGGGCTTTTCATGGGTGTGCTTGGTGGACTTTTTGTTTTGGGGGCGATGACGAAGCGAGCCAACGGTACGGGAGCGCTGACCGGAGCTGTCGTTGGCGGTTTGACGATGTATTGGGTCTGGAAAGAAAGTTCGATTAATGGCTACCTCTACACTGCCATCGGTATCGGGGTCTGTTTTGTTGTCGGTTATGTGGTGAGTTTGCTGTCGTCAGCTCGCAACGATGATGAGTTGGCAGGCCTGACGATCTATACGATGTCTGGCGGAGAAACATCAGATTCGGTGAGTGGATCATCCGCATGAGTCATTTGAATTCGCAAGAGCTAGCAGATATTTATCGCAGCGGTTTGTTGGAAGACACGATGCCGTTTTGGGAGGCGAATTGTGTGGATCGCCAACATGGCGGTTTCATGATGGCGGTTGACCAAGCAGGGAAAGTGGTCGACACGGATAAAGGCGTTTGGCAGCAAGGTCGCTTCACTTGGCTTCTTGGTGAACTCTATAACAATGTAGAAGCCCGTGATTCCTGGTTGGAACTGGCACGCCATGGGGCCGACTTTCTATTACAGCATTGCTTTGATGCCAGTGATGGCCGCATGTGGTTTCATGTCACCCGAGATGGCAGGCCAATACGTAAACGTCGATATGCTTTTAGTGAGAGTTTCGCCGCAATCGCTTTTGGCGAACTCGCCAAGGCTACGGGAGAGCAGATTTATGCTGAGCACGCGGTCAAGGCTTTTCAAAAATTTGTCCAGCACAACCTTGAACCGGTAGATACCCCGGCAAAATTCACGGATCATAGGCCGACTCGATCCATTGGATTCCCGATGATTACCATCGCTACTGCTCAGGAATTGCGGGAATCCATCAGTTTTGCGGATGCCAACTCATGGATCGACAGGAGCATTGAAGCGATTCAGCAATTCCATCTCAAGCCTGAGCTGAATTGTGTCATGGAAACGGTTGGCATGCAGGGTGAGCTGATTGACCACTTTGACGGCCGCACCCTCAATCCCGGGCATGCAATTGAAGGTGCCTGGTTTCTGATGTGGGAGGGGGCACATCGAAATGATTCAGCGCTGATTGAGATGGGGTGCCAGATGTTGGATTGGATGTGGCAGCGCGGTTGGGATTCAAAGTATGGGGGGATTCTTTATTTCACTGATGTGGATGGTCGTCCAGTTCAAGAGTATTGGCACGACATGAAATTTTGGTGGCCACAATGCGAGGCGATCATCGCCACACTGTTGGCATTTCAGCTGACAGGAAGACAGAAATATGCCGATTGGCATCAAAAAATACACCATTGGGCGTATCAGCATTTTCCTGATTCTGAGCACGGTGAGTGGTTTGGTTATCTGGATCGAACCGGGCGCGTGACTTCCACTCTGAAAGGAAACTTGTGGAAAGGACCCTTCCATTTGCCAAGGATGCAGCACATTTGCACTACAATTTTGTCACTATGATTCCGTATCGCGGTGTTTTTTAACAGCCTGTATACCGGTAACAACGAAGGCTATTTGCCGAAAACAGAGCTGCGAAGGCCCAATTTTTGATGCTTCCCGTTTACAATTCGGGTACCGCAATCGGATTTACCTTCCACCCCTCTGTCTTTAACCTACCTATTCGAGGACATAAATGACGCAAAACGATTCCGACCGTCGAACCTTTCTAAAGACTTCAACGGCTGCAGCCGCCGGTGCAGCATTGACTAGTACCATTGCCAAAACTGCCCATGCGGCTGGTAGTGATACGATTCGCTTCGTGTTGATTGGTTGTGGTGGTCGTGGCAGTGGTGCCGCGGCTCAAATCATGAATACGAAGGGAAATGTCAAGCTGGTTGCAGCAGCAGATCCATTTGAGGCAAAAGCAAAAAGTGCTCTGAAGCGACTTAGCAAAGGTGATAATAAAGACAAGGTTGATGTGCCTGACGAGCGCATTTTTGGCGGTTTGGATGGCTACAAGAAAGCAATCGACACTGATTGTGACTTGGTCATCATCGCGACTCCACCAGGCTATAAGCCTCAGCAGTTCGAGTACGCTGTAAGTAAAGGCCGCCATGTTTTCATGGAAAAGCCTGTTGCTGCTGATGCCGTTGGTGTTCGCCGTGTCCTGGATGCGGTGGAAGAGTCGAAAAAGAAAAAGCTGATGGTGGGTATTGGCCTTCAACGTCGGCATGAGCCTCGTTACATGGAAACGATTGATCGTATTCATGACGGAGCCATTGGTGATGTCATCGCCCAACGCGTTTACTGGAATGGTGGTGGAATCTGGTATCGCAACCGGACTCCAGAAATGAGTGAGATGCAGTTTCAAACCAACAACTGGTATCACTTCAATTGGCTGTCAGGCGACCAAATCTGCGAGCAGCATATCCATAATCTGGACGTAGGTTGCTGGGTCAAGGGCGAATATCCTGTTGAATGCAATGGCATGGGTGGTCGTGAGATGCGAATGGACGGTGATGCATCGAAGTCACAGATTTTCGATCATACTTTCTGTGAGTACACCTTCTCTGATGGAACCAAGATGTTCAGTCAAGGTCGCCATCTGCGTGGTGCTTGGAACAACGTTGGCGAAGCAGTTCACGGTACCAAAGGTACTGCTAATCCTAATGGTTCGATTGCTGGCGAAACCAATTGGAAGTTCACTGGAAACAGCCCAAATGGGCACCAGCAAGAACAGCATGATCTCATCGAAGCGCTGATGCGGGGCGAGATCTACAATGAAGGTGAGTATGGTGCCAAGTCCACATTCACGGCGATTCTTGGTCGTGAAGCCTGTTACAGCGGTAAGGTCCTGAAATGGGATGACTTGTTGGCACGTGGGCGCGAATTGGCACCAGGTATCGATAACTACACATTGGATACTCCACCACCTGTATTGCCAGGTGAAGATGGCCTGTATCCTGTGCCAGTGCCAGGGCAGTACGACCCATTTCAGGCTTAATTGATTTGGCAACGTGAAAAAATTACGTCTCTGGAATTGGTTTATGCCAAATCCAGAGACGTTTTTTTATTGGCTTCGTTTGATCTGACGGGCAGAATCTTTGCGAGGAAAGTGCAGACGCAGATGTGGAGATTCTTCTTCCTCCCTTTCCTTGCTGATTGCGGCAGGTGCACTACTCGGGGGGGCGTCTACGGAAACAGGAAGGACGACTCCCATCTCTTCCAGCGGAGCTGATGGGAAGGCTGCATCGGGATTCGACTTTTCGGACTTATTCGGTCGGCTGTCGCGGGGCTTGAAAAAACGACCTGCAGGACCAGCTAACAAGGCGGGTAACAGAATCAGGTCACCAGCCAGTGCTGCTGCAAGCATGACCAACATCAACGTGCCGAAACGCTGTGTTGGGGTGAAGGTTGACAAGGCAAAAACGAAGAGGCCAAGACCTCCAACGATGGTGGTTTGAGTCATGGCGGGCCCAACCCTGCGATATGATTGGATCACCGCTTCCGCTCGGCTCATTCCTTCGTCCAAGTGGGCACGGAACCACGAGAGAAAGTGAATGGTGTCGTCAACAGCCACGCCCATTGCGACGGATGCGGTCATCATCGTCCCGATGTCAATTTCGATCTTCAGATGGCACATGACGCCAAAGACAACCAGTACTGGAAAGACATTGGGGATCATCGAAACCAGGCCAGCTGCCACGCCATTGGCAATATTACCCGGCTTCATCCATCCCACTGGCATACGGCCAGGATTCAGCAGCCAGACCATGACCAATGCGATCAGTACAAATGCCATCGCAATGGAGTGCGTCAAACTCGTCAAGAGTGTTCGCTGTGCCTTGTAAACAACAGGAACCACACCTGTGTAAATCACCTGCATTGGGCCACTGCCATCCACGTCAGGTACACGATCTGCGGTTAGCTGGGGAGTGATTTCTTTATCACGGATACTTGTTGCATCAATTAAATTCGAAGACGACTTGAAATCGTCAATCGCGAACACATCACTGCCCAACCAAACAATCGCATCAAACCGTTCCAGCGATGCGTCCCACTTGGGATTGGATCTCATTGTCTCCGCTTTTTCGGGTGAGACGTCGATCCATTTTGGGGACTCAATTCGTTCGCCACTTAGCAATTCAGCAAGGGTAGCGGCAAAGGTAGCTTCCTGATTGATTTCACCATCCGGCAAGATTAAGTCAGCTGATTCTAGAGTTTTTGGCCGGTCGGGGCTGATTACCAGAACTCGCGACTTGGTATCAAGTTTCTTTCGATCACCGTTCTTGTCGGTGGTCAGATGTTGAAGAATTTCATCACGTGTGTCATAAGCTCGTAGAACTGGTTCTACGGATTCTCTGAGCGTTGATATGAATCGGCCATAATCAACATCAGATAAAGCAGCGACCCGAAGACTGATTCTCCATAGCTCGTTATCGAGGGTTCCTGCAGATTTCTCCACACGCAGATAGTCATTCTCCTGCAAGTCAGTTCGACCTGCCAAGATTTCACGGTTAAACTTCGCCCGGATCGGACTGTAGCTGTTGCTGGGGTCTGGCAATGGCGGAAGAACGGTGTCAGCACTCATGACTTGACCAACCACTCCACGGCCAGTCTCACCGAGCGTACGATTGACGACGGTCCCGATTCGCGAAATGGCCTCGACTCGTTCAAGTATTGTCAGCGCTTGAATCGAAGTCGCATTTTCTGGTTGGTCGGTACTCTGCTCGACGTTGTTCTCGGCGTCTGCCAGATACTCTGCCTGCATCTCAGGGGGGATGCGGACAATGAGTTCCATGGGAACCAGTTTTCCGAAGTTGTCTTCCAACCAGCCATAGTCATGAATGATCCGCGACTGTGGATCGAATAGCTTCAATAATTGTACGGACGTTCGGATATTTAGAAGCCCAAGAGAGCAGACAGCTAACACGAGAAGGCACACAGTACTGACAGATGCATGGTGTCCAGTGATCCAGCGTCCTACGGCAGCCCACCAATCCGATAATCGACTTTCTGGAGCGGGTTGTTGACTGGGAGCATCATCTTCAGAGGCTGCAATTTTCGGTGCAAACACCTGCAAAGCAGCTGGAAGGTATGAAAATAAAATAGCGACCGTCATCAGGACGCCAATCGCTGAGTAGAATCCAAAGTTGCTGATCGGTGCCAAGTTGCTGGTGAACAGCGAGGCGAGCCCAATGGCCGTTGTCAGTGATGCCAGCGAACAAGGTAAAATGGCATGCCGCAGAGCACGCCCGGGTGCACCTGTCTTGCCACGAATCCGAACCTCGTCGCGATAATAATTGACGACGTGAATCGCTCCTGAGATTCCCAGAACATAGACCAGCGATGGCATGCTGAGAAGAATCGCATCGACCTTGCCAGAAGTCCACCAAACCATCGCCATGCTGAGCATGGCTGAGCACCCACCCACCACGAATACCATCACAGTGATTTTGATGCTGCCAAAGCAAATGTACGAAAGCACAATGCCCAGCACGATGCTGTAACCTACCAGCCTCGCTAGCGTGATAGTTCCTTCTTCATCAATTGCCGTATTGTCGACTGGAGGACCACCAATGCGTAGAGGCGGTAATCCGTCTACCGATTCGGCGGATGGACGATTGAAGGGTGGTGGCGCCATGGACGGCGGTGCAGCGGGTTGAACACCCGACTCTGCAGCCAATGTTTGCAGCCTTCCCCGAGGTTGGCCCATGATTCCGCGGCCCAAAGCAAAAGCAAGATTGTCCTTTGCCAAGTCAGTAAGAGTAATGAGAACGCAGGTCAGTCTTGGTGGTGGTTTGACTTCCATCGCGTCATAAACCGAATACCACGCATTGGTGCGGTCGTTCAGAGGTGCCTGCTTCAGTTCATCAAGCGAAGCATCATACTTGTCCGCGAGAATTTCGTTGAGGTGGAACTGAACCTGAGCATCGAAGTCTTTGGGCAACTGGTCGCGTTGGTTTTCTGGAAGAGCATCGCGAAACTCTGCAGCTGTCCAATTGAAGTTGTCTGCGATTGCAGGAGCAAAGAGTGTTCCGGTTAATCGTTCCATCGCGCGACGCCGGGCTACGGTTGACCGGCGATCTTCGTCAGTGAGATCGATGGGCCAAAGCGGCCCACCTTCGCGAGCCAATTCTTCCAGAATTGTGTCCCCCGTCTGAACCGAGTGAAAGAGGTTCGCGCAAATGATCGAGGGATCACTGTAGAAGGGGTTCTGAAATTGTGTCTTGCTGGGTGATTCACCGAACCCGGTGACAAATGTGCCTTGCAGCTTGTAGCTACCGAGCGACTTTTTGATTTGACGAACCAAGGCGGCAGGACCATTGCTGGGTTCATCCCATCGATAGAGATGACCCTTGGGCGTGATGTAATACCACTGACCCGCAGGTGTGCTGAGCCATTTTTCCTGTTCTCCTCCCCAGTTGTAAAAGTCGCCGCCAGTCAACAACAATTGGAGATCATTTCCAACTTTCTTGGCACGTCGGTAACTGTCAGCGAGTTCCGGAGGAAAATCTGCTGAGGGATCAAAAGTTTCACTTTCATGAAGCAGCTTCTGCTCAAGCAAACTCAAACGCTGGTCACCACTGACGCAACCAGGCCATGTTGCCAGCACGAAGCTCTCACCCGCGAAATGATCGGCGAACCACTCTAGCTCAGCCGTCTCGGGAAAGTCACTGGGCAGCCAGTCTTTAACGTCGTTCTCTTTCTGATTCAGGCTCAGCCTGGCTGCTCGAAATCCCGATGGCAGCAGAAAGAAAAAAGCAACAAGAATCAGCAGCGCATAACTGATCCCCAACGGGCTACGTCGCTCAAGCAGTGGACGTTGATTCATAGAGGAGCGCTAACTTGCATGAGCCGACGGATAAGGCTCGGTTTCGATGTAGGGTTTGTCGGTCGGTAAGTTACCGCTGATGTCTCGGGTGGTCTACTTCAAACGGGCCAACCGCATCGTACAAAGGCCTTCGGTTTGTCGGATATTCCGGTAACGTCCAGTTTACAGGTATGTCAGAGTTGTTGGCAACGGAAAAAGGGACTCGATGCGCGGCCGAGAAGCCGACTCAGCCGCTATATCCTCTCTGAATTGGCACTTCGCAGCCCGAAATCCTGTGATCGCCTGTATGTATTTGATGCTGATGGGTAGAGGTATGAGTGTCAGGAGCGACTCGCAAGGCTACCCATTTCGCTCTGTTGGCAAGTTCGAGAGCTGAACTGCAGAGTGGTATTTTGCAAGCAATTCATCGCTGAACTCCGTTAGCCTAAGCTGCATTTCGGTTGGCTGGACCAATGGCATTCAAGCCTGGCTTGCTGGTCTCGCTCGATGGCGATAGAAGCGATTTCCCAAAATCTGTTCCAGCAGGAAAATTGCCAAGGCAAACAAAATGGCAGGTGAGTGCAACGAGACGCGCTGGGTTGCCTTATTTTCTGCAAACTCAATGCCCTCGCGGTCCGTTACGAGGTTGTAGCGTTCCGGGCCAAAAATTTGATCGAGTTGGTTCTTTCCCACTCGTTGGAGTGACAGTGCATTTTCTGGCAAATTTGTTGAAAAACCAGAACCTGGTTTCAGACCACGAATCCAATAGATGCCAGATCTCGGGGTGTCTGTAAACGTAATCCGTTTATTAGCTGGGGTGACATTGAAGGGGATAGGAGGTTGGTTTGCCGGCGGAAAAATCTGGATCTTCTGTGTCAGGCCTGAGGCATCCATGATCCCGCTGGGGTCGCTGCTTTGGTTGGCTTGGTCGGTTTCGATTACTTTGGGCTGGCCGACAAGCAACATGGATTCATCTCTTCCACGCTGTGTCAGGTATTCGATACTCTGCCTGGTCAGTAACCAAGCTGGCCAAGGATCAGTACCGAACAGTGCATTCCAGTTTCGCGTTGTGCTCGACAGTCCCGGAAGTGGTGTGCTGAGGACAAGGATACGGCCTGAGGTAATACCTGATTCACCGGGTACGATTCGGGACGTCATCGCGGCATGTTCTGTGCCTGCGTATTGAATCAGGATGTTATCCTGCTCCGTTGTCTTGAGTTGCCAGTACTGCTGCACGCGAAAATCGCTCCAAGGTGTATTGTTGGTGAGTACTGAAGTAATAGGGTTGCTACCTGCTTTCATCTGGAAAAAGGTGCCAGGATCGGGCACTCGCCAACGTCTTATCAAAGAAGGAGTGATTTTTGATTCGATATTCGAACCCGTAACTGCAGGTCCCAACGCGATAAACACACCACCTCCAGCAGTGACATAGTCTGCAATGCTCGTGTCCGCAAGAACATCCTTGGGCGGATCGAGGAGTAGGATGGATTCAAAATCCATCAGGCGTACTGCAGGGAGATCCGTAAACCCGATGCGTTCTACTCGAAATTCTGAATCTTGTTCGTCTGACAAACCGGCAGATGCGGTCATGATTTGACTGATGATCAGAGATTCATCCGGATCATCACAGACAAGTAGTACTTTGGATGGCGGTAGGACTTGGAGTGTGAAGTAACGACGATCATCGATTGAGATTCCATCGTCACCTACCAATGTGATTTGTCCGTGATGTGTACCCGTTTCAAGCGCAGGAATTGTTAGTAGCAGTTCGCTTGCACCACCCTTGGTAACCTGCACACTCGTCCGATCGACACTTTTTAGTTCGGGCAGAACAACATCACCATTGCGAATCATCGGTAGGGCTGCATCGGCTTGGTAGAGTTGCAGGTCTGCCGTAACAGAATCTGTGTCAATGTCATTGAACGAGTCGAATGTCAATGTTGTGGAGACCGAAATGGGTGCGCCGCGCGGTGGTGTTCGATCCGAGAGTTTGGGAATGGAAAGCGAACGGTTGAATCCTTCAAAGTCTCCTGTGTCAAAAATGGTCAATGATATGGAAGGGGTGGAATCAAGTAAGCTCAGCATGCTGCTGTCATCAATTGCCTCGTTCCATGTTGACTCTGCCATGTCGCTCAATAGCAGGATTTGACGGTTGGGTATTTCACTCTCACGTACCAGGCGTGCGGCAGCATCTAGCCGCGAGGCGAGGGAAGGCGTTGTTTCCACCGGTTGCAACTGTTCGATTTTGGAAATCGCGTTGGCGGTGTCCATGGAAAAGGAGGCCAGTTGCGAGGAGCGATCGAGAATGGCAACGCGACTGGTGCGCGGTAAACGTGTTACCATCCAAGTCGCGATATCTTTCATTCTCGTGATACGGTTGTCATCTGGAGTTTTCCAAGACGACGAGGGCGAGTTATCCAGAATGATTGCGATGGCCACTGGCTCGATCGAGTCGATAGCCGGGGCTGGACCTGAGGCATAGGTATAGCCTCCCCAGATCAAGGCAATGAACAACAGTAGTATTCCTGCAACACCGAGTCCATAAGTTGTGGTTTTAGCTTGCCTTCGCGAAAGCGCGATCGTTGCCAGTAACAGTAAGGCAATGCTTACAAGACAGCAGATGCCGATTGTCAGCCATGTGATTGACAGAGCCTGGTGAATTGCAGGTCTTGCCAATGCAATCGCAAGCATGGCAACAGCGAGAATGCGCAGCGCCAGCAGCCACCAGCGACGCACACGTAATCGACTGCGATTGGAATCGACGCGTTTGGTCAGAAAACGTATTGAAGGAAAAACTACTTTTCTGGGCTCTCGTCGTGCAATCAAATGCAGCACGACCGGGACGGTTATCGCCGCCAAGCCGAACAGTAGGGTTGCATTCAGGAACGTCACGGTGAGTCGCAGTTACAGGCGGTTTGAGGAGGTGAAATGGGATTGGTTTGAGGCGGCGTTTCAAATGTCGGACCGTCAGGGAGGCAGGATAAATCAATCAGTCAGTTGCACATCTGATCGCATCCGCTGGCAGCATTGATGGCCTGCTAAAAACGACTCTGGCGCTGGATGAGGTATTCGGTCAGTGCTTTGTCGAAGGGCATGCTTGTGTCGAGAGGAACATAATCGACTCGCAGGTTGTTACAGCCGTCGCGATATGCTTCTCTAAAAGCTTCGACTTGTTGCAGGTAGTCGTCACGGAACCCTGTCGCGTCCACAGAAACCGTTTCGCCACTTTCAGAGTCCTCGAACTGTACGGGACCCTCATACGGAAAATGGACTTCGGCTTCATCCATGACATGGAAGACAATCACATCGTGTCCACCGTGTTTTAGCCTTGCCAATGCTGAGATGATCTCTTCGGGGGCACCCTCATCGTCGGTGGTGGGTAACAGGTCTGAGAAGAGAATGACTAGAGAGTGTTGCTTCAGCATTGCCGCCAACTGGATAATGCAGGCAGCCAAGTCTGTTTTTCCTGTCGGTTGCAATTTGGATAACTGCCCCATGACATCACCGATGTGACCCCGTCGACTGCGGGCGGGCAGTCGAGCCTGCATCTTCTCATCAAAAGTGATCAAACCTACGGGGTCCTGCTGCATGGTCATCAGATAAGTGAGTGATGCAGCAAGGCAGGTGCTGTACTCAAACTTGTTCATCGTCTGCTGTTCGGTGAATCCCATCGATTTCGATAAGTCGATCACCAAATAGGCGGTCAGGTTGGTTTCTGCCTCGAAGCGTTTGACGAAATACTTGTCAGTTTTTGCGTAGGCCAGCCAGTCGATCAACTTTGGGTCATCGCCTCGGTTGTATCGGCGATGTTCACTGAACTGAACTGAGAATCCGTGGAAAGGACTGGAGTGCAGGCCCTGCAAAAAGCCTCTCACCACCATGCGTGCGCGCAGATCCAGACGTTTTATTTGTTGCAGCGATTCGGGTGAAAGCAGTGCTGTCATTCGGAGATTGGTCCAGACAATCGTTTTTATTTTGTCGCCGCGAGCTTTTTCGGTTCGGGCGGCCTGATATCTTCGAGTAATCGCATCACGAGAGCATCGGTATCCATTCCTTCAGCTTGTGCTTGAAAGTTGGTAGCAACACGATGTCGCAAAACTGGCAATGCGATTCGTTTGATATCATCGGGATCGATGCTGAAACGACCATCCATTGCTGCGATGGCCTTCGCGCCCGCAATCAGATTTTGTCCGGCCCGTGGCCCGGCACCCCAATCAACCAGTTCCTGAACGTATTCTGGAGCGGTTGGATCTTTGGGACGGGTCGCACGCACGAGTTTCGCGGCGTAGCTAATGACGTACGGATTGACTGCGATGCTTGAAACCAATTTTTGAATGTTAAGAATCGCCCGTGAAGAAAGCACCTTGTTGACTTTCACAGACTCACCACGTGTTGTCGCGGTCAGGATCTGCTCTTCTTCGTCGGCGGTGGGATAACCGACTTTGATGTTGAACATGAAGCGGTCGAGTTGTGCTTCTGGAAGAGGATAGGTTCCTTCCTGCTCGATTGGGTTTTGAGTTGCGATTGTGAAGAAAGGTGCGGGCAGTTTGTAAGTGTCACGACCAACCGTGACTTGGCGTTCCTGCATTGCCTCCAAAAGTGCGGCTTGTGTCTTGGGAGGCGTTCGGTTGATCTCGTCTGCAAGCAGAATATTGGTAAAGATCGGACCTTCAACGAATCGAAAGCTTCGTTTCCCCTGTTCATCTTCTTCCAAAACCTGCGTTCCGGTGATATCCGAAGGCATCAAGTCAGGTGTAAACTGGACACGCTTGAAGGAAACGTCAAGAATGTCGGCAAGTGTGCTGACCATCAGTGTTTTTGCAAGCCCGGGGACCCCCTCGAGCAGACAATGACCGCGAGTGAAGATGGCAGCCAGTAGTTGTTCGATGGTGTCACTTTGGCCAACAATGACCTTGGCTAATTCTGATCGCATCGTTTGCTGGTGATCAGAAAATTCACGCAACACATCCCCAAGATTCCGCGAAGCTGATGTGCCCGTGGAAGTTTGTTTGGGAGATGGTTGATTTGGTGGAGGTGGTGGAGGAGAACCGCTCATGATGGAAAAGAAACAAGCCTTTGCGGAAACACGACCAATGCGTTTCAGGGTTGCACTGAGGCCGTTGGGTATTGCAATGGCAGACACCTGCGTCGCTGACTGCTACCGTTATCTTAGACCGCTGGGGCAGAGTGCGGGAAAGGGGGGCCAGTTCTGGATTATTCTGATTTGTCTCGGAATGCTGTTGATTCCTCGCCAACAGGCGCAGGCAGACATCGATACCAAAGCAGTTCAGCGATCAATTACACGCGGAATTGCCTATCTTCGCAAATCGCAAAATGAACGAGGTGGTTGGGAGGAATATGGGGGCCAGTCTTGCGGCCTCTCAGCCCTCTGCACTTTGGCAATGCTGAATGCAGCGGTTTCCCGGGAAGACCCTGATATTGTGCGAGCAATGAGGTACCTACGTACCTTCGAGCCTAATCAAACTTACTCGGTTGCACTGCAAACACTCGTTTATTGCCAGTTTGGTGCCGCTGGGGATCTACCCCGAATCCGTCGAAATGTCGAATGGCTTGTCAAAGGGCAGAAGTCCACTGGGGTCGAAAATCGGATTGGAAGCTGGGATTATGGAAGTCAGCGTGGAGCGGGCGATCCATCCAATTCCCAGTTTGCTTTGTTGGCACTCGGCGCAGCTCAGGACCGAGGGGTCAAGATTGATACTTCGGTTTTCCAACGCGCGCACCGCTACTGGACCGATCGTCAGCAGTCCAACGGTGGATGGGCTTACGGCAGCGGCCGGCGGACTTCGGGAAGCATGACCTGTGCCGGCATTGCATCAGTCATCATCGCAGGTAGTCGTCTCGATTCTGATGCTGCTGGAAACCGAATCCAGTGTTGTGGGGGTAGTACCACAGATGAGCAGGCGATTGAAAATGGCATCCAATGGCTCGGCAGAAATTTCACACTGCAAGTCAATCCTGGGGGCGATTCCATGACCAAGTTTTACTACCTATATGCGCTCGAGCGAGTTGGTCGATTATCGGGACGCCGATTCATTGGTGACCATGACTGGTACCGTGAAGGTGCGGAATACCTGGTCGGTATTCAAGATGAGTTTCAGGGATACTGGTCCAATGTAGGAGCGATGGAAAGCAGTAATGTTGCCACTTCGTTTGCGTTGTTGTTTCTCAGCAAGGGAAAGCGGCAAGTAGTGGCGGGCAGACTCCGGTATGGAAGTCCTGAAGCTCAAGCTATGTGGAACCAACATCCTGATGGATTACGTCAACTAGTTCGGCATGTCGAACTTGACTGGGGGCGTGATCTTACATGGCAGACCATCGATGCCAACAATGCAAGTTTGGAAGACTTTCTGCAGGCTCCGGTTCTCGTTATGAGTGGAACGGGAACGATACCTATGACCGACGAGTTATCTGAGCGACTCAAACAGTATGTGGATCAGGGAGGCTGCATCCTCTTTGAAGCTGAAGGTGGTGACGGATGTGGAGATGCCAGTGGTTTTGAACGCAGTGTGAATCAGTTATGCCAGAGCTGGTTTGAGGGGGCAGGTTTGGAACGTTTGGCTCCAGGGCATCCCATCTGGTCAGCTCAGCATAAAGTAGATCCAACTGTGATTGGTTCTGACTTTTGGGTGTATGGTGTCCAAGCGTGTTGTCGTACGGCTGTTTTTTATGTGCCCCAAAGTTTGTCGTGTCGCTGGGAATACGGCGATCTTCTGTTCCACCGGGATCGCGGTGGCGAGCAACTTCGAGAGCAGGTGCAGGCTGGAATTCGTATTGGGGAAAATCTGATTGCTTACGCTACTGGTCGTGAATTAAAAGACAAACTTGAGCAAAGGACTATTCTGCCGGCGGGAACCGCAAGTGATGCACCGCGAGACGTGGTGCAAGTGGCAATGCTATCGCTTGATGCGGGTGGGCAAGAGGCACGTCGTGCACTTCCCAATGCGATGGCGTTGATCGCGGCTCGTGTACCAATCTCGCTAGCCTCGCCCGCACAGCCAGTTAGCCTTGATTCTGAGCAATTAAACGATGTGCCATTTTTGTGGATTCATGGGCGCACAGACTTTCGCTGGGACGAAACTCAACGCAAGCTGCTTCGCGACTATGTCCAGAGTGGCGGGATCATTCTTGGTTCTGCTGTTTGTGGTAGCCAAGCCTTTAGCGATGCATTTCGGCGTGAGATTGCGAAAACGCTTCCTCGTGCACCGCTGCAGGCCATGCCGGCAAATCACCCCGCAATTCGTGCAAACGGCGGTTTTGACCTTCGCAATGTTACGATTCGGACGCCTGCGGGTGGGGGAAAACAAGGTTCGCGTCGAATGGGGCAGCCGGATCTGGAATTTGCCTTAGTGGACGACTTGGCAGCGGTCTTTTTTTCCCCGTTGGACTTGAGTTGTGCCTTGGAAAGCCCGAATTCAATCCAATGCCCCGGGTACGACACTGAGGATGCGGCAAAAATCGTCGCAAATCTCGTGCTTTTTGCTCTTCAGCAGTAGCCGGGGATTGGTGAGAGTCGATTTTTGTACGATCTTCCGTTCTTTTCGGAGGTCGCGCAGAGGGTTTTTAGCAATGCTGATCCAAGAAACGTCGCTAACACGGCCATTTCTACTTGCCGAAATAGCCCCTCTACTGCAATAATCGGCACTCGAAATTTCCATATTGCCCAAATTAGCCGACAAACCGAGCCCTTACGATGGCCAGAAGTAAGAAGAAAGCTGAAACCATTTTCCTCGTGTGCGAGGAGTGCGGCGACTACAACTATTCCGTCAGGAGAAAGCCTGGCGGAGAGAAGCTCCGCGTCAAAAAGTATTGCCCGCGACTGCGGAAGCACACTTTTCATGGCGAAAAGAAGAAGTAATTCGATCAAGGCCTGTTCTTGGTGAGCGGCCCACGCGTCACCCGAACATAGCCCCGCAGTGAGTCTGGCACGCAGTTGTGCGATTGATGGAATGGACCGTTCGACTTTCTGTCGGTTGGCGGCACCCTCTCGGTTGGCAGCACCCTTTCGGTTAGATGGAGAGTTGCGGCGTTAGCCGGTGTTCATTTTTGGTCTTGGTATCTCATGGCTGCCGAATTTCCAGCGACAGAGTTTCCAGCGACAGAGGTCGAGTCCAAGCGGTTCAGGTCCACAGGGTTCAAGGATGAAACGACAGTGGCGAATCATTCCACACGATGCTGATCGTGTTGAGAGCCTGATGAAGTCCGGAAAACTGCCTGCAGTGGTAGCACAACTTTTGGTAAGTCGAGGTATCTATACTGCCGAGGATGCTTCGCGTTTTCTTGCTACCAAGCTAATGGGTTTGAGAGATCCTCAGGAATTGCCAGGAATTCCTGAAGCCACATCGATTCTTGTCGAAGCGATTGAAAACAAGACACCCATCGTCATCTATGGTGACTATGACTGTGATGGGATGACAGGGACCGCCATTCTGGTCAATGGTCTGCGGCTCTTTAATGCTGATGTCAGCTACCATGTTCCGAATCGTCTTGAAGACGGTTACGGCTTGAACGAGGATGCGATTCGTAAACTGGCCGATCGCGGCAAGAAGTTGATTGTTTCGGTCGATTGCGGAATCACTAGTATTTCCCATGCTGAGTTGTGCAAGGAGTTGGGTATCAAGTTGGTGATCACTGATCACCATACCATTGGTGAGCAATTACCTGATGCCGATGCCATTGTGCACCCGCGTTTGCCTGGCACTGCCTACCCGTTTGGCGAACTTTGCGGCGCGGGGGTTGCGTTTAAGCTCGCTTGGTCGCTGTGCCAGTCGATTTGTGGAGCAAAGAAAGTAACGGAACGAATGCGTCGTTATCTCATGCAGTCATTGTCCTTGACAGCAATCGGAACGGTCGCGGACGTTGTGCCTTTGTTGGATGAAAACCGAATTCTGGTTGAGCATGGCATTCGCATGTTGCGAGCGGAGCCATTACCCGGCCTGACAGAATTGATGAAGGTTACCAAACTGGATCAGGTTGAGAGTCTTAATACTGAGAGCATTGGTTTCAATATTGCTCCGAGGTTGAATGCTGCCGGACGGCTTGGGCAAGCCCAATTGGCGGTGGAATTGATGACCATTTCACCGGGCGAGCGAGCGACGCAGTTAGCAGAATATATACATCAACTCAACACGACGCGGGACAGTCTGCAACGGAGTGTTTATTTGGCGGCCGACAAACAGGCCAAGTCAGAGTTCGAGCCGGAGAGTGATCCTGCGTTGGTTCTTGCTGGTGTTGGCTGGCATCAAGGCGTCATCGGTGTCGTTGCAGGGCGTTTGGCTGATAAATATGCCAAGCCCGTTTTTGTGATATCGTTGGACGCAGCAGGCAAAGCGGAGGCTGTTGGTTCAGGTCGTGTCGGTGGAACGAACATCAACCTTTATGAAGCGCTCTGTGAATGTGATCACCGCTTAGTTCGGTTTGGCGGACACAAGGCTGCAGCTGGTTTGACGATCAGTGAACGCGAGATCGAGTCTTTCCGCGGTGACTTCAACGAGGCAGTTGCCAAGCAATGGAACGACAAAGAAATTGTACCTGAGATTGTGATCGATGCTGAGGCAACATTGGGGCAATTGAATCTTGAAGTGCTCAAGCAGATGGATATGCTTGCCCCATTTGGTGCGGCTAATCCAAGACCTGTTCTCTATTGCAGGAATGTGGAGCTCGATGAACCCGCACGCAAGATGGGTGGGGGTGATCGACATCTTACGGTCAACCTCCGCCAAGGAAAGAAGGTGATCCGTGGTGTGGCTTTTGGTGCTGGTGATTGGTGCGATGAGATCAATGCGACTGAAGGTCCAATTGAAATTGCCTACCGGCCAGTCGTGAATGATTTTCGCGGATTTCGAAAAGTCGAAATACATCTCGTTGACTGGCGGCCAGCGACAGCAGTTGCCGCTGTTTGACTCTTGAACTGCCGCGGGAATGATCGCTGTGAGAACGTCATTTCTTTGACGATGAGCTGACTTGGCCGTTACGGTAGTTGGTCAGGGTTGTTGTTTAACAGCTCGAAATGATCTCACTGGAGACTAGCCGATGGCGCAGTCGATCTTTCGATTTGGAACTCCCATGTTGATGGTTCTGTGCGCTCTTTGGATGCTCACTGAGTTCCCCAGCAAATCACCTGCTGAGCAAACTACTGAGACAAGCATTCAAGCCGGAGGTGCTGCTCAGACGGCTGTAGCTAACCACCAATTGGCTACTTTTGCAGGAGGATGTTTCTGGTGCATGGAGCCAGTGTTTGACAAGGTTGACGGCGTGATATCCACCACACGGGCGGGCGTGCAGGAAACCCGACTTAGCAGCAGGTTAAGACGGGGAGGACGGGGCATTTAGAATCGCTGCAGATCCATTTTGATCCTCACCGTGTATCGTTTGATTCGTTGGTATCTCTGTTCTGGCACAACGTTGACCCAATACAGGCGAATGGTCAATTTTGTGATCAGGGTAATCAGTATCGTTCAGTGATCTTCACCCACAATGAAAAGCAAGAAAAGGTCGCAAAGAATACCCGCAGTCAAGTGAGTGAAAAAATTGGCAAACGGGTCGATACTCAAATCATGAAAGTAGGCAAGTTCTATCCTGCAGAAGAATATCATCAGGACTACTACAGGAAAAATCCCACCAAGTACAAGTCTTATCGCGGGACATGTGGCAGGGATTCTCGATTGGATTCCGTTTGGGGTGAGAAAGCAAGACAGCCATGAGAAGTTTTTTCGTGGGTTGCGGAGTCAGGTTCACTCGCATCAGATGTTGGGACCGTACAATCCAGACGTGTCTGTAAGCGACGTTTGGTTGGCTGAAAAAATCAGATATTTTATTTCACCTATTTCCTGTTTGAGATTGCCCGATGCCTGAAGCACTTCATACCCGCATAGCCTCACTTGATTGCATCGTTGTTGATGGTGGTACTGACCCAAGCATTGGAGTTGTGATATGCCATGGGTATGGGGCTTCCTGCGACGACTTGGCTGGGCTGTCCAATGAGTGGATCAGTTTATTAGGAGATCAGGGCGGTAAGTTCCGTTTCGTATTTCCGGACGCACCTAATTCACTTGCGGAATTGGGGATGCCGCAAGGGCGCGCTTGGTGGCCCATCAATATGGCTCGCTTGGCAGAGGCTGTGCAGGCAGCTGACTTTGAAGAATTGCATGAGCATGAACCACCGGGTGTCACAGAAGCGCGTTTAGCATTGTGTGAAACCACTGAGGCTGTCAAAGAACAATTGGGTGGAGATGAAACGCCATTGGTGCTCGGAGGCTTTTCGCAGGGTGCGATGCTGGCTATGGATACAGCATTGAGGGGAAGTATCGCAGCTCCACAGTTACTCATTCAATTCTCAGGTACCGTGATCTGTCGTCCTCAGTGGCAGCAAGCAATGGAACGGTTGGCGGGGACCGCAGTCTTTCAATCGCATGGAACAATTGATCCGATTTTACCCTATGCCAGCGCAGAAACCCTTAATCGGATGCTGCTGAGTGCGGGTGTTAAAAACCACTTTCATTCATTCCAGGGGCCGCACACGATCGACTTGGAATCGATAACGGTGACTGCGGAATTGCTACGAAAGATCGCAGGCTCATGATTGACCTTCGTTCGTTGCAAGTCAGTCTTCTATGTCAAAGATTGTAAATTCTTCCTTGCTTTTGCGTTGTCTCAAAAAGGATGTCCGCTTGGTATTCTGATAAGCGAGTGCAGAGGTATTGTAGATCGAAGTGTGATTTCCGATCTGTGCATTGGCTCTGTCGAGACCCTCGATACAACTGGTCACCAAGTGGGCTCGGCTGAGTTCGTCTTCCGTCTTGATGCTATTGACTAATTCGCGAGTCAGAATAAGAAGTTCGCGTTCTCTGCAAGCGAATTCACGAATCTGGTCAGCCGACGGTCTGCGAGGATCGATGATGGAGAGCGAGTCTTCAGCGGTTTGACTGACTTCTCTAAGTTTTTGACGTTCGAAATTCGGATCAAATGACCCGGGAATCGAGTCAGCGAGATGGGTGACGATGACATGTCGATTCGTCAGTTGCCGCTTGAGCTCCCCAAATTCGGCAGTGCTACGCAGTGAAAGCTCCTTCAGTTGCTGTGCTCGGTAATACCAGGTACCGAGTAGCCAGAGGCCAACGAGTGCTAAAAAAATGCAAAGATACTCCATGGAGTCACCATGACCGAAATTGGGTAAGGCAAACACCCAGTCAACTGCCCTTCCGAGTCGTTGTGATTGAGATAAGTTGCCGGTGATCGCCTCTCCTCAAAATTTCTGCAGTATTGCAGCATGGCAAGCCCCTCTAGAAGATGGTGTTGGAGGATCTCGTTGGATTTTTGGTCCTGTGGTTGGGCTTGGCAGCCCGGTTTTTCTTCATTTCAAGGACGATGAAGGCTGTGGGGTGAGAGCTGATGAGGTGCTGGGGGGATCTCAAGGTGGCGACATGTCCCTTGTCAGACGATTTTCAACGTCTATCCTGCGGGTTGTGGAGCGATATTTACTGCGTTGAAGTTACCACCATTTATGAATCAGCCACTTACCAGCAACGACCACAGATGACTCGAATTGCCAGCCGACGCCCCGAGAGTACCGAAGTGGGTACTGAGTATCAGCGGGGTTTGATAGATCAATTGGAGGGGCAGTGCGTTCTCAAGGCTCTGGACGACCAGTTGTATTGGATCTGTGAGTTGGCAAGTCATCTATGTACGGAGCAAATTGACAAAGTACATGCATCGTATGGCTGGTCGATTCGTCAAGTTTTTGAGCACTGTGTCGATGCAGAGCGGGTTTTTGGTTACCGCATGTTGAGGATCGCCGCGGGCGACAGTACAGCTTTGCCGGGATGGGATGAAAATGCCTATGCTGATCGCAGGTTTGGCTTGGGCAATTTCAGTGGTCTGGTTGCAGAATTCGGTCATCTAAGACAGGCTAACTTGTTGTTGTTACGTCGAATCGTCCCCGCATCGTGGGATTTGAGCGCCAATGTTGATGGTTTTCGCATTACGGTGCGTGCGATTGCCTGGCTGACGGCCGGACATTTGCATCATCATCTCGGTATTGTCGAGCAGCGTTGTGGTGTCGCGGTGGCCAGGACTGCTGCTCAGGCGATGATGGACCAACAGGCCATGAAATCCTGAGAGATCAATTGCCGGCATGAAATGAATCGCAAAGCAACTTGCGGTATTACCCAGTCTCGAACAGAACAGAAGATTCCGTGTTTGAAGAAAAACTCGATCCGCTTCTTGGATCTTCAGCCGATCCTGTTGCCGCTGGATGGCAATTGCGACAGTTGGCTGAATCGGTTGAGGGTCAAGGCGCTCTTCTGATCGAGGAGATTGCTGGCCAATCGGATCTCGTTTCAGCATCGGATCCAGCCATTCTTGGTGGTATTCTCCGCGTAGTACACACCGTTGTTTTGCAAGCTGGTCCCGAAGTGGTGTCCAAGGTGAATCCTGACCATCTGCAAAAAATTTTGGAAGTGCTACCATCCAAAACGACGAATCGTTTTTTACTGCTTCAACTATTGGCGATGAATCGCAGTGACGAAGCTTTGCGGAAATTGGTTTTCCTACTGGAAGAGATGCCACCCAAGCAGTGGATGGAAGCAGCACAGGTCTTAAGTCCGCTGATGCAGCATTCAGACTGGTCAATTGATGTTGTCTATCCGGCATTGCTGGACTCATTGCAGCATGCGTCTTTGGCATCACCGGTATTGGATCTTGCAAATTATCTGTTTCGAACAGGGCGTGCTGAAGCTCATCCTGCCAGTGATCGTTTGCCGATGCTGAACCATCTGCTGGGCGAGGTAAGTGGTCGATTAAGTTTGTTTGAAGAGAATCCGCGAGCATTCGGTAATGATGTTGAAACAGTTCAAGTGACGTTAGGTGAAGCGGTCGCCTTGGCTGTATCTCTTTGTGATACTGTAGGTTTGATTGGTGATGAAACATCCATTGGGAAATTGAATCAGACGATTGGTTTGCGACATCGTAGAGTTCAATGTGAGGCAGCAGGCGCACTTGCCAAGTTAGGTGATGATGATGGAAAGAAACGACTGCTGGCATTGACCGAGGAACCTGCGGCTCGACTGCGGGCGATCCACTACGCGGATGAAATTGGGATCGGAGATCAGGTCAAAGACGATGATCGTGGTGACAAAGCAACTGCTGAAGCCGAGATGGCATTGTGGTTGACTCAGCCACAGCAGATGGGAGTTCCACCCACTTCTGTGGAAGTCATTGAGCAGCGGCGACTGCTATGGCCCAGCTACAACGATCCGGTTGATGTTTACCTTGTGCGGTTTGAATACAGCATGGGGGAGCGTACTTACAGCAATGTTGGGATGACCGGTCCAGTTTGCTTTGCAATGTCGACAGACGTGGCCAATCTTCCCGTTGATGATATCTACGCAATTTACGCAGGCTGGCATGCCGAGCACGATGAGATCTTTACGGTTGCTGCGGACCAATTTAATGATGCTCAGCAACGAGCGATGGAGACCTTCTCCAAACATTTGGAGCAGCTTGGTTACCGTTCCATGAAACCCCTCATGCTGGGAATTTTCCTGGATGAGCAAGCAGGGCTCTTTAACGCTGTGCGGGAAACGACGGAATGTGTAGTGATCACGGACAACCTTGAAACAATTGATCGTCCTATTTCTGGACGCTTAAGGCCGCTTTCTGCCGACGATTTGTTTAACCTGTACAAGGGCAGGAAAATGTTGCGGACCTTTAATTCGCAATCCTGATATCCCCCAAAAGGGAGGGCTGTAATGGCATTTCAAATTGGACGCATCGCCGACAGCGAAGGTCGAATTCAACGGGATTTTACGGAATTCGCAAGGCTTTGGGCCAAGGTCCGTGAGGATTGGCTGGATGATCGCTGTCGCAAGTTTGAGCAGGAACATCTTTCCTCTTTGGGGCCCAGTTTGAGCCGGTTTACTGGGACACTGCACGAATTTTGTGATTCGGTCAGGAAAGCCGATATTGAGTTGAAAGACGATGACGTGCAGTCAGACGGGTTAGACTAGAGGAAGCTGCTTCTCTCCTCTTTCCCCCTATCGTGATCATGAAAGACAATTCTGTCAGTCCGACTGGGCTTCTTGGAACATATCGCCAACGCCAGCTTTTAGATGGGCTATCGAAGCGATTTCAAAGTTGTTCGGCTAAGCAAATCGATCTGGAAAATTCTCATTTGCAGCAGGAGGCAGAGGAGGAGCAAGGCTACGCGGTCAGCCACGCCGCCACCATGGAACAGTGTCGCGCCAAGCGTCGTGAAATGCTGTCTATGTGGGATGAAGCAGATGAGGCATTGGCTTGTACTTATGAAGAGGCGGCCATTCGAAATCGTATGGAACTCAGTCGGCTCGCTCAATTGTTCAAACAAAAAGGAGTCGAGGAGCAATTGGTGATTGAACGAAAGGTACAGTCACGATGCCAAGCGGTTCGGGAACAGTATGAGAATCGTAAGAACCAACCCGGCCAGCAACAGCGTAAAGAAGTAAAGCAGATTGATGAATCGCTGCTGCCGCTTGCAAAGCAAATTGAAGAAGCAAATTACCTCACCATTCGTCGGCTTGACATGCTCCCAGAGATCGAGCCTGATGAGGAGCAATTGAAGAATCTCAGTGAGGTTAAGCCCGATACCATCAAAGCCACTGTTGAATCACTGAGCCGGTTGACGAATAAGTGCGAGAAGTTGGTGATCGAACTTCAGTCTGGTGCAGCAGCTAAAATAGTAGACTCATTCTATTTGCCCGCTGGTGTCGCCGGGTTTCTTGTGATTTGGGCGGTTGCTGCACTGGTGTTGGTTTCCGACACGTTAGAACAATGGCTTTGGGCTGCAGCAGGAATCCTTCCTGCGTTTGTGCTGGGTTTTGGCACATATCTTGTGTTGCTGTGGCCACTCAAACGCATGACCCGCCGCATTTATCCAAGAGTAGTGCTGCTTGGGCGTTTGGCCGATGAGTTCGCAACAGGTGCGCGGGGACTGTCGAAAAAAATTGCCGAAACCGCTTCCGTTGAACTGGTTGAACAACGAGATGCACATCTGGCCGCTGCTGAACGTTGGAAAGAGGAGCAACTGGCTGAGATGCAGCAACGACTTGCAGCAGAACAAGATAAACAGCGAGTGATGTTGTCCGAGGCTTTGAAAAGAGTTGATGTGGAATACGAAGAAAACACAACTCGTGTCGGGAATGAGATGCATGGAAAAGCCGATGTCGTTGCCAATGCCATTTCCCAACAACTAATGGAAGCCGATCAGGAAATTCAGAAACAGCGTGATGAGCAATCCGCGAAACGCAAGGGAGAGTTGGACCATCTGGTTCATCGGTTGAACGAGGGTGTGAATCGTGGGTTGAAAAGAATCAAGTCAGCTGATGAAGAGGTGGGAGACAGATTCCCCGCCTGGAGTGAGTTGACTAATGATCATGAAGCTAAAAGTGATGGAATCGATTATTTGCCGTTGGGCTATTTGAAGGTTGAAGGCAGTTTGCGTCGAATTTTGGAAAAATCGGAAACATCAACGCCAGACAACGCTGAAGGTCATGGAACAGCCAAAGGTACAGATGTTAATCTTGCAACTGACGAGCCCTCCAAGCTACTGGATGAAATTCAGATCCCGCCAACCCTGCCAGTTGTGTTGCATCGCCGACTTCATAGCGGACTCGTGATTGAGTGTTCCGAGGCTCACATGGGCAAAGCCATCGACTTGGCACACCAACTATTGTGGCGACTTTTAACTGCTGCTCCAGCTGGGCGCGCGAAATTGACCATGATTGATCCCATGGGCAGAGGGCAGCACTTCACCGGTTTCATGGCTTTGGCGGACCATGATCCTGCTCTGGTTGGACATCGAGTGTGGACGACAGATGCAAAGATAGAAAGCCGTCTGGGCGAGTTGGCTGACCACATTGAAGATGTTCTGCAATCCAGTCTGCGTGATCGTTTTGAAAGAATCGAGGATTACAATCGAGTTGCCGGATCCATGGCAGAACCTTACAGGGCGGTTGCTGCTGTTGGTTTCCCTGAGGCACTCTCGCGGGAAAGTTATCGACATTTGTTAGCTCTTCTGGAAAGTGGCTTGCGATGTGGCATTTTCACAATCCTGATTTGTGATCGCCATAAGCCTTGGCCGCCGGAAACTCCGTTACCTGACACCGATAAGATTCTATCGCTTAGTATCAATGATCAGGGTGAGTGGCATTTGAAGTCCAAGGGCATGGACACCCTGCCGTTTGAACCGATTGCTGCACCCTCGGCTCAGACACGTGATGAGCTGGTGGACCACGTAGGAAAGTCTGCTGTTGCAGCTGCCAATGTTGAAATACCACTGGAACATGTGCTGGCTGGTTGTGAGCCTGCTGCTGGCGTGACTGGAACAGGCATCCAAATACCGATCGGCAGCCAGGGCGCCAATCGTTCTTTGTGCATTGATCTTGGAACAGGCGTGCAACAGCATGTCCTGATTGCTGGTAAGACTGGATCTGGAAAAAGCACGCTATTGCATTCGATCATCATGTCAGGTGCTTACCGTTATCGACCCGACCAGTTGCATTTCTATCTGCTGGACTTCAAAAAAGGTGTCGAGTTCAAACCGTATGCTGAATACCGCTTGCCACACGCGCGGGTGGTCGGGATTGAAAGTGAACGTGAGTTTGGTCGCAGTGTTCTTCAGCGGCTTGATGAAGAGTTGCAGCAGCGAGGTGAAAAATTTAGAGCTGCCGGGGTCCAAGATCTCTCGGAATACTTAACGGCGACCGAAGACGTGATGCCACGGATCATGTTGGTCGTTGATGAATTCCAGGAGCTGTTTGTGCGAGACGATCGTCTTGCTGGTGATTGTACGATGTTGCTGGATCGTCTAGTCAGACAAGGACGATCTTTCGGCATGCATGTTGTGCTGAGCAGTCAATCACTCGCAGGGGCATATTCTCTTCCCAGGGCAACCTTGGGTCAGATGGCGGTGCGAATCGCAATGCAGTGTAGCGAGTCTGATGCGGCAATGATTCTTGCTGATGACAATACTGCGGCACGGTTGATCAGTCGCCCCGGCGAAGCCATTTATAATGATGCAGGGGGACTAGTCGAGGGAAATCAACCCTTTCAGGTGGCGTGGCTCTCGTCTTCAGCGCATCGTGACATGCTAACGTCAGTTGCTGATCGTGACGAAGCTTTTCATGATGACATGCTGCCGATGGTGGTGTTTGAAGGAAACCGACCTTGTCGGTGGTCGACAACAATGGCAGATTCTGTACTGAATACTGAGGGTAAGAATGTCCTGTGCGGCCTGCTGGGCGAATCGGTCGAGATTGGACCACCGCAGCAACTTAAGTTGCTGCGTGACCCCGGCCGGAATGTATTGATCATTGCTGCCGCTGATTCACGCAATGCACTTTTGGCATCAAGCCTTGCCGGGCTGGCAAAATCCGACTCGCGTCTGGAGGTTGTCTATTTTGATGGGGCACGAGCAGGCGATGTGGAGTCGGGAGCAGCCTGGCTCGAGGAAGCTGGCATATGTACCAAGATCGTAAAAACACGTGATGCTGAAGGCGAAATGAGCCGTCTCCACGAGTTGATTCAGGAACGAGGAGCAGAGGCGGATGATCCTTCACCCGTCGTGGTAGTCATCGACCCATTGGAGAGATTTCGAGATTTGAGGCAGGATGACTCCTTCAACTTTTCACTTGATTCAGGCGCAGGTGCGGTCTCCGGGGGGGCCGCGTTGCAGGCAGTCTTGAGAGATGGCCCAGCGGCAAATGTGTTTGTCGTGTTGATTGCCGGATCTGCTGAGACCGTCTCGCGGTGGTTGCCTCGAGCATCACAGCATGATCTTGAAATCCGTATTCTCGGGCAGATGAATCAGACAGACTCAGCCTTGCTGATAGACTCTCCTGTTGCAGCAGAGCTTTCAGCAGCCACGATGCTTGTTTATGACGATGCAGTCGGTAGCATCACCAAGTTCAGACAGTGCAATTTGCCCGATGCGGATCAGGTCAAAGGCTGGTTACATGACTAACAACTGACGCACCATCATGGGAAAGAACAAGCAGCAGATTCTAATCCGCAGTCACTTAGCTGCTGGTTGGGTTTGCCAATGCAAGCCACGCGCTGCCGTGCTAGCAGCCACACGCGCACTACCATCCCAGGGTTCCGGGGCCACCCTTGAATGGACCCACGATGTCTTCAGTAATCCAACCACCATAGAAGTTTCCTTCTTGCGGCGTCACCGGTTTACCGTCAACGTAGCAGCACTCGGTCTTATGGGGATAGAAAGCCAAGTGGTCTTTGATCGGTTCAAACCGCTGTGTTGGTCGTGAATAGCACCACGCTATATCAGTGACCTGCATCTTGCTTGATAGGTAGGAAAAGTAGGATGCGTAGCCTTTCCATTCGCAAAATGAACCGCTCCGCATCTTCTTCAGGCGGTCCATCGCGATGTCTTTCGCTGGGAGGTAATAAACAGGCGGGTGACTTGTTTCTAGAACCCTATACGAACTGGTTGTATCTGCCAAAGTTTGGCCGTTGACAATGATCTTGATGTGCCGGGGACAGGCTTCGACGGCTGGTGGTCGAGGGTAATCCCAAACAGATTCCCGACCGGGTCCGGGATCAATACGCTGCGTCATTTCACTAGGAACTTGCTCAGGAGGTAGATTTGGCGAGCCGCAGACCATTAAATTGCCAGCGAGCGTCGGCGGGAAAAAAGTTGCGGTAGCTTGCCCGCAGATGCCCTCGGGGCGTTGCGCAGGATCCACCACGAAGGACGTATTGGTTGCACATGAACTTGCCGTTGTATTCGCCTAAAGCTCCATCGGCTGGTTGATACCCGGGATAAGCCGCGTAAGAGCTAGATGTCCATTGCCAGCAGTCGCCGAATAGCCCCTGGAACAGACCGTTTTTGAGCCCGTGAAATGGATGGACTGCTTGGTTTAAATCGTAATGGTCTTCGGCGAAACATCCTTCGACTGGATATTCCTCGGCGGCTGCTTCCCACTCGGCCTCCGTTGGGAGTCTGGCCTTGGCCCATCGGGCGTAAGCATCCGCCTCGAAGTAGCTGATGTGCGTAACCGGGGCAGTCAAGTCCAGTGGTTGCAGGCCAGCCAGTGTGAACTCGCATGGCCTCTCATTGTGATAGACCCAATACAATGGAGAGTTCCACTGATGGTGATTGATGTGTTTCCAACCCATGGAAAGCCACAATTCAGATCGCTGATAGCCAAGATCGTGAATGAACTCGAGAAATTCGCCATTGGTGACAAGCTGATCACAAAGGGCGTAGGGCTCTAAAAATACTCGGTGACGCGGTGACTCGTTATCGAAGGAAAAACTCGCTCCTTGATGTCCCACGTGATGGACGCCTCCTTCGAAACTTATCCAGTTTTTTTGACTTAAGCGATCATTTTTCCCAGTCTCGAAAGGTGATAGAGATGGAAAGAGTGGGTTCTGAGCGAACAGATGTTTTAGATCAGTCTGCATCAGTTCCTGATGTTGCTGCTCGTGATTCAATCCAAGCTCCAAGATGTCCAGCAGCTGAACATTATCCTGCGTTACCTGTCGCAACGTTTCGACCATCAATTCATCGATGCTTGTTCGGTAGTTGCTGATCTCGCTCACAGTTGGGCGTGTAAGTAAACCGCGTCTGTCACGAGGGTACTGTTCGCCTACTGAGTTGTAGTAGGAGTTGAAGAGATATTCAAACGAGTCATTAAAACGTTGGAAATTCGAGCTGTGTGCCAGGATGAAGGTCTCATAAAACCATGTGGTGTGAGCGAGATGCCACCGCATGGGACTCGCGTCAGGCATGGACTGAACAACGTAGTCCTCAGTGCATAGTGTTTCGCAAAGTCGTTCTGAAAATGCCCGAACTTCCTGATAGCGATGTAGCAACTGATCTTTTCGCGAATCAAGTTGCGTCTCCAAACATAAGGCAGTCGATGGCGTGTTCACGGTTGAACCTCAACCCCTTTCCAGAAAGCAATGTAGTTGCGAATGTTAGCAACAGCCTCTTTCGGGGCAGGATAATACCACGCGGCATTCGCATTGGTATTTTCGTCAACGACGACATCGTAATAGCTAGCTGTACCCTTCCATCCGCAAACCGTGTGATGATCACTTTGGCGAAAGTACTGCTGGTTAATTGAACTTGGAGGAAAATAATGGTTTCCCTCAATGATCTCTGTAGCATCGCTTTCCGCAATGACAACATCATTCCAAAGAGCTTTGGGCATATTCGGTGAGCAACTTTCTACTAAGGGAATGAAGCATGCAACTTCGGCCTGGCAAATTCACGCTTCAAGGTACATGACGGCAAAATACCGCTGTGGATCGTACCAAGCAGCTCGGCAAGACCACCCGGCTTCATCGGCCATTGTTGTGAAACCTTCGACGGTGTACTTGTGCGAGTATTCGGTCAGAATCTCATCACCTTCATTGATGTGAAAGAATTGGTCCTCGACTCGGATGGATTGGTTACACAGGCTTCGCAATCTCATCTCTATTCGTCCCACCTGTTCATTGAAGATCGCTTTGTGTTCAAAGTTCGCTACTTCGATTTGAGCATCCAACTCGCGGTTGATCCGAGAAAGTAAATTGAGATTGAACCGTGCCGTGACTCCCTTGCGGTCGTTGTACGCTGCTTCCAGAACGTCTTTGTCCTTATGCAGATCGAAGCCGATCAACAAGCTGCCTCGTTCTCCGGCGGTCGTTCTCATCGCGTGCAGGAGGTCGCTAGCTTCGTCATGGGTGAAATTACCAATCGTCGACCCTGGGAAGTAGATACAAGTTTTGGTCTGCGCTGAAGATGTTTTTGGCAGGTTGATTGGTTTTGTGAAGTCACCAACGATGGGTTGGATGACGTGATTCGGGTACTCGGTTGCTAAGTTGCTGGCCGTTGTGTGGAGATGTTCTCGCGAAATATCAATCGGCAGGTACGAGTCAAGCTCGATGACTTGGTCAAGCAGGATACGTGTTTTCAGACTGCTCCCGCTACCATACTCGACCAAACGCGAATTGGTTCCAATGCATGCAGCAATCATTCGTGCCGAATGCTTCATGATGGCGGTTTCTGTACGAGTCGGATAATATTCCTGCAATTCGCAAATCTGATCAAACAGAAGTGATCCCTGCCGATCATAGAAGTACTTTGACGGGATGGCCCTCGTGGGGGAATTCAACCCCTTCAGTACATCGTCTCGAAATTGTAGGTCGGTCTCGGAGAGAGGTTTTCGCCCCAGCGGCGGCAGCAATGTCGATGGCATGAATAGGTATCCCGAAGATCAGATCAGCTTTCCTTGACTTTGAAAGTCTAGGAAACCGTCCAGTGGGACGCGTGTTTTTCGCTTTTACTTGGATTTCATCGGCTATTTCGAGCAGTCGCTGCGGCATGTCCAGTGAAGTTGCCGACGAATATTTGGGCGGAAAATCATGCCTATTTGTCGGCATTCGGCTGGGATTTGAGTTTGCGATACAGCGTCTTACGATCGAGCCCAAGGATTCGAGCTGCTTGCGTTCGGTTTTGATCGACTGCCTGTAAAACGTGTTCGATATAACGCTTTTCAATCTCTTCAAGCGGTACCAGTTGGGTTGGGTCATCGCCACCGATGAAAACAGTGCCGCCGCGATGATCACGGATTTTGTCTGGAAGATCTTCGATCGTTACTGAGTCATAGCGAGTTAGTGCTAATGCCCTTTCCATGACATTCCTCAATTCGCGGACATTCCCCGGCCATGAGTAACCCAACAATTTCTCTGCGGCAGTTTCGCTCATGCCGGTTACTTTCTTACCGGAACTTTTTGCAAACTGATCAATGTAATGCGAAGCGATTGTAAGGATGTCGACACCGCGCGAGCGAAGTGGTGGAAGATGTAACTGGATAACGTTGATGCGGTAGTATAGGTCTTGTCGGAATCGCCCTTCTTCGACAGCTGTTTCAAGGTCTCGGTGCGTGGCTGCCAGGACTCGTACATCGAATTGAATCTCTTGGTCACTTCCCACAGCTCTGATGCGATTTTCTTCCAGTGCTCGCAGCAATTTGACTTGCATGGACATCGGCATGTCGCCCATCTCATCAAGTAGTAAAGTGCCACCCTCTGCTTCCATGAACAAGCCTTTTCGCTCATTGCGGGCGTCAGTGAATGCACCACGCACGTGGCCGAACAGCTCGCTCTCTAGCAGTGTTTCCGAGAGTGCCGCGCAGTTTACGGCAACAAACGGATTTGCAGCACGATTACTGAGTTTGTGGATGGATCTTGCAACCAATTCTTTCCCCGTACCACTTTCTCCTGTAATGAGTACAGAGGCATCCGACGTGCTGACTCGTTTCATTTGGTCGTACAAGTGTTGCATGGGCATACTCTCACCCAGCATTTCCCCAAAATGATTTTCCGCTTTCGCCTGTTGTTCAAGCAGATGAATTTGTCGTTTTAAGTGTCGGTGTTCAACCGCACGAGCAATTGTGATCGCGAGTAGTTCGAGCTCGACTGGCTTGGTCAGAAAGTCATATGCACCACTGCGAATCGTTGCCACTGCTGTGTCGAGGGTCCCGAAAGCTGTCATCACAATGACAGGGACATCGGGGCGGGTTGAACTGATTTGTTGGCAGAGCTGTAAACCTGTTGTACCCGGCATTCTGACATCAGTCAGCACGACATCAAATTCATCATCGTGGAGCAGTTCATTGGCTTCGTTAGCGCTCTGGCACCAAGTGGTGGTGAATCCCTTCATGGTGAGCGTGGTATCGATCAGCTCGCACATTGCTTTGTCGTCATCAACGACCAGTACCTTACCTTTCATCAGGTCATCTCCACGTGATCGTTACCGTTTTTAGGGTCTGTGTTGGGCGTGGTGGGAAGATAGATCGAGAATTCACTGCCCTGCCCTTCTGAGCTTTTCACCTCAATCCAACCACCATGTTCTTGAATGATGCCATGTGAAATTGATAATCCAAGACCTGTTCCTTCCCCCACATCCTTGGTCGTGAAAAAAGGCTCAAAGATGTGTTTTCGATCTTCCGCTGCTATCCCCACGCCATCATCGGCAATGATGACCTTACGGTAGATTTTGTTTTTTTCGCCCTCGTTCCCGGGACGTTTTCGTTCAGCATCAGTCAGAGTAATCGTCACATTCCCATCTTTTCCGCCTGATTGGATGGCATTGAGGAGTAAATTTGTCAGCACTTGTTGGATTTGACCTGCATCGATGTTCGCGCTTGACTGGGCTTCAGGTAACGATAGATGGAGATTTGTGTGATGTTTTGTTGCGACGGTTTCCATCAGATCACGGGTGGTCGTGATCAGTTCGTTGAGATTTTGGCAGGAGCGTTGGGGCGTATTTTGTCGAGCGAAGTCCAAAAGCTGACGGACAATTCTTGTAATTCTTTGCGCCTCCGACTGAATGGCCTGTGCACTCACACGCGTCGCCTCCGGATCTAGTTTCCCACTTGCCAGTAATTCAGCTCTGCCGGTGACCACATTGAGCGGAGTACCAATTTCGTGTGCAAGTCCAGCGGCCATTGTGCCAACCGTTGTCAATCGTTCTGCATGGCGGAGCTGTTCAACGGTTTTGATTTTTTCATGGGCGGCCATTGCAAGTTCATGATGTTGTTTTGTGAGTTGTCCGCACATTTCATTCAGAGCACTGCCTAGGCGTCCGAGTTCATCAGCTGATTCAATTTGGACCGGGCCTGTAAAATCACCCTCGCCAACACGCCTTACCTTGTCAATGAGTTGGTTGAGAGGTCTGCCTACCATGCGGATACCACCCACCAGAATCACAAAGCCTGACAACGAAGCAACTCCGGTGAGTGCTATGAGCGAAGTCAGTACTGAGTGTTGAAATTTAGGGTTCATGCCGTCATCGGGAACTGCAACTTCAATCTTGCCTGCTCGAATTCCATCTGGTCCCCTGCTGGTGAAGGGAACATAGGTGTAAACGACTTGTTTACCTGATTGATCTGGCATGCTGAGAACAGTGGTCTTCTGTTTCGCAATGATCAGGTTGAGAGGAGATGGTTGTTGGCTGCTGTCACTGATCGTGGCCACTTCAACCCACCGCATGGTCACTTGCTGCAAACCAGACGAGCGTTGCATGGGTGTGGGGATTTCAAGAACACGATTTTCTTGAATTGCCTGATCGATAGTTGGTTGCAGCGATTGCACAAGTTCAGATGCAAATTGCTGATGTTCTGCTTGAGCTCGTTGTTCCTGTCGAACGGTTAGGTACGCGAACAGTCCAACGACCAGTAGCAGGCCTGTTAGAAATAGTAGAACAAGTTTGGCAGCAAGTCGCATCGACAGGTGGTCCAAGATTCTTGAGGGCAAGGCAGGCTTTTATGGATTCAGACTGCTGAACAGTGGCATGATGCCTAGCTATTGTAGCCGCCCTCTATAAAGAGCGGTCAGCGTCAGTTGCAAATACCGACGCTGACCGCATTGTGGGTCCGTTGCCTCCTTGCGGCAGAGGCGGGAGGGTTATCACGAATTCACAACAACGAATCGTGATCCCTTCTCGCTACGGACCAACAGGAGGATACCTTCTGCCGAAGCATCTTTACGATGCTCAGCCATCAGCCGCTCAAAGTCTGCAACTGATGTTACTTTTTGTCGATTGACTTCCCGAATTACAATACCAGGAGCCAGGCCTACCTCTGCAGCAGGACTTTTTTCCCGCACGGAGGTGATGACAACACCTTCGATACCTTCCATCCCCAATTGCTTGGCGACGGCGGCATCCAATGGAGCGATTTCCAAACCGAGGCCTTCCATACGCTTTCCTGATTGCTCCTGTTCTTCCGGCCTACTCGTGCCGAAATCAGTTGGCTGCACGGCAGCTTCGTATCCAAGCTTCATGTTCTTACCACGACGAACAATCTCGATCATCAACTCTTCACCGAACGTTGAACGCTCGACAGCAAGCTGTAACGCTTGTGGTGTGGAAACCATTTTCTTGCCGAAACGAATGATGACGTCGCCAGATTGGAGTCCTGACTTGGCCGCTGGTGTATCTGGATAAACATCCGTCACGATAACACCACCTCGTGGCTTGACTTTCAGTTCTTTTGCCAATTCTGGAGTGACGGGCTGAATGCCTACACCCAGATAAGCACGTTTGACTGTGCCGCTGTCGACCAATTGATCACCAACCCAGCGGGCAAGATTCGACGGTACGGCGAAACCGATCCCCTCATTTCCGCCACTTCTTGAATGGATTGCTGTGTTGATGCCAACTACTTCGCCACGAAGATTCACTAAGGGACCACCACTATTACCGGGATTGATTGCTGCATCTGTCTGCAGGAAATTTTCCCGTGCAGTGATACCAATGCCACGGTGTTTGGCACTGATGATGCCAGCGGTCACCGTACTTTCAAGACCGAATGGCTGACCCAGTGCCATGACCCAGTCTCCGATGGAGACGCGGTCACTGTCACCAAGGCTGGCAGCGGACAGGTCGCTTGCATCGACCTTGACGACGGCGAGGTCAGTTTTGGGGTCGGTCCACACGTTGGTCGCGACGAATTCCCGACCATCATGAGTTCGTACCGTTACCTCACCACCGCCAGCAACAACATGATTGTTGGTGAGAATCACCCCGGATGAGTCGATGATGACTCCAGATCCAATGCCGCCTTGCGGAGCGGGAGCCGAACGTCCCGGACCCATGTTGGGGACTCCACGCTCCATTCCACGAAACATATCTTCGAATGGCGTTCCGCGAAATGGATTTTCGCTCCTCATGCCACCCTGTGATGGCTGCGGCTTGGACTGAGAGTTCCACTTTGAGGCGACCGCAGGCCGGTTCTCGATTGAAACGACGGAAGGCAATAACTCCTCTGCGACAGTGCGAAACGCACTCGATAAATGGTGGGCCGAGTCGATGGCCTCTTGCTGCTGGGGAGTTAAACTCGCCAAAGGAGTTTTTTGAGATTGATCAGCATTGACCCACGCTGCTCCGGAAAGCAGACCCGCGGCAGCCAATGCCGCTAAGCCCGTGGAAGCCCATGCTTCTGGTTTTCTGAATTTCATGATGGTTATCCTCCAAGTTCACTTCTTGTCTTCGGGGAGA
>NZGD01000238.1 GCA_002690925.1 Rhodopirellula sp.
CAAAAACTTGCATTGCAGGACGCCGTAGCCTGTAAGCTGCCGTAGTTTCATTATGTCTTGGGCGTTAGTCATGCAGGGGGCAGGTACGTCGTGCGGATTTCAGTCGGATAACGCACAAGTTGACCGAGCCGTAATCGACTCGCAAGTGTTTGAGCGGGATAAAATGGGCGAAGCCTATCCCGCGAGTCTCGGTTGATTATAGCGGCTTCGGTCCAACGCTTTGTTATGCCGCTTCTTCCGTCCAATTCCGAAGTTTAGATTTAGCCCAAAAGAATCGCTGGTCATGGTCCAGTACCATTGCCTCGCCAGATTCGTACACAAAAATAATGTCGCTGCAACCGTCGAAAAAAAGACGACACAGTGATGTCAATTGTGAATTGTTTTCGAATTCGCGAATTCTATCCAACGCAGTTCGGGAGTGGCATACAAATGGTACCCGTCCCTCAGCCGGAAAATCATCAGGGAAAATTATGACACGTCCTGAAGGCGAAAATCCCGAATGCTCCAGCAGTCTGAGATATACTACTTCGTCATCATCCTCAACACCTCCCCGTTTTGCCAATCCAAGATCAGGTGGGTTCTCAAGGTACGGTATAGGTTCGCAGGAAAAGTCTGCGTGGTAATCGTTGCCCCAGGACATCGCGGTCACCAGGTCATACACTCCAAAACGGCGACCTTCCTGGATTGTTGCTCTGGATTCTGGGAAGAATTTCCGAACCAAGCGAGTAGCTTCAATATTTGGAGGTGATGCCATCCACAATGCGTCGAATGAGTCAGTGGGCATATATGTTTTCCAACGGCGGCATAACAATTAATTATTCGTGGGTCAGCCGCGGATTATATAGGCAAGAACGTAACTCAGTCACGGAATAACACGTTCCCCCCGACAGAGCCGCTTGCATTCATTTCTGTCGGATAACGTCACGCGTCACCCGGTACGCGCGAGAGATTCTCAACTTTGAGACCGCCCGACTCGGGTGCGCGCGAGGGCTATCCGCCGGTACGGTTCATCAGTCCATCGCATGAGATCTGGCTGACCGCTCAGCTGAAAACACTTGAGTCGGTCTAACGACCCAGTATGTCCGAGAAACGTCTTCAGCACCACCGTCAGATGTTTGGATCACGTCAACAACGATCGAGGCCTTTTCGAGTGCAAATGTCGCGTCAATCGCAACCGTTTTGGCGGGAGCACTTGGATCATCCGGCATAAGATGCGGAAGAACTTGAGTTTCGTAGGTGTTGTTCTCCATCACGACCGTTACGCCGTCGGGCATAGTAATGCCCTTGCCGGTGGAGTCAACAAGTTTGATAAATGCGTCACTTGGTTGGACCAACACGGTTTTTCGTTGGTGACCAATTGATACTTGAGTATCAAAACCACCATCAGAGCAGCCAACAGATGCGAAGGCAACGATAAACCACACAGTACGACGCAGATGGTAGTGATTGATCACGTTGCTCTCGATCGGATAACGTCCAGGATAAACGGGCCGAGTGAAAGGTTTGAATGAGCGAAGCGATCGCACGATGCGAATCGGCTCCGGTTCATTGAGTGGTTATGCGGCGTCCCTGCACTAGAGTACAGACAACAACCGACTCCCCTGATCCTACCGCACTAGAAGCTTCCCAATCAAATCGAACGCTCACGAATTCATTGACCTGGCATCAAGCATGCCCGTACGAACGACGTTTCGCGGCAATGACGCCGTCAATCATCCAATCGTAATATCAATCTCTTCGCACGCATAACGGTCAAAATCACCCGGTCGCGAGGAGTGATTGTCCATTTCAAAACGCCCCGATTTCGCGACTGGTATGCATTTTTGTTTGATGAGTCTTTGACCCACCCCTTACCACGCAAGTAGTGAAGCAAAGCGCTTTTGTCAGGTGCTCCACCAAAGTCGTCGCATCTTGATCAATGATCACCTGGGTACCCACGCACGTTTTTCCTTTGGCGGCTCTTGCCAGCCACGTTCCTCAGCCCACGTTTTCCAGATCGCATATTTTCTGCTTGCCCATCCCAGCATGGCCCACGGAATGATCAGAAAAACTACCACGACCGATCCCACGACCAGAAGTGCTCGGGCGTCTTCGGCAAGGTTGTCTATACTCCAAAAAACCAAAGGCAGGATGCAGATGACGGCGATCACGAAATAAACCCAAACGCAACGTCCACCCACCTTGCCGTAGTATGCAAAGTCCACAGCAGCGGGCCTGAACACGGATTTTCCACACATGGAACAAACGTTTTGCGTCCTGCGCCTGGTCCCATGTTCGTCGTGGTGCGTCCGAGTGATCGTCTTAAAGTGCGTGTGCTCCTGACACTGCCAACACCACGGCTTGTGGTAGTCTGGTTTTTGCGAGTCAGTCATGGTGCTTCAGGGGACGGTGTTGGGGGCGTACCGAAAAGGAGGCACAGGTGGTGGGCAATCAGCCAATTGGTCCGTCACCGGCGCAGCTGATTTCACCGTCTTGATTCCACATTTGGCACGCTGCGAGGTCTGCCGCATAACGACCACGACAACCGCGCCGAGTGAAAGGCTTGAATGAGCGAAGCGAACGCGCGAAGCAAATCGGATCCGGTTCATTGAGCGGTTATGCGGCGTCCCTGCCCCAGAGCACAGACAACAACCGACTCCCCTGATTCTACTGTACTAGAAGCTTCATAATCAAATCGAACGCTCACCAAGACATGGACCTGATACCAAGCATGCCCGTACGAACGACGTTTCGCGGCAAGCCCGCCGTCAATCATCCACGACCAATCTCAATCTCTTAGCACGCAAAACGTCGAGAATCACCGGGTCCGAGGGAAACGGCAACCATTGCCCAAGATCAACTCGAGGACTCCGGTTCATCACGTGGTTGTGCGGCATCTGCGGCGATCGTTCGCGTGGCTCGGCCGCTCTGTTGCCCCAACGATTGTACGCTTCCAACCGCTATGCTGACTCGTTACGATTCTTCGCAGTGCTTTTTGGCGACGATCCTGAGCGTCCGAAGAACAGCCCAAGTGATGCCCATATAAAGCGCTGTGAAGAAGCATTGCCCCAGGACAATGATGACCTCGATAGGTCCAATAGATCCGACACCGCTCATCATCGTTCCCAAGAGCAGTAAAGGTAATAAGATGAGTATAGCAAGGACGATTCCGATGAGCGTGAGGAAGTAGCCAACAGAGATAAAGCGGTACGCAAGGAGGTCGAGCTTTCCTGCCTTGTGCGTCAGCGTCCCGTTCGGCTGCGTCGAATTAGGTCCGGCGACGGATTCGTAAGGATTGGTCACTGCGTCTTCCCTTGTGAAGTAAATGAAGGGGCCAGTAAGAATCGATCTGGCGTCATCGCATTGTACTGCAGCAAGTCCCACAAGTGGGGTAGGCAATTCCGAATAGATCGCCGAGGACTTTTTACGGATCTGCGACAATCGCCGAGCCACTCTGGGCGCGCATCTCTGTTGCAAGAAGAAATCGAACAGGAGATCTCAAAGCGAACAGAGCGCGTCGTCGTTAGGCTACGTTGTCTTCGCGCCCTCCTGTGATTCATTCGATCACTCTCCTTGTTCGAGAGTTGGTCCAGAATCGGATTTTTTTGCTTTCGGCGGGCGTTCGGCGCGACCTACGGAATCATCGCGTGCATCCATTTGCGAGAACACACACCGGTCGTTGTTGCCGGTGAGTCGTCAATCACACCTTGTGCGCGAAACAGCTTATCACGCGTCCGACTGGCGCCAGAGCTCTTCGTGCACATAACTTTCAGCGTGACCGGGCGGCGAGAGTTGACGCTGACTTCAAATTCGGCGTGGTCCGCCGGTCCGGTTCACGCAATTGTTATGCCCTCTATTTGCGATTGGGACGCTCCGCTTTCGCTTCGTCAGTCTTGGCGGCGTGGTGCAATCGTCCGATCAATTGAATCTCGATGGATTCTCCGTTGTCCTGCGTGATCGCAACCGTCGCGGTCTTACCCTCATAAGCGACAACCTTAGGCGAGGCCACAATTTCAGATTTACCCGCTGCATCCGTCATAGTAATTTGGCAGCTGATTTCGATCTGAGACAAAGTTGTTGCAATGTCGCTTTTCGGGTTTTGCTTGCCCTGCGTATCGGCGGCAAAAACTGACGGCAGATAGACAACACCGCAAATGCCGGCGATTAGCAATAATCCGATCAAGCACTTCTTCATAACGGGATCCCTTTTACGTCAAGGTTGTGGTGAAGCAGAAGACGGTGGAGTATCAGATTAAGACAGTGGCCGCAACAGTGAAGTGACCCTGTGACCGTCAATTCGTTTATCCCAGACGGCATAACGTTCAGCGTAACCGGGACGGGAGTTAACGTGAACGAACGAAGCAAGCACGCCCGGCTGTTCCGGCTCCGGTTCATCAGTTTGTTATGTACCGCGCTCCAATCGTGCGAACAGTACTCCGGATCGATCCGCGAAGAACTTCTTTCCGAATGTGGTGCTCTCAAGTTCTTTGACTAGATCATTAAGACGCTCGATGTCATCCTTTTTGCACGCGAAGTACGTAGTGTTTTCGGCGATTCCGTTTACCCAAATCGCGACATCAATTCCGCGAGCCTGAATCTCGGCAAGCAATCTGCACGCATCATTATCCGGCGGTAAGCCGTGTTCGACTGCAAGTGTCGTGGGATATGCGAAGAACGTCCAACGACAGTGTTCGGTCCGATGGTACTCATCTGCATCGAAGAGCGATTCGAAATTGACAGAGTCAGCACTCATTGATGGCACATAACGCACAACCTGACCGAGCCGCCAGAAAAGATTGCATCTGGTCGAGCGGGGATACAATGGTGCGAAGCATTATCCCCGCTAAAACATATAGCACACCATAACCGGCTTCGGTCCAACGCTTTGTTATGTTGCATCTCGGTTTGCCAGTGGGCAATGGATCAGACGATTATGTCTCCTGGCTGAATCTGAAATGATTCAAATTCATGAGAGCTGTCGAATACTTCAAGAACAAGTCCATTATCAAAAACGATGGTTATTGATTTTGGTGCTGCGATCCTAGTTTCAACCACAGTTCTCCCAACGATCACATGAAGTCGCATGCATTCTTGCTGCTTAAGGTTTTTACTTTGGTCTAGTATCTCACCGTTTGAATCGCAAAGTTCCCAGCGACCTTCAATTGAGATCGACACAGCTTTCGCAAAGTGGATCTGGACTTGATGTAGGCCAAGGCAGACCTGAGTGCACTCGACGCCTGTAAAATGTTTCAAATCAAGGTTTGATGGCACACCGAACACAACAACATCCTCAGGTATTTAACAGCAACAGAACGTCCGAGCTAACTTACACGCCCCGCTTTGAAAACCGACGAAGTCTCCAAACCGCCTGACGCAGGCCGTGTCAAGTTGAGCGAGTTGTTCTACGAGATTTTACGACTCTGAATACGACCAGCCACACGAGCTGCATTTTTCCGCACCAGCGGGAATGGTTGCACCGCATTCCATGCATTCAAATTTATCATCAGCGGTTGCTCCGTCTTCTGTGGAGAGAGAGTTTCGTGCGTGTTGTGGCCTACAAAAGAAATAAACAATCGCGCCGAAAATTCCAGTAAATGTGAGGACAATCGCCCAAGCGAGCTTATCAGATTGCCCACGGAAGTCATCGTCGCGCCGTGTCATCAAGTCACCGACCGCAAGCATCCAAATAATGATGAACAGCAGACCGATGACGCCAATAATGAGCAGGATTTCCATATTCGTACCGCATAACGATCACAATCACCGGGTTGCCGCCAGTGACGTTGATTTCAGATTCAGTCCGAACGGCAACTCCGGTGCATGATATTGTTATGCGGCTGTTTGGGAGTGAGCGTCAACCTGCGTAGCACGACTGGAAATATTGTGCAGCCGGCGAAACGTTCGTATATTCGGGCCATCGCTCCGCGACAGCAGCCATTAGTTGCGATTCCTCTGTGTTGGATGCCGCAGTGTAGTCCAAAACGGGCCACGCGTCTTCAATCGCGGTCGAGTCACTGGAATCAAGGTCGTAACGCAGCAGCCAGTGGAACGATGGAGAATAGAGAGCGATTCGCACATAGTAATCGCCATTACACGATGCGTGCAGCGATTGTATGTCACGCCAAGTGTCGATCGTTGTTTGCCAGTCTGTCGGCTTCGGTTCGGTCAAGAACCCGTCGTGTTCGTGCCAGTCATCGAATAGGAACAGGTCGCCATTTTGAGTCGCCAGCTGGCCGCTGATGAACTGCAACATTTCGAGAACTTCATCAACGGTCGGATCGTCGCACACCGCAATCGTTGTCCCGTCGAACGGCGGTAGGGATGCTGACAAGCGACGTTGGAGTTCAGGAGTCATGGCTTCGCGACTGCTTGCCGCATAACGGTTACCATCACCGGGTTGCCGCCGGCGATGTGGATTTCAAACTCGGCCCGGATCGGCAACTCCGGTGCATGGTGTTGTTATGCTGCTATTATGATTCCACCGTATTGAGGCAAGCCAGCAGATCCTCGGATTTGGCGAGCCCCATTGCGATATCATCATGTATCAGCGCTCTCGCTGTCATGAGACAGTGTCGAGTCTTGGCGAGTTCGTCAATCAGATCAAGCTCCTTGCTCGTCAATATCCGGGCGTTGCGAACTACGTCCAGATCGAAGCTAGCCCCGATTTCAATTCCTGCTCCGCGCATCCTGTCACGAACAATTCCTTCAATTGTGTTCCAGCTCTCGTTAAGCATCTCGAGCGTGGGTTTCGGCGGCTTCGGCCGACCTCTGCGAGAAACTTTGTAGGACACCCATGACGCCGTCGTGGCTCCGACGGCCAACGGCAGATAGAGCCCAATCGCCGGGTTGATTCCTCTGATGTTGGAAAGTGCGACCAATGCAGCGAGTGCGAAGAGGAGTACCACAAGTACGCCAGACAGCATCCCAAGGAACAGACTCCCGACTTGCGTCCATCGAAACGTTGTGCGGCCAAGGAGAGAGCCGAGGATTGCGCACACAAGTATCGGCAGAACGCTCAACAGCAATCCTTGGGCGAGAAAAGGCGTTAGTAGATCGGGCATCGTATGTGATGCTACTAGCCCGTTACTCATGAGGATGGGTGGACTTCTGGTATTTAGCATAACGTTCAGGATAACCGGGCCGGAAATCGACATGATCGAGCGAATGCGAAGCCGCCCGGTAAACCCGGCTCCGGTTCATCGATTTGTTATGCGGCGATCTTGCTAAGCCAGGTTCCTTTTAGCATCGATTGCCTTGATACATTGCCGAGCGTATTCTCCATGCTCCGGCCATTCCTCTACAGTGTAGGTCAGCACGGCAACAGCCTCGTCCCAATCTCCAAAACCTTCCAACCTCGTCGCGGCATCCATCGCGTGTTCAGCATCCCGATAGTCGGTCGGTTGGCGTTCAACAAGCCGTTCCCTCGGACGAATCACTAGCCAAACCACCGCCGAAAGGGGCCCGAGCAACCAGAACAGAAGCACAACGAGACCGCCGCTGTGGCCTCGCTTTTGAGCATCGCCAACAGCCCACGCAGCGCTCCCCGCGTAGATAGCGACAAAAAAGCCCACACAAAGCAGACCTACGATCGATACGGTGTCATCTAGCATCTGATCAAACCAATCACGGAAGCCGCATAACGTATTAGGTAACCGGGCCGACCGTTCAGCCCGAAGCACAATTGTATCAATGAACAAATGACACGGCCAATTCGGCTCCGGTTCACCGATTTGTTATCCCGCGCTTCCGTAGTGTTTCCGCAGTGTTTCAAGTCCGATTGATTCCGCGTCTATCTTTTCCACACGAACAATCAAGTCGTTCCAGATTCGCTGAAGCGGTCGCGGCATATTTGTCGAATCAGCGTTTTCCGCAAGTTCAGCGAGAAGATCGACGTAACGCATATACTTTTTGTCCGGTACATGTTCAGTACGCATCGACGCGGCAATGCCCAAAAGGTCAAATGCGGCAGCACCTTTGAATGATTGAGCCAAATCATAAAATATGCCGACGGTGAAACTCTCCATCGAAATGATGGGTTCGGACCACTCAGCTGTGCGTGCGTCAAAATAAGCGACAAGATTCTCTAGTGAGGCAACCCTAGCGAGGTTCCTTAATTCGGAGTTGCCGTGCTTGAATATTGCGGCCATGTTCTCAAGCGGGATAACGTTGCACATCACCGAGCACGCGGAGTTGATGTGCCATTGTAAAAACGCCCCGACCGCGTGCTTCGGTGCATGTGATGGTTATCCGCCAGCTTTAATTCGGGCATTTTCTTCTACATTTGTGATTCTCATGCATCTCATCCGTTACCGCAATGCGAGCAAACGACGCCATCCCAACGGTAGGCAAACCCGCATGACGGGCACCTACCGGTGGTGCCCCATTTTGTTCGGTCGTTTGGAGCGAATTGCATCCAGTCGCATTCAGGGCAGTCAATTCGCGTTCGTCCGGGAAGGCCCGCACCGCAGTTAGGGCAAATTCCGCTGTATGATACAAATCCGAGCGGGAGACGTTGCGTTTCGACCCGATGGATGGCGGCGTCAAGCGACCCAGCTTCGGCAATCAAAAACTTGCATTGCAGGACGCCGTAGCCTGTAAGCTGCCGTAGTTTCATTATGTCTTGGGCGTTAGTCATGCAGGGGGCAGGTACGTCCTGCGGATTTCAGTCGGATAACGGTCAGGATCACCGAGCCCGGACGGAAATCGTTGCTTCAAAACACGCTCGCAAGCCGGGCTTCGCGTGCATCCGGTTGTTATCCGCGGCGTAGTGTGTGTGGCACGGTTTCGACATAAGGTTTGAGCCGTTTCATTGTCTCTGCAACGGCCGAGTCGACATCAACAATTGTAGCATAGCCGTCGATGTGTGTTTCAATTGCGAAAACGAGATTTAGACCCCAGTGATCCGGAATAGTGTCAGGTTCATCATCGTATGCGGCCCAACCAACGTCGCGAAGTCCCCATGCATCTATTGCGCCTGTCCGATGCGCATCGTATGCCATTCCAAATAGGATGTTGTGTGCGTTTTGTTTACAAACATCACCGGGCACACCGCGAAGATGATAGGCCGCATCATTCGCAGTGCAGAATGATAGATCAAGCAACCACGGGGCGGGTTCGTCGTGAATTTCAATCAAGTGATCGGCCCACTTGCGAACCGATTCGTGGCCCAGCAGGTTGTATTTGAGCGCAAGAATCAACGCATGCGCAACATCTGAATTGCTGTGTTGATTTTCCACGTAGCCTAATTTTGATCAAAGCGGATAACGTTTAGCGTAACCGGGTGGCGACAGTTGACATTGATTTCACATTCGGCGTGAATCGCCACTCCGGTTCACGCTCTTGTTATGCTTCTCTTCGAGATGCTCGGAGTTCTTCCACATTTTGACGAACGTACTTGTTTGGGTCAGATGCCAGCCGATCAAGGCCCGCCTCCAAATGGCCGGACCTGACAGTGTGTAGGACATGCAGCGCCGCGATACGAGTATATTCGAATCTGTCATCGAGGTTTTTGATTGCGAGCCCTTCGGCTTCCTTTTGGGAAATTTGGGCAACATAAGATTTTCGTCTTTG
>NZGD01000239.1 GCA_002690925.1 Rhodopirellula sp.
CAGTGGCAAACCTGCCCGACAAAGTTAACTACACACCTATTTCCGCGGAAGGGGTAACAGTACAAGCCCAGGTGGAGAAAGGTTGTGTATGCCAGTATGGAGCGTTCTGTCATCACAGTGTATTTACTCGGACCTCCACAGATTCGCCGCAACCGGATAGTTCAATTCTCGACTCATCCGCAATGCGGTGTGAGGGGTGTCCGAACCGTATACACAGCAAATGCTCACTCAGGTTCCAATCGTTAATACACCGTGAGTTTAAAGCGGGGCGGCTACACCATGCCGTTAACAAGCTGCCGGTCCTTGAGCAGACTACGGGCCCATTCCCGGCCGAATACTTTTATCTGGATTATACACATCTCCGGTGTTTGGATTGTCAGCTGGTTGCGCTGCGGTCCACATGCATGGCCATGGGATGTAATCTATCCAGCTTTGACGGTGCAGCGTTGGCATTCCACACCAAACACCACTCGCCAGATGAGCTGGTTCCCGCGGACGGTCGTAACACCACACCTGCCCTCAATGCGCGGTACCTCAGGGAGTGTATGTGCAGAGGGCATTTAATGCGATATGTGCTGAGGAGCCAACAGTACTATGGGTATGTGGTCCAGGCTTCACCCGTTGCTGATGCGGCCCTGTTCTTTGGGTGCACCGTCGGGAACATGGTTCCATCACGGGACGCCATGGTTAATCTCACCAGGCAGTTTTGGACCTTCCACCTGATACAGGGATCACAGACTGCGCACCTCAGAATAGTCGGAGGTGTTAACTACGCGTCGTCACTTCTACCACTGCATGCCATGCGGAAGATGGTTACCCCGTCGAAAGTTAATCGCGGATATGTAAATATTGACACCTCGCAATTGTGGAAGAAAGGTTGGATGTATGCCGCACAATGCAAACAAGGAATCTACACATTGGCCATGGATATAGCCACGCACTTGCAATTACCACCTGGTCAAAGGTGGGCCAACGTGCGGGTGGTGCCACAAGTTAGTGGCTCTGCGGTGTTACAGGCCAGTAGCACCGGAAACGGGAACAGTGGTCGGCATTTGTCACAGCAACCACAAGATGGAACTGGTGCTGCGATGCGTCCAGCTGTACAGGGTTATCCGATACCTACCAGGTCTTCTGTCAAGCAGAATCAATACTTCACTGAAGCGATTACGCAGACGCGGCTGCCGCGGCTGACGAATTCACACGTGGGCAAACAACGAGAGCTCGTGGATCGAAAGTCTGCAATCGAAGATTCGAAGGATTCGCGGGTCGAAGTCCACGACCTTGTGTATGGTGTTACACTAAAGAATAAGAGGGGTATGGTTGAAAACACTACGGATAGGCGCAGGCGTCGGAGCAACAACCCACATTTTGTCGAAAACAATGTTCTCTACCAGGGTGGCGGCTTTAACCAAGAGATACAGACAAGGATGCGGCAACTCCTAACAGCCACACAGCTCTCCCAGTCGGACGACACTGTGTCAGTTAATGAGCTGCGTGTTGAAGAGTTGGATACGGTGTTCCAGCGCAGAAACAGAGCAGTGGCTACTACAGCAGAGTGGGTCGACCGCATACTAGATTTACGACCCTCTGGAGACTCTGGTCAGTTCCTCAAGGAAGCACAAACCATTTTTCTTCAGACGGACCAAAATACGTTCCGGACGGTACCGTTGTTACCGCCGCGGGCTGAAAATGTTACTTTGATGGACCGATTGACGGCAATCATTAACGCAGTGGAACGATTCGACACGTACGTACGAAATCTCGGGGACTCCCTAGCAAAACACATCCTACCTGACTCGGGGGAGATACCACCAGTCCTCTATCGCTCCTTGTATGATGAGAAAACCGGGGGAGTTATATGGGACAAGTTATACCAACACAAATGGTTTGCTGATGCGACACGGCTAATGCAGTTCCGGGTGGGACACTTGGATCCTGCCACAGCCACGCTTGCCAAGCACATCGTCAACAGCACGCATGTCTGTGTCGGCGACGACATATCCCGCAGTGAATTTGGAAAATTTTTACCAGTGGACCCGGGTCAACTCAGATCGATATTTGAGCACTGTGCTATAGCCAACCAAATGATACGGCGGTTCATGTATATGCACCAGGAACTGATCCCTGAAGTACAGGACCTCAGCAGATTGGGTACCGGTGAAGGGAGATCGGGACACAAACCAGCCCTACAAGCGTATGCCGAGCTAACAGCCATGCTAGTGTCACCTGCAACGCGGAGAATTGGCATGAGGACGTACATGTCGGTGCTCCCGGTGATTGCTGATGAAGGGGTTGGGATGGACTCCGCGGCACTGGTTGCGGTGGCACATCAGCTTCATAGTTTCGGGGGAGCACTAGCCTACTATGTCCGTGCACTACAAGTGATGGAAATCTGGTTCAAAAGCCACAGTCCGGGGGCTGGCTGGACATGGAAGCGTGGTCCTTGGCCGCCATATGAACAGATGCCTCAAACCAGGCCTGTCTTGGAAGCAGGGGATACATTGGATTATGCGTTCTGGGAAGTGCTGACGACCATGCTGGTGGGATCTAGACGACGGATTGATACAGCATTGCTGTCCAGGACTGGTGTGAAGGCTATAACACATGTAACAGATGACTTGCTTGTACCTGTTATTTCCACTGTACGGCAACTCACGGAAACGTATGTCCAACGATACATCAGCACGGTCGGCAAATCGGCGGTCGCTTTCGTCCACGACACAATTGTCGGAAAGTTTGATGCGCTCGCGGCTGCTGGTTGGACAGCACATGACATTGCTGTGGCAAGGAAGACAGTCCAGGCGGCCTTGGATACCTGGCATTGCCCGGGAGTAGTGCTGGGGTACACAAGCACGGTGGATGAGACTAAGGAGAGCAAACGCCGAGCTCGAGAGGAGGCTGCATTGGAGACGTTGCGCTTGAGGGAGGCGCGTGATGAACTGCGCATTGCGCGGGAGGCCTGCCTCACTAAGCGAGATGAATTCGAAACTCATCACCTGTCGATTAAGTCCGGCATCTTGGCGGCGACGACGCAAGTCCTACGCATACTGGATGCTCTGAAAGCCAAGGCTGCATCGTTTCAGCAAGGCTTCACGGGGTACGAAATCAACATGCAACATGCGGCTCGTTTAACTGGTTCTCACATAGCGATCACGAACGCGGTTGCTGGTTTGACGAATGCCCACGGACACATGCTTAACGACGAACAAGCATTTAACCTTTTCGTAGACACAGTCCACAAAGACTCTGGTCTTCACGCAGTTCGCAGTGTTGACGACCTGGGTGGATCGGACTCTCGTATGGTAAGGTTGGAAATCGACTTGTACAACGGGGCACATAAAGTCTATCTGACAGCGAACACGAATCAGGTAACATTGATGTCCCCTTCAAGTCCTCATTCCACGGGGGAGGTTAACTCGAGTACTCAGTTCAAGTTGGACGCGAAACAGAAGTTCAAATCACATCTGACTACAAACGATAACAAGTGGATAACTATGGCGTTGCAAGACCCATACTCAATCAACTGGGAAATTGGGATCGGCAATGAAGTTGATGAAGCGGAACTAGCATTTGAGGATGAAATGGAAGAAGGCGAACTTTCTGATCTCTGGGTACAGTGTGGAAAAGGGGAATATCAACCAGACCTGCATGACCGCACCACAACGGCCAGGCTATTCCAGTATCTAGTCAAAGTGAAATATAAACTAGATCAAGGATACGTGCGCAGGCAAGGGGCGAAAGCCTGGCACAAACCACTCCTGTGTTTCTCATGCTTCATGACATTTGGACCAAAACAATTCCTCAAGGATGGCACTGAGCCGAACGGATTGCGGACAGGCGAGGAGTACCTACCCGTAAGGCTGATTGAAAAAGGGACTGGTAAAGTACTTGGATTAGGATATTGTATGACCCAAGGATCTCTAATGTGCAAGACGTGCCGGAGTTGTTGGCTAACCGGTAACGGTGATGGACGGCCATTCTTAAACAGCTCGCAATCTAACAACCACCCGGTGGATGTGGTCCAAGAGGGGCCACTGACGAAATTGGCGACATGTGGTATTGGAGGATGCACGAGACTCCACTTAACATCACAAAAGATACAATGCCACATCAAGCAACAACTGGTGATGAGTCAAGTCATGCAACAATCAGCACTGGGAAACATGGAATCACTCACAAGGAAATGCCGGATAGGGTGTCTACGGGCGGATTGCATATCAGTCAACACCCAAGGGAGGGTACATTGTGGCAACGATCCAGTAATCCAAGGAAAACTCTTACATCAAGGGATGTACTGTTCGAACCGTGGAGTGGAGAGTTTCTCTCAGCTGGCTATACTGTCTCAGATGGATGGCACGGCAGACATGGAACCAAAGAAAGAACCAAATGATCCCACCAAACACTTGAAACTAGCATGTACCCTATGTCGTGGATTTGGTCATAAGACGGAACACTGCCCATACCAAGTATCTGTCGAAGATCAGGAACTGAAAGGCATTGAGGATGTGATAATCTCACAACACAACAATAAGGCCAACATGATGAGCCATTTCAAGAGAATGGATGAGTCCAAGCAACAACAAAGGGACCGGAATAAGACCACAAAGTCCAAGCGGGATCGAGATGAGCCAACCTCAGAAAGAGGCAGATCGAAGAGGAGGGATAATCGCTACCTCAATCCGGGCTGTAAAGATAAGAAAGACAGAGGACACCACTCTGAATCTCCAGGTGGTTGGGGTCGACGTGACAGAAGGGGATACTACGGAAACAAGAGGCCCCAGAGTGCCAATTCACGAGGAAGTGGTAATCGTGATAAAGGAGACGGTAAACTGGGTAGATATCAGGCGGGCCAACAGGGCAAGGAAAGACACGCAGCATTAACCAAGTTGGTTCACGGCTGGAGGGCTGCGTATGCCAAACAGGCAATCGGTATAATTGTGAATGCCGAACGTCAAAAACAGCTGGCTCAATGGTGGATGGAAAGACCATGTCGTAAGGCATTACAGCTGGTCGCAGTTTGTTCCCAGCACTGGGACAACAAGTTAACGGGGCTACCATACGATCGTGGTCCGGATAGGTTGCCTTATGATAGAGGTCCAAATCCAGTGAAGAACTTACATGTTACTTCAAACGACGAAAAGGAACTGCAATTTGCGAGGCTCACACCATTGCAGTCCTGGGCAGCACTTAACAGTTATAAGACATTGTTTCCGCAAGAAAGCACCAAAAGTCTGGCCATGCCGGGGAAACTGCTGTTTCCACACCCTTCTGCAGCACAATTGTTGGCAGAGGTAGCTGTGGATAACGCAGACGGTGCTGGAACAGCATTGGCCAAGAAAAGGGCCTACAATGTCGATATAGATGACGTTTATCGCCGTATAGAAGACGGTAGGTGGGAGTGCCACCAAAACACGGAAAAGGTAAAGCCTAGTGATGCAAGAAAGGTTAAGATGATCAGTGCCACAAAGAAGACGAAACGGACCTTTGGCGAGATGCAACCGAAGGCAGAAATGAACATCTGGCCGAGAGAACGTTATCACAGGAAAGAGCGAGACTGGGTAGAAGATTCAGATGTGCGAGGGATTCCGTTTCCGGTCACGGATAGATATGGCAGATGCGAAAATGGTGACATCATGGCCTTGATTGATTCAGGGGCCACAGTGTCAGTCACCCCTCATCCTGAACTGATTCCCGAAAAGAGAGAAATATCCTTACACTTGGAAGGATTTATGGGCGACAAGAGTACATGCCCATCAACTGGCACGTTGTCTGGATGGATGACTGATACGGATGGTAGTCGAGTTCCGTTGAATGGAGGGTATGGTGGATACCAACCTAACAAAGAAGATCTAAGAGAGGCTATTATCTCTGAACCACAGCTGACAGCTTTGGGCTATCAGTTACTGAAAGAGGACTATCCGGTGCTGGTAACGCCGGATGTAGGTGAGGGACAAAGAGAGATCCCCTTATACGTTAAGCCAAATGGGTACCAGTATTTGAGGATATCTCCGGCTCGGGCGAGTGAACATGCCTCTATCAGGAAGATATGCCAAACAGGGAGAGTCGGTTATTTGTCCAATGATGAAGATCTATGGCATTTAAGGTTCGCTCACCTCCACAAGAATACGGTGCGCAAGACAGCACCCCATGTCTGGGGTATGCCCAAGTTGAAAAGACATTCACCCCATACAGATTGTCTAGCATGCAAACTAGGCAAGGCACACCACTTGTTTCAAGGGATCCCAAGTTCCAAAGATAAAGAAAAGAATAGTGCCAAACATGACAGTTTTGATGAAACAAAAATCCCAGTTGAACATCCGTTTGACTCCATTCACATGGATACATGCCACATGACCGCAGAAGACATCGACGGACGAGACAAATTCCTAGTCATTGTGGATAACCTGACACGGTACAGATGGATCTACCCACTGAAGTCCACACGGAATCTCTATAAGACTATAGACGAGTGGCTGGTGACGGTGGCGAAACCATACAGGAAAGCCAAGGGAATCAAGACAAAAATGATATTTCGATCGGATCAAGGATCTGAATTCAACAATGAAGGTATGGAGATGATAATGAAAGCACATGGGGCTGAGCTGAAGATGCACGCACCCTATGTGAAGGATCCGATAGCAGAAGCTACCATCAAACAGGTTGTATCACATACCCTCTCTTGTCTCCTTGATGCCAATTTACGCCAGTCATTCTGGAGTGTAATTATGGAAGCTGCAACCCATGTCAGTAACAGGGCATGGAATAACAGCTGTAACAATGGAAAGGGCGAAATTCCGTATAAGCTTCTGAGAGGAGTAAAACCCAATGTATCTTATTTTCGAATGATTGGTTGCCCAGCACTGGTTGTGTTGGAACAAAAGAAAAAGTTAAAGGTGTCACCAAGATCCAAAATGATGATATTTGTGGGATATGATACCGAGAAACGTACCTGGCTATTCCTGGATCCAGTGAAAGGAACGATCCAACCGTCGGTCAGTGCAGCCTTCTTCGAACGGTCACGTACAGCATCTGAGTATATCGACATGGATCAGTGTATCTTAACGGAACCGACGTGGCAAGACAAGGCGAAAACACAAATGTGGACTTGTCAGTTATGGCCTAAGAATGTGTGGCCCAACTACCCCGATGAAATCCCTGAAGACAACCTACCGTTACAAACAAAACTAGGCACACCTTTGGACGCAACGACGGGGACTACCATGCCAGTAGATCCGGATACCGAACCAAATAGGAAACCTGGCGATTACGATTATCAGATTGGTGGATTCACACCTTGTTTCTTCAACAACAGACTCAAGCTTGGAACCAACAAACCTCATAAAGATTCCAAACATATCAAAATGAGACTGAAGTCGTTGGATGGGAGGACAGTTAAAGAGGCGCTATCAATGAGATTCCCGGCTACAAAAGACCTTAAGGGGCCTGTGGCTAAGTACACTCGCACCTCCTTGATGTATGACATCAAACACAAATACCTGGAGTCAGTACCTGCACCACCACCTCCACCTGAATCTGATGATGAAGAGGAGGAAATATCGTTACAGGACAGAAGGAAAGGAAATAAATCAAAAGGTGAGTCAAGAGAAGAGGAAGAACAAGAGGAAAGTAATGTACAGCTTCCCCCAGTGGACAAACAAGCAGATGAACGAGCAAAGCGAGCTCGCGAGAGGGCGCGGAAGAAGGAAGCTGCGGCAATTGCAACAGTAAAAGACTGGTGGGGTGTGTCACCCAACTCAGACTTACCTGAGGTGGTATACAAGTATGTACATGGCGATGAAATTGAACGAGAAGCAGGTGCAGACATTCACATGGAACTTGGAGGACCAGTAGGTCCCGACAAGGATCAGCCTTTTGACTGTTGGGGACATGTTTACGAAGACAGCAAAGTCGCATGTAACAAACTAAGCATCCCAAGTGTAGAATCCTTTTTCGAGGATCGGACACAAGAAAGTCCATGTTTGCAGTTTGCCTTCGAGGTAGATACTGAGCACAAGGATGGCAAGGAGCCTCACCAAGTTCTGAAGATGAATACATCAAAGGTCATTAGTTCGGTGAGAAACCATCCAGGGGATGTGCTTCCGACTGGAGACGAATGCTTAGGAATGAGACGGGACTCAGCATTATATGTAACCGAAAATAACCGAACGATGTTTTCTCATCATATACGCCGAAATCAAACTATGGTAGACGCGAGCTGGGACAGGATATCTAAGGTTGGAAAGGATTTTGTGATGCAGAGCAAGCGTGGTGCAGAAGTACATTACGATTGGAAGCGTAAACCTAGCGGTGAGCCGGAGAACTGGGAGACGTTTGGAAAAGTGACCCAAGTGGGAGACATGGTAGAGATTAAAACTCCATCGTCTGCTCATCAGGTCTTTAATGGGGACGGGACTGAAAAGGAAGAAAAAGGTTTCTGTCCGATGTGGTCGTCAGCTACATACAAGGAGTTAATCGGATTGATGCAACGGGAATGCTGGGATGATTGGTCAGACCAACACCCACTGGTGCTTCAGACTGGAGTACTCCCATCACATGTGGTGTATACATCGAAGTTTGACTCCAGTTTGGAACGAGTGTTTCTAAAACCCAAAGCGAGAGTGGTAGTGGGAGGCAATCACGAGAAACCTCCTGACAATGTGTGGGAACACTTCTCACCCACAGCCGGAGCAACGATAAACCGATTTACGGATGCATATGCAATAAGGAATAATCTGCATATTGTGACAACCGACTGTTCACAAGCATTCTTGAATTCAGTAGTACCTGATGACAAATATATCTTTGTGAGGCCTCCTCATGGTTTCAATCGGCAGAGAGTCAACGGCGACAGAGTAGTGTGGAGATTAAGAAAGTATCTTTATGGATTGAAGGGTGCACCCCGCGCCTGGATGGACACACTCAGCGATCGACTCCAAAACTGCGTTAACGAAGATGGAGAGAATGAAATCGGCGCTATACTAGGCACCCCGGAACATGGGTTCCAGCAGTTTGAAGATGATCCTTGCTTGTTGCAATACAAAGGTAAGGATGGACTTGAGATACTGGTGGAAGTATACGTTGATGACTTGAAGTGGTGCACGAATGACTTGGATGCTCTTAACAAGGTGTTGGAGTATCTATCATTGCATTTTGACATTACACGCGAAGGTGTAATTCCTAGCGAAGTGAATGAAGATGGATCGTATGATCGGGAATTCAGTTACTTGGGTATGCAATATGTTCACCACTACAAGCCGGATGGATCGTCGACACTTGAAGTCAACCAAACCGCATATATCGATACTATGATAGAAAGGTTCGGACTTGAAGATGATCAACCGAAGAAGGAAACGCCTTTGCCGAAGATGGCTGCTGGTACAGACCAGTCGTTATTTGATGGACTAGGAAAGGGTTTCATGACTAAGGAGGAAACTGAATGGATGAAGAAATACAATTCGTTTCCGACTATAATTGGATCGCTAATTCATGCTATGGTTCACACACGACCGGATATCAGCTATGCTGTTTCTGTGTTGAGTAGGGCAATGTCAAAGCCACAACCGTATCATTGGAAAGCAGCGAGGCGAGTATTCCAGTATTTGAAAGGAACTCGTAGACTAGGACTGATGTATGACCGTCTAGCGATGCTCCGGATGGAGCCACATCTGATCACTGCGGCCGTGGATTCTTCTTTCGCTGATTGCGAATTCACTGCACGTTCAACTAGTGGTTTTGTGGTTTGGTTTGGGGGTACTCCAGTAGCCTGGGAATGCAAGAGGCAACCCCTGGTTACATTGAGCACCATGGAATCTGAGTATGTCGCGGCGAGTAGGTGCGTATCAGAGATTCGGTTCTTACACAAGCTTATGGAATGGATTGGGATTGATAGACCTCACCCAACCAAGTGTCATGAAGACAATGCAGCATGCATAGCCATAACTTCCAACCCGGTTCATAAACAGCGTAGCAAACACATTGCTGTGAAATATCACAATGTCCGTGAAGCTGCTAAGAACAAAGAAGTAACACTTGTGCAAGTATGGACAGAACATCAGACAGCAGATATCTTCACCAAGAGTCTAGGGAAGGCAGCGTTTAAAAGATTCAGGTCGTGCCTTATCGGGTCAGTGAGTGATCCAATGGTACACTACGACACTATGATGCAGACACACTTACGACAAGTGGCTGATCAACAGAGTACTGAATGTATCAAAATGTTCCATGTGTGTGGGTCACATTGTGGACATAAAAGCCAGATTGGCGGATACAAATTTAACTTACGCGGCGGTGACAGACACGGAAATTTGGATGGGGATTTGAGTTTAAGAAGTGGAGCACAGCGATGGCCAGAACTGGTTATTCCTTTCGAGAAGGACAACCCCATTAAGAAAGTTATTTTAAATGGATGGTTCGACACAGCAGCTGGTGCTTGAGACTTAACATTGGATTGTAAATACAGTTTGAATTGCTAGGGTGGATATATTACTACATTGCAGTATGCATGTCAACAAATCCATCATAGGACAAACTTCATAAAACAGACTTCTGGGAATTTGCTGTAAAGGCAGACTGCAAGGGGGAGAGCTCGTAATATAGGGGTTACCGGCCGACACAAAAGCTTAGATTACGTTTATGGGTAGATACTGGAACCACTTTCCCGCCGAGAGCGGGACGAGGGTCCGGGTAGGTTAGCTTAGGGCAAAGTCGGGCCGGGAGCCTGGATTTAGGTAAAGAATAGTTAGGGCTATCTCTTTAGTAGTTATAGGGGGCGATAAAATAACTCCTTCCCAGGAGATCTAATCTTCTACAAGAGCCAAGTTTTACAACGACACGCGTCGTTGCCGGCTGCGCATTTGACTATCCCTTCGGGTGATATACAGATTGTGCTTTCGGCCGTAGAGTTTGCGTCTATCCCTCCGCGGGACGATCCAAACACTGCACACGCTTCCCCAAAAGCGTCCTAGCCTCACGAGTTATCGTGCGTGAGGGTTTAGGTTAATCGGTCTTGATCTCCGGAGAGATCTTGACTTCCAGACTGTTGACACCACGCGGGTGTCCCTACTAATACCGTTCTTACTTTTGTAAAACGAGCTTGGTAGCAAATGGCAAGTTTACTCGCAAAGACAAAGGCTTCAATGGAAGATAAAGGTCTTGATGGCAAAGAGAAAGAAGATCCTGCATGCGCTGTTTCACCTCATGGTGACAGCTCTTGCGAAGAGCTTCGTGCTCAATTGGCTGCTTTGGAAAGCGCCAAGCGAAGGTTGAAGAAGCAGAAGAACTCCGCCCGTTCACTCCTTGTTCTCGTTAACAAATCTGAGTCCTCTGATGAAGGGGATGAAGATGCAGTAGGTGATCGCCAGTCGATCCTTGATACTCTCACTAGTGTTTGTGGTGAGTTAAATCAGAATAAACTGCAGCGGAAAGAACTGAAAAGGGTGTTGGAGGCGATGGAAGAGCATGGAGCTTCGTCGGCACTTCCGGACTCGGGCATGGGAATGGAGTTTTCACCCGTGAACGCGGGGCGACTTTTTCCGGGCGAAATCGAATCTCCCCAAACGGGATTTCAGTCCGCCCTAAGGGAAAGAAGGCCCCCAGGTTCAGAAACGGCATTGTCCGGGAACGCGGAGAATGGGCTTTTATTTAGTCCGGCAGTGCCCGGCGAGAGTGGGGGTGGTAAATCTATGCATAACAAACAGAGAGCTGATCACTCGAAGAATGCAACACACGTCCCCCTCAACGCACCAAAGACGGATTCGACCCGGGACACTCGGGCGGAGAATACGTTAGCTGATAATCGGATCGGCAACATTGAGTTGGTAGATTCTGCCGACTCTAGCGTGCAATCACAGCACGAGGGTAATCCCACTGAATATGGGGCTGCAGCCAGTAGCCCAGCGCAAAACATGTCCAGGACCACTGCCACTTACTCTGGCGGTGACGGCGAACAACTTACTCAACAAAAATTGATGGATGCCAATACGCAGCTTCATGGAGGCGGTGGCACCCGGAGAACGAGCGTGGAACTTGCTGCGCTCACACATACGGACTTATTTGGGTGCACCGAAAGGGTCCTACTGGGGTCGGATGACCCTGGCGCAGTTCAGTCAGCGCACTCTGCACTTGAAAAGAACATGGCTATGGCCATTGTTCAGGAGGGCAGTAATATTGCCACGGCTGACGCGAAATGGGAGGATTGGAAAGACAAGTCTCTGGAGGCTGCTGCGAAAACAGTGGGTCTGTCGGAGAGGCATGCTTTTGTCCCACAAGTACCGGAGGGAGGGTACATCAGGAAATGCCAGGCTTTGGTCTGGTTGGTGTTCAGGATGTCGGTATTCCACCATAGAGTTTCCTGTGAAATGCGTGCATCGGTCTTCCGTCGGTGGCTGGAACTCGTAGTTGTCCCGGTCCGTCAGGACCAAGCTAACGACGAAGAAGAGGAGGAGAAGGAAACGCCTTCCAAAGGCGGGTCGGATTCGGCTTCGACCGATGGGTCGAACTCGGACCTGGCTTCTGATGCATTTTTGAGTGATAGTGGCGAGTACGATAGACTCACCACTTTTCTCGCCACTATCGATGGTGGAGGGACCAGTGGCAGTGGCGGCAACGATAGAAGTAAAACTATTCTCGCCACTGCCACGGCAGTATTCCGGAAGATTGGGGAGGTGGCGAGGAAACGCCGGCTCTCGAATGCAGTCCGGTTGTGGAAGTGCCAGTCATCCTGGATGAAGACGGCTGTGTGGACTAACGCATTCCAAACTTATGGAAGGATAGTCGATACTTGGATGCACCCGGTGATCAAGTACCACCGTGCCTCACGGGAGGCGCGCAAGCACACTAACGTGGGCTTGAAGAATATCGAGTGCGAGGCCATCCAGGCCTTACAAATGATGTATGATGCGGTAAATCCTGCGACGATGCCAGAGCTGTTGACGGGTCTACATCTGGCACTCAAATTAAGCGAAAACAATCGTGTCTGGGGAAACCTCCACTTTGATGACGAAGGATTGCCGGTCGATAAGCGGTCCCCCGCACCCGGGGCAACCCCGCACCTGAGTCTACTCGTCTATGGGGCCCGGATGGATGACCTGCAGGAGGGCCCGACCGTACCACAGTTGTGGAGCACGGTTATGGACCTTGCGTCTGGGATGAGTGGCTGTGCACCTTACACCCCGTGTTGGGTGTGCAATGGGTTGGCAGCGGGCTGCTCTGATAACTCTGGGACGGACTCGTACTCGTGCGCAACGGGGCTTGACGAACACGTGGATTGCAAGGGTGACGTTGTACGGAGAGCCGGCACCGAGCTGGTCAAATCACTCTACAGGCTGCTTTATGCCCTACGGGATCCTGAGGAGCCCACGTATGGACGCTATTGCCTGCGTGTTGCCCCTCTGGGGTCATACCTGGTGCAGCAACTTGAGGATGTAGTCAGGGCTCTCCGGGTCATTGAACAGAGTGGCGAGGTGGCTGGCAAAGCAGTCCAGGCGTTGGATGGTGCTTGCCGGTTGGTGGAAAAGGAATTATCTGCCTCGGCCCTATCATGCAGGTTCATTATCAGAGAGGCCGCGAATCTGGTTGATTTGTATGAGAAAGGTCGCCGATCGTCGAGTGCAACACAGGCTCTTTCAGGAATGGTACTCGGGTACCTGCGGTCAGCGTACCAGCGCTGGTTGCAGAATTCTGAACCGCTGCTCGACCTGTCAGCGTTTAACCGGAAGTACAACCCCCATGTGCCCGTTGGCACCACCAAGGTGAAAGAGGAACCCGCATCGCCACCCCCCGCCCAGGGACCCGCATCGCCACCCCCCGCTCCGGCGGGAG
>NZGD01000240.1 GCA_002690925.1 Rhodopirellula sp.
AACCGCACAAAAAAACCTCGCCCGCTTTGCGGACGAGGTTCTGTGAACTGTTCGATCAATCCGAACTTACTGGTTCAGTTGCTCTTCGATTTTCTCTTTACCACCACGAGAACCAAGTGCTCCCCAGAGGCCATAAGGGCTTTTCTTGCCGGGGTTGTTGTAGTAGCTGATCACAGGTGCATTCTGATCACCCGCTTCAACCGAGTCAGTCATGAAAATCACTGCTCCGTCGCCCATCAGTACGTGGGCACCACCCTGGTGACGGCTACTGGCTGGAAGTGAACCAACGTTGTCATACCAACCAGCCATGCATGTCTCAGAGTTGGGTGGTCGCATGGTCCAAACTTGTGAGTTGGGAGCCATCGCGTTGGCCCAGTTCATACCGCGTGCACTGGTGCCATTTCGGACAAGTGCTGGTGGGTTGTTGCAGTTGGGATCATTGTCGCAGAAGAAGGTAGGTGCCTCTGGGTTGATTTGACCCTGATCGACACACCACTTAGGACCTGACTGAGGACCGTTTGCAATTCCCCCAGCATCGCCACCATTGAGAACCGAGATAGCACTACGCTTATCCAGATCACCCAAGTCAGTGATGATCTCAGCCATGGCAATGGTGTTGGACAATCCGTCCAGCACGTCGCGGAATTTGGATTCCTTTTTGATTTGGAAGAATCCACGATCACAGGCAGGGTAACGCTCCGCACGCCATTGGCTCATTGGCTGCAGGCTACCTTCTTTGGCACCCATGTCCTGAATACGATGGCAGGAATCACCAACGCTGGCAGCGTAGTTGGTACGCCCAAGAGCAGGAGCACCGGTACCTGGATCGCTGGGGCAGCGAAGAGTTGGGATCTCAGTTGCCCAAGGCACGTACTCTTGTGATGGGAATCCACCGCGGTCAGTGCGGGGGTTCGTGCCCATCGCCGACCACATCCCTGATGGGGTTGGAATCGTGAACCCTGGGGTCACAGTATCGAGGCTGGGGTTGCTGATTTTTTCCCACAGGGCCTGCTGTTCCATGAACGGTGTCAAACCAACAAATGCACTGAGCTCTTCGTGGTTAGTCGTTGCCGAACCCTCCCACCAGCTATTAGCTCCAACCCGAAGGCCGGTACCACCATGCTGAGTAGGAATCTGTTTGTAAGCTGAATGATAATTGTGAATCGCCAAACCAATCTGCTTGAAATTGTTACTGCAACTCATGCGGCGAGCAGCCTCACGTGCCGCTTGTACAGCGGGCAGCAACAAACCAACAAGCACGCCGATAATGGCAATCACGACTAACAGCTCCACGAGCGTGAAGCCGTACCTCGAATACCTCGATCGCGACATGTCAAAGTCCTCTTTTTTCTCGTAAGGAAAAATGGAAATAAAAAAGTTTGAACCCGAACGAACTTGAGCGTCGCAGGGGTTCCTGTGTGTTTCGGACGCAATTTTGAAACTGTGTCCTACCGCAACCTTGCCACCGACTCCCTAATCTGAAGTTCAACCGGTGAACAAGCAAGTTCATACTCTTCGTTGTGAATCAACTTCACAAGAGATTGGGCAGCAGTCTCGCCCATCTCGACAGCAGGCTGTTTCATTGTGGTCAGGGGCGGGGTCGCGAAAGCTGCTTCAGCTTGATCGTCAAACCCGATCAACGAAATGTCTTCAGGGACGCGAAGTCCGTGGCGACTGAGCGCAAGCCGTGCACCGAAAGCGACCATATCGTTGGCGGCAAAGATTGCCGTAAAATGAACGCCTTTCGATATCAGGGCGTTGACTGCCATCACCCCGGATTGACCGCTGAAGTCGCCTTGGTAGATCAAGTCAGAATCAAACTCGATTCCTGATTCCTTCAATGCCTTGACATATCCTTCGAATCTCTGCGTGGCGTCTGGATGCTCTTTTATCCCACGCAGCAAAGCGATTCGCTCGTGACCGTAGCTGATTAAGTGTTTTGTTGCCGTGTATCCAGCTTGGACGTTGTCGACGTGGATGCATTGATTTTCCCAGCCGACAAGATCTCTTGCCACGACGATTGTCGGCAGCCTTTCCCGGAGTTCGTTCAGTTGATTCACCGGAACGTCGCCACCAATCAATATCAGTCCGTCGACCCGACGGCCAATCAACGTGCGAATTGACTCTGTTTCGGTACTCTGTTGCCACTGGCCATCGACGAACAAGGGAGAATAGCCACTGCCAGCTAAGCCCCGAATGACCCCTTGGGCCAGTGCATCGTAAAAGGGACTACCGATGTTTTGAGTCAGCACACCGAGCGTCATGGAGCGACCACCCGCAAGACTGCGGGCTGCCAGATTGGGCTCGAACCCCAGCGTTTGCATCGCTTCGAGAACCGCCGTCCGCTTGTCTTGATTGACTGCTGTACTGTTGTTCAGAACACGTGAGACGGTGCTCTTCGAAACACGGGCGTGATTCGCGATATCCTGAATCGTCGTTTCACCCCTCTGTTGCATCGCCTGACCCTTGTACCGCGAGAAATCGCACCCATCTTTAACTGTGGTCCCCGCCATAGGACCGCTAGTATGCCGCCATAACAACCATTAAAACCAGAACCTATCCTGAAACCGGTTTCATTGCAAGTGTTGACATCTTTCTTTTTTCTCGAAAAGATGGGGGTCGCGACTGAAACCGGTTTCTTTGGTTGTGTCAATTTTTGCACCCTTATTTTCCCACGGATGCCACGTCATGGCTTCACAGGACTCCCCACTCGGCGCAGATCAGCGTCTCTCATGGCGAGAAAAGGTCGGGTACGGACTCGGAGATACCGCCTCGAACCTCTACTGGAAGACTTTCGAGTTCTTTCTGATGTATTTCTACACCGATGTGTTCGGGATCAAAGCTGGTGCTGCCGGAACGATGCTTTTGGTCACACGCATATGGGATGCCATTAACGATCCCCTGGTGGGGTACTTCGCTGACCGTACTCGGACGGCCTGGGGCAGTTTCCGTCCCTATCTGGTGTGGATGTGTATTCCATTCGCGATCACTGGCGTATTGACCTTTTACACACCCAATTTGAGTGACAATGGCAAGTTGGTTTACGCATACATCACCTACACCTTGGTGATGATGGCTTATACGGCCATCAACATTCCCTACGGCGCATTGATGGGAGTCATTTCAGCAAGTTCTCTCGAGCGAACGAGTGTTTCGACCTACCGATTTGTGTTGGCATTTGTTGGCGGCATTGTCGTTCAGTACTTCACGCTGGACCTCGTCGCCTTTTTCGGCGGCACCGAGTCGGTGATGGTTGGCAGTAAAGAGACGACGCGGGTGTTGGACGAGCAGATGGGGTTCCTCTGCACGATGGTGGTTTTTTCGATTGCCGCTGTCATTCTATTCTTGATCACGTTTGCCACCACCAAGGAACGTGTGTTGCCTGAGGTTCAGAAGACATCGACCTATCAGGCTGATCTGAAATTTTTATTGACCAGCACTAAATTACATCAGGTGATTATTGGCGGGCTCAGTCTGCTGGCCATCCTGGCGACGCAGTTTTCGCTTGTAGTATTGCCATGGATCATCGGCGTCTATATCGCACTGAGCCTTGCTGGCCTGTTGCTTAAATTCATAAACCAGGGCAGCGATGGAGCTGAGGTAGGCGTTCAGCAATCCTCGCTGGAACTGGATTTCAATGATCTTCTTGCCAATCGGCCCTGGATGGTGTTGTTTGGATTTGGGTTGTTTCAGCTCATGGGAGCGTTTGTCAGAGGCGGGGCCATCCTTTATTACTTCAAGTATTACTGCAACAACGAAGAGGTGGTTCCCAGCTTTTTTGTTGCGGGCAGCATTGCAGCGATTGCAGGAATGTTACTGACAAAGAAAATGACAAGCATCTTTGGAAAGAAGATGTTGATGATCTACATGAATGTTGGGGTCGCTGTTGTTACGTCTGCTTTTTTTCTGCTGAACCCTGACGACACAACCTGGATGTTCGCCCTCTATATCACTTCATCATTCATTGGCGGTCCAAGTCCGGTATTGCTGTGGTCCATGTATGCGGACACTGCGGACTATTCAGAGTGGCGAACTCGACGTCGGGCAACCGGTTTGGTTTTTTCGGCAGCGACTTTCTCGCAAAAAATGGGCTGTGCTGTTGGTGCCGCGATGACAGGTTTTGCTTTGGAGTTCTTTCAATATGCAGAGCCCGTCGATGGTGTTGAACAGTTGCAGGCTGCTGTTACTCTCAACGGATTGTGCATGATGATGAGCGTGATCCCCGCAGGATTCTTTCTGGCTGCCGCGGTCTGCTTGGCCTTTTACAGCATTAGTGACCGTGTGCTCGGCGAAATTGAATGCGATTTGCAAGCCAGAAAAAATGCTGAAGTACCTGATTCTTGATCAAGGCTCGCAAAGCCATTTGCCTGCGATCAAAATGTTGCGAAATTTTTGAATTGTCATAGCTACCTGTATTAACTTCATGAACCACGCTCTTCTCAAATCGAATCAAGTTAAGAAATCAGTTTCTGATGGCTACGTTATCATCGAAGATGAAGCGTGGTATCAGATTGCCAATGTTCACTTGATGCCGGAGTTTTTCATGAGCCCGGTAAGTTCCGGTGATCATTGGATGTTTATCTCCAGTTGTGGAGCCTTAACGGCTGGGCGGAGAAATCCTGACGCTTCGCTTTTTCCTTATTACTCATCAGACAAATTGATCGATCATGCGTCCTTTACCGGGGCAAAGACCATCATTCGAAAGGAAATCGGAGATGGGCGTTTTGTAATATGGGAGCCATTTGCACAGAGAATTGCTTCGGGTGCCTTGATCACTAGAAATCTGTACAAAAACTGGCTCGGTAACCGTGTTTTGTTCGAGGAGATCAATCAGGAGTTGGGCCTCGCGTTCAGCTACAGTTGGACCTTCAGTAATCGCTTTGGTTTCGTTCGGAAATGTAAGCTGAGAAATGTCGGTCAAGAAGCCGCAAGTGTGGTAGTCCTTGATGGTATACAGAACCTATTGCCTGCTGGAATTGAACAGAACTTTCAACTGCGGTACAGCAATCTTGGCGATGCGTACAAAAAATCTGAATTGTCCGACCGACATGAAGTGGGGATTTACTATCTGAGTTCTATACCCACAGATCGTGCTGAACCAAGTGAGGGTCTTCGAGCCACGATCGCTTGGCAAACTGGTTTGGATGAATCCTGTATTTTGTTGAGTGCCGAGCAGTTGGATCGATTTCGGGACGGACTGTGTGTTGAGCAGGAAAGCGATGTCCGCGGTCGTCGAGGCGCCTACTTTACAGTCGCTGAGCATGAGCTCCCAGTTGCTGGCGATTCAGTTGCTGGCGATTCAGCTGCCACGAGTCGCGTCGACCTGGGGAGCGATGGTACTGATCAAGGCAATCGTGAAGGGGAAGTTCATTGGAGCATCGTTGCCAATGTCAATTGCGATCAGACTGATGTTGTGAACTTAATGAGTGAACTGGATGGTGCGTCTGACCTTACAGGGGTGCTTGATCAGGATGTTGTGGCGAACGAGAGGCGTTTATTGGCCATTGTTTCCGCTGCCGATGGAAGACAATCGGGCGGGGATTGGTTGCGTGTTCAACGGCACCAGTCCAATGTGCTCTTCAATGTCATGCGTGGGGGGATTCCGAGGCATCAGTATTGCATTTCTGCAGAGGATTTTCGGCAACACCTGTTTCACTTCAACCGCAAGGCTGCGGACCGTAATCCTGAATTTCTGGACAGTCTTTCTGCAGAGTCGGCACTTGATCTTGATGGTCTGTTAGCAAAAGCAAATCGGACCAATGACGCTGATCTGCGACGCATCGCTTTAGAATACCTGCCGTTGACGTACAGTCGGCGTCATGGGGACCCCACACGACCATGGAACAGCTTTTCCATCGATTTCTTTGGTGCTGATGGTACTGAGTCTCTTTGCTACGAAGGCAATTGGCGCGATATCTTTCAGAATTGGGAGGCATTGTCGTGGTCCTTTCCGAAGTTTTCTCGAAGCATGGTTTTCCGGTTTTTGAATGCTTCCACTGCGGATGGCTATAACCCTTATCGAGTCAACAAAGATGGCTTCGAGTGGGAGACCATTGATCCGAAGGATCCGTGGGGCAACATTGGGTACTGGGGGGATCATCAAATCGTTTATCTGCTGAAGCTCCTTGAGTGTTCACAGCAGTTTTGCCCGACCGAGCTTGACCAGTGGTTGACCACCGAGTGTTGTTCTTATGCTCAGGTCCCCTATCGAATTCGGGACTATCAGGCCATTAAGCGAGATCCCCGGGAAACGATCGATTTCGATCATGAATTGGCTGATTTGATTGAGCAACGAGTGTCTTGGATGGGCGCCGACGGGAAATTGTTACCCGGAACTGATGGGATGCCTCATCATGTCACCATGTTGGAAAAACTTTTGCTCCCTGCTCTTGTGAAGGTGTCAAATTTCGTTCCCGGGGGCGGTGTGTGGTTGAATACACAGCGACCGGAATGGAACGATGCCAACAATGCTCTGGTTGGGAGTGGTTTGTCCGTTGTGACAGCTTGTTATTTGCGTCGATATTGTGATTTTATGATGCGGTGGCTGTCGCGGGATGAATTACCAGAGACCATTGCTGTGTCCCGAGAAGTCACTTCGTTGTTTGGTAACATTGCGGAAACTCTGGGTTCGAATAGTGATTTGTTCTCAGGAGATTTGAGCGATGCTCAACGCATGAAGATTGTTGACGCTCTTTCGCAAGCCGGGTCCGACTATCGGCAGCAGCTTTATGATGCTGGTTTGTCTGGTGAAAAAGTAGAGTTGTCATTGGGCGATTGTGTAAGTTTGCTAAAGCAGTGCTTGCGGATGATTGACCATACGATTCACGCGAATCGTCGCACAGATGGCCTTTATCATTCGTACAATCTGATTGGCATGCAATCTGATGGCTACGGTGTCACAACGCTGCAGGAAATGCTTGAGGGGCAGGTTGCTGTTCTCAACAGCGGTCTTTTGTCTGCGGAGGAAGCAGTTCAGATCATGGACGCCCTCCAAAAGAGTTCGATTTATCGGGAAGATCAGCAAAGCTATATGCTTTATCCGGATCGGGAACTCGCGACGTTCTTGACGAAGAATAATCTGGACGAGGAGTGTTGGAAAAAATCCAAGTTGTTGCAGCGGCTTATCGCAGATGAGAACGTGGCAATCGTGCGGCAGGATAGTCAGGGTGGGGTTCATTTCAGTGGTGATTTTCGTAACGTTGGTGATTTAAGACACGCCTTGAACTCGCTGACTACGAATCCAGCATACGCGAGTGGGGTTGCCGCGGATGCTGACCTGATTTGCGATATTTTTGAACGCACCTTTTGTCACAAGAGTTTCACTGGGCGGAGCGGAACCTTCTTTGCCTATGAAGGATTGGGGTCAATTTATTGGCACATGGTCTCGAAATTGGCTTTGACTGCCATTGAAAATTGCATCTGGTCGCAACAGAGTAATGGCCCGTCGGAGTTGACTGAAAAGTTGCTGAAGCACTACCGGATCATTCGTGATGGCATCGGGCTCGCAAAGTCACCTGCCCAGTATGGTGCCTTTCCGGCAGATCCCTATTCACACACGCCACAGAATGCTGGCGTGCAGCAGCCGGGGATGACTGGTCAAGTCAAGGAAGATATCATCTCCCGCTTCACTGAATTGGGCGTTCGGATTCAGAATGGTCAACTCGGTTTCGACCCCTGCATGCTTGAAGTTTGCGAATTGTTGCACTGCGATTCGAAAATCCAGTTTGTGAATCGTCAGGATGAATTCGTCGAAATCGAGTTACCGGCAGGCAGTTTTGCGTTCACGCTCTGTCAAACTCCAGTCGTATACCATCAGGCAACGGAAGCCAAACTCGTCATCTCAGCACTTGGCATGGAACCAGAAGAACGATTTGATTTACTGCTGACGCCGAATGAAACGAAAAATGTTTTTTCGCGTACCGGTGTAATCAGTCGTATCGATGTCTTTTACAACTTCAGGCAAAGTTGCTGACTTTGTGATCGGCCCAGAAGAGTACCTCGTTCATCCTCGCACGGTTACCGTACGCCAGTCCTTAGTTTTCATAAGCCCGCACTGTTCCCATAAGCACGTACCTTGCAGTAGATAAAGCAGCCAAAGGAAATTTTCATGCACTCACTTAGAATTTTACGCATCGTTTTCGCCTGCACTTGTTTCGCTTTGCTGAGTGTTTCATCGCTTGCCCAGCAACCATCAGATCATTCGGGACGAAAATTGGTTTGGGAAGATAACTTTGATGGAAATTCACTTGATTACTCCAAATGGGGTATCGAGGTGAATGCATTCGGAGGCGGCAATGGGGAGTTGCAGATCTTCACTGACCGAAAAGATAACGTTCGCGTTGCGGGAGGAAATCTGATTCTGGAAGCTCGTCGTGACAACGCAAACATGATGGGGACCAAGCGGGAATATTCTTCCGGACGGGTTCGCACCAAGAATCGCGGTGACTGGAAATATGGGCGCATCGAGGTGAGAGCAAAGTTGCCTGCCGGTGCAGGGCTCTGGCCGGCCATCTGGATGCTACCAACCGGCGACAAATATGGTGGCTGGGCGAAGAGTGGTGAGATCGACATCATGGAGTTTCGTGGGCAAAACACAAACGAGGTCTTGGGAACACTGCACTACGGTGACGCATGGCCAAAGAACGCGTCATCAGGACAAGAATACAGGCTTCCGAAAGGAAATTTCACCGATGCTTTCCACACCTTTGCCATCGAATGGCAGGCTGGGAAAATACAGTGGTTTGTCGACGACAAACTGGTTCAGACTCAAACCAAGTGGAGTACAACGGGTGGAGCCTTTCCTGCTCCTTTTGACCAGAAATTTCATCTCCTGTTGAATCTGTCAGTCGGTGGAGCGTTTGTCGGGCCTGTGGGGGAAAATACCAAGTTTCCGGCTCAGTACATGATCGATTATGTACGGGTTTATCAGTAGGCCAAGTGCCAATTCCGCTTTCGCCGGAGTCTGGTTTTCTAGCAAACGGACTTCGGTGTTGTCATCTCCATAGAGCGTGGTTGCCGAGCATTTCTTTCTGCGTGCTGGGCAGATCGATGACGTCGTTTGTCTGTGCGGTTTCTCTCCGATCCATCGGGCTCTCTCAAGCCCGCCAATCGCAAAATGCATGGTGCTAAGGTTTTTGGCCATTTGCGTAATATCGCTGAACAGGCGGCATCTTGCATTCAATCTTCAGGTGGTATTTTTGCCTGATCTTTCGGTGCACCAGATATTAAGTGTGACGCAATTGGTTTTCAGGTCGATATTCTGCACTTGGATACGCGAAATGGGCATGCCTGTTCTTTGGACGAGATCTGCGCTGAGCTCGTCTGCTTTTTCAGGTGCCAAGAGGTCAAGGCGATCGTACTCGACCACATGCTTTTTGGTTTTCCTTGGAATCAGCTCCTTCAGGCTGGTGTTTGGTTTTCCATTTGCGACAAACTTTTCCTTTAGAATCGCTGCGATGAGAATCAAGCTGTTCGCTGCCATCAGTTCAGCGTAACTTGTCTTCTTGTTGGACAAAGAATTGATCACCGCGATGCCAATGACAATGAACAGATAAGTCATTTCCTTGATCGGCAGTGCATTGGTCCGATACCGTAATACACCGAAAATCGCGAATAGGCCGAGAGCCATTCCAATGCCCAAGTCCAGTTTTTTCAGTGCAAAACAGATAAAGAAGACTGTGATATTCAGCATGCTTGCTGTGAATGCAAATTCTCGATCTTTTTGACTTGGCAGGATCGCGAATCGCACGATCAGGGCAAGGATCAGCAGGTTGAAGGCAAAACGGATGAGCATTTTGTAAACGTCATCATCGAATAACGGGACTTCCAGAAATTCCATTGATCGTTTGCTCCAGGGCCTGATTAAATGCTTGTGTGTTCGTTGTTATGACGAGTTTGCTGATCGTGATGAGCAAGTTTTGAGTTGAGCAGGATCAGGGTTTTTCTGATCCCAGTGCGGCATGAATTGAGGTGCGTTTTGGTCGTTGTGTAAATCTAACACAGTATTATGCGGCAGGAATGTAACGTTCGGTAGAACATGCGAAGCTTCATGGGGCTTCGCAGGCGCTGAACTGCATGACCTCCGTCAATTTTTAAACGGGAGCGATGGCGGGGGATCCACTTTCCAGTCGCGATTCTTCCGTGTGCCGTAGTATGGGTAATAGTCCCATAGCACCACCCCACCTGTCTGCCGGGGATCGTTTGTCTCTTTCAAACGCTTGGCGAGACGATTACGCAGGCGAGTTAGATCTACCGAGTATTTTGGATTGCTGGCGACATTCTTCATTTGCCATGGGTCGGATGCTAGATCGTAAAGTTCTTCTGCTGGTCGTAACCCGAACGCGAGTTGATGTAACTTTTGATGGTGTTTGTCGGCGGAGTCCTTCATCATGAGGGTTTTGGTGGGCGAGGTGTCGATTTCGCCGTAGGGAATCGCGCGGGCACAGACAGAAGCATCAGGACTCCCTGAAGGCCAGCGGCTTGGTTCATGGTTCATTATGTAAAGGAACTTGGATGTGCGGAGAGCGCGACACGGATAGCCCTTGCCGCCCTTGCGACATCCGTCATGTCGCTCCATGGCGATCAACGCATGGTCTCGAGCAGGTTTCCGTTTGGAACTCCCGTTTTGCAGAATATCCAAAAGGCTGCGTCCCGTCATTTCTGCCGGTGGGGCAAGACTGGCCATTTCGATGAACGTTGGAGCCAAGTCACTTAGGTTCACGAAAGCGTCCGAGACTCGTCCAGGGCTTTGAATCCCGCTTCCCCAACGGATAGCAAGTGGTACGCGAGTTCCCGTGTCGTAGAGACTGGCTTTTGCCCGTGGGAATGGCATCCCATGGTCACTGGTCACGACCACAATTGTGTTGTCCAGTTCACCCAGTTGTTCAAGCAGATTGAGAGCACGCTCAACCATTTTGTCGAAATGTTCGACTTCGGTGTAGTAGTCAAGGATGTCGCTGCGAACCAATGAAGTATCAGGAAGAGACTCAGGCACCGTGACTTTTGATATCTCTTTACCAGCGGCCAGTCCAGCACCTTGCTGGAAGCCGCGGTGGGGTTCATGCGTCCCGAGCCAAAAGCAGAAGGGGGTGTCATTCGGACGCTGTTCCAAAAAATCGGAGAAGTTGGAAGCGTAGTCCTTATTTGAAATTCCACGTTTGGGTGTTTGCAATTGGTAACGGGTATATTCTTTCCCTGCTGGATTCTCTGTTCTTCCACCTGCTTCCAGACGTCCCGGGCTCCAGCCCTTTCCGGTAAAACCAGTGATGTAACCCTGTTCCTCTAAAATAGCAGGGTAAGTCGCAAAATGAGCAGGTAGTGTGCTGTGGATGTTCCCTGCTTCTTCAAGACGCCAAATGTGCTGCCCTGTGAGGATTGCACTACGCGAAGGTCCACACGTAGGGGCATCACAAAAGGCATGTGTGAATCGGATGCCTTCTCTCGCTACCCGATCGAAAGCAGGCGTCTCGATTACCTGGTCACCATTCGCGCCGGTGTGCCAATAGCTTTGATCATCTGAAATACAGAACAGAATATTTGGCCGGTCTGCTGGAGTTACAGATGCCATGGTGCAAAAAAGGCAAATTGCAACTGCGATCTTCAATGTTAGCCTTTTCATTTTTTCTCTTTCGTCGAGTGCGTTTTTTGACCGGGGTGATACGAACGCAGTGCCGCTTTTATTACGTCGTCTTCGTAGTACCACGCCCGTTTGAACTCTTGATTGCTCAGCAGGTTTGCCTGGTCGCGAAAATGAGGTGACCTTGGACTGCCACTTGCTCCGAACGGAACTAACGAGACCGCACGGACTCTGTTCTTGCCAAAAGCAATTGCTGACATGTACGAGCATCCAACCACAGCAAACCGCTGTGGACGCAGCAGGGGCACGCTGGGCGTTGAGTAAATGGTAAATACTACTCCAAGTGGACCGGGTGCACCTGCACATGGCTGGCTGGCAGCGAAAGGTAGCAAAGAGACTCCCGCTTCCATGGTGTCGGCGCTGTACGCTGTTCTTTGTAGACGGTGAACCTCACCCCACGGTAATTTCCAGTCGCCATGGAGTTCTTCAAGTCGCTTCGCCACTCTACCTAAAGCGATCAGCTGTTTGCGTGGATCACCCTTGTATTCACTCTTGATTCGTTCGGATTGCGAAGTGCCATACAACTCTTCGTACCAGCTTATGCACAGGAGAGCGACTGTCGACGTTTTGTCCGCTTTTCCATCCCACTTGATAAGAGCATCGAGGTACGGTTCCAATTTTTCAGCGAGCTCGGGCTCACTCTGTTTCATCAGGTTGAATTGACGTTGCCAATTTAATTTTTCAGTTTTGGGCCAGTAAAGCGTCGAATCAAAGCACAGTTGTTGGTACCAGTCGAAACTGACGTCGTTTGCGTTGGACAGCAGTTCTCTTGCAAGTTTGCTGCGCCGTTTGTCCACGCTCCAATCACGAACCATGTACTTGGGAAAGTTTTCGCGTTTTGGATTTCCAGAATCGGTTGTGACATAAGGTGAACCGTTGCAGTTTTGGACATAGCCTGAAGCCGGGTTCAGAACCTGCGGCAGGTCCTTGAAAGGATGGATCCCTTTCCATTGTGTCGCCGGGTCGCTTCCATCAACAGTGCGTGTCCAATCGAAACTTTCATCCCTGATGGGCACTGCACCGTTGTAGGCATAGAAAATGTTCCCGTCGCGGTCAGCGTAGGTCACATTAAACATGGGGATGGCACATCGAGAAAATGCTTTTTTCCATTCTTGGAAGCTGGTAGCACGAACCATCTCTACGGCTTGATCCAAACGTCCGACATCAAACAGGCGGGCTACTTTCGCGACGACAGCCTGTTTGCCGTCGTAGGACATGACTGGTCCTGTTTCAGTCTTGCGAAATGTAACTGTCTTGGTCTTGACCATGTTGTTTTGTTTAATGGAAATCGACTCTTGCCACTCCTCTGCTTGGCGGTAACCATCACCGAAACGATACTTAAGGGGATTTGTGGGATGGGTGAATTCGATTTTCCATGAGTCAGCTACATCGGGCTGGTTCACCGTATAAGCCCATCCCAGATATTCGTTGTGCCCGAGCACCGGGATTGGATTTCCAAAGAAGCACGCACCGGAAAAGCGAAGCGTTTCCTTGCTGTGCAGATGCATTTCGTAGAATTGGCCAATTCCGTACCATGGCTGGTGTGGATTAATGAACAGCATCGCTTCACCAGACTGAGTTTTATGCGGTGCGATCGCCCATGAATTTGAGCCTGTCGCCTCGCGAACTTCTGACTCAAATTGGTTGGGTGGATCGAACCAGTCCCAGCTGTAATATGGAAGCTCTTGATCATTGACACTTAGCTTTGCGTCTTCAGGGCGAGGCTTTCTGGCTCCGCTTCCACCATAGGTCATCGTAAGCATCAAATACCGGTCGATCGCTAGCACATGCCACGCCTCAAACCGCTCAAGCAGACGCGGTTTGACGGATGGGTCGGCCGCCAGGAAGTGATTCACTCCGGCGGCGAATGCTTGTAGAAGCTTTTGGCTTTCTACGGGTAACTTGGCAAAATCGGCTTCTGAGCGTCTCGCGAGTTCAAAACTGCGTACGAGTAAATCCGTTTTAAGACCATCTTTTCCCCGTATCTCGGCGTAGCGTCCGATGGCTTGGATCGTGGTGTCCTCAAGCTGCCAGAAATAATCCTCTGCCTGTGCATAGCCAGCGCCGAAAAGTGTGCTTTCATCCGTGTCGCCAAACAGGTGTGCAACTCCCCATTTATCGCGATGGATCGTGACTTGTTCAGCGAGAGGGGGGCTGGATGAGCGTTGCTCGCCTTTTCGTAGATCATCTGCAGCTGAAGCGGAGCGTGTTCCAAGACACGACACGATAGTGCAGGCCATAAGGAACGCAATGCCTCGAGATCGGAAGTCTGTCATTTGGTCTTTGTCAAAACGAAAGTATCGCCTGTCACGCATTTTGTTAGTGGCAAGCTGATGCGAATGATATTGGTGTGCGTTGCTGTTAATAACGAATCCCAACACGTCGGTAGAGGTCAGCCAGAATCCAGAGTGGACCGATTAAGAGAAACTGCAGGTCATTTGCGAATGCCGGTCGTTTGCCCTCAATGTGGTGTCCGATGAATTGGCCCACCCACGCAAGGGTGAACAATGGTATCGCCACTTGCCAGGATTTAAAGCCGATCCACTGTTCAGTGTGGCTGAGAATGAAGATCGAAACTGCCGCAAGGATGAGCATTCCGATCGCAAGGGTTGGGGCGAGACGTGTGTAATAGATTGTGGTAAGAAGCACGGTGAGCGTTGCTACGTTGAACCATGATCCCCAACGGGCGACTTGTAGCGGGACGGGTATGGACCAAAGAAGTCCAAGAATACTGATTACGATCAGTGGCACGCAGATAAAGTGAATTTGCTTGTTCAACGTGTTCTGGTGATATCGCGAATACTGATTCAGCCATTGGTCAATAGGCCGCTGCGCGTCCGGATGACTTGGTGTTGCAGCCTGTGGTTCGCTCTTGAAATTATCCTCGTCTTCATGTTGATCGCGTGATGAGGCAGTTGCAGGACTGCCACTCGAGCCACCCTGTTTGGGCAGCGTTACTCGGATGGGATTACCACTGTGTTGCGCAGTCATGCCAACTTTGCTGTTCGTGTAACCTGCGGCCGTGCGAGTCGTCTGACAACCCCTGGCGAGATGCGAATTCGAAGCTTGTTATGTGACGCGTATGGTACACCATTTTGTGTAACAGGACGTATTCACTGAAAAGTGAAGCTCAGCCTGTGGTCGCATGCCAAAGCAGTTTGGCGAGTCTGAGGGGTGAGGCGTGTACGTAAAGATCCAGTAGATCCCAGGAAACTTTTTCGGGTTGCCGATGTGTCGAGTACCAAATTGGTTTTGGATGCATTCGCAAAGGGGCGGTGAGGACTGTTTTCTCAGGGCGATTTAGCAGAAACGTGTTGTGTACAAAGCCAATGCCACTTTGAATGTTACGTAAATTTGCTCCAGGAAAGCCACCCCATGGCGGCGACATCAGCGCGAATGAAATGGCTGTCCACTGATTGATTCCAATGGTGCCGTATTCCAATTTACGCAAAGTTTCATCAAGGAGCATTGCATGTTTGCGGCGAAATGTATTGGGGACGGTAAGGCTGGCAGCAAGAGTTCCCCAGATGCCTTCGTTAAAAATGTCCTGAACTTGAGCAAGAAAATCTGCTTCGTTATCTGAGTCCAGTACTAATTCACCGCATACGCAGGTGAATGATTCTTCGTGAACCAAGTGTGGTGTCGCCTTGGCGTCGATGTCGCGTTTGATGGTCCAGGGCAGAAAATCACGATTGGCTGGTGGCGCGCCATTAAAGTATTCAAAGCGATCAGCTGCGCCAGGATAGTAAGCATGTCGAGGCGGGGTTGCCGCTAGAATCGAATCAAGTAAGTCGAGGAACTGTTCCCTCTGTGACCAATGGCGGCACGTGACAATGAGTTTTGTCGCAACGCAATTGAACGATGCATTGTTGATGATCGAAGAGGCAATCGTCTCTGCTTGAGCATGTAATTCCGAATTTGAGTAGTGTCCTGGGATGATTGCCCATGGACTGACGTTGCCCAGTTCACTTGTGATATTCTTTTGCAGAAGTGGACTGCTGATCTCCTTGCGTTTCTCAGCCTCATCGCCTTGCCCCCAGACAATGCAGTCATGAGTGTGGTCTGACCCTGTGATGTGAACGGATTGGGCAATTGGATGATTGACCAGTTGCTGTCCTGTTTCGCGACCACCGCGGATGATTCGTAGTACGTTTGAGTCGATCAGAGGTTTGAACGCCAGTTCAAAATAAGCGGCCAGGTATTCGTTGACCGGATTCATTTTTAAGACAACGGCACAGTTTTCGGTGAAAACTTTGCTGAGCATGTCGGTTGCTGCAATCGAAGATACATTTCCGGCTCCGAGCACCACGGCAATGGAGGATTCCGGGGTTCCTGTGCGAAATAGTTCGGTGGTATCAGAAAAAATATTTTGTTCTGTAATTGATGGATCGAGCCATGTTTCAGCTTTCATTGGCCAGAAAAGCAGCGAGTCATGAAGCTGTCTTGTTGGAAATACCGGGACGCGACACTGTCCGTGGTGCTGCGTTACTGGTCCGGGTAAACGGGGGGCTCCACTTTCAGCAATTTCCCGAAGTGACTGTGCCAACAAACGAAGAAATCTGACTGTTGCAATCGGGCCTCCTGTGATTTCCTCGGCTCTTGCCGGTGAGTCATTGGGGATCTGTTTCGCAGTGCAGGCTGCTTTGACCCACGGTCGGGCAACATCACTCACGCCCGCTGCGCAGCGATCAATCAGATGAATACGTTCCTGAAGCGATAGGGTGCGTAGTAATTCTGAGCCCAGTTGAAGCTCTTTGAATAACACGTCAAGCGTCGCGTCCGGCAAGTAGACTGAAGTATGGCTTTGCATCACGTCTTACCCGTAAGTGCTTCTGTCACTCGAGTTGTCCGATCCATGAACGTATCAGTGCGGCAGCCTCCACCGGCACCAAGTTCTTGCCGACGCTTGGCATGGCGATGCCAGGGTCCTCTGACTCAATGCGGTACAGCAGGATCGATTCATCTGGCTTGCCCGGCACAATGTCAAAAGAGCGACCTCCTGAGCCATGACCTGCTGCAACGGGGATTTTGTTCACGCCGAATTTGGCTGGATTCGTTTGTGTCAACCGTAGGTCCAGTCCGGATGTGCGAGCAGATCCACGTGGATTGTGGCAGTGTGCACAATTGACGTGTAACCACGAGCGGGCGCGGTCCGAGATGGAACGGTCCTTAGCTTCGCCGAATACAGGCCATGCATCGATGGATGCGAGTTCCGGAGTGTCTGTCAATAATCCGTATTCAGTCCAAGCGGCTATTTGATTCTGTGAACCCAGACCAAGACCATGGTCCCAGCTTCCATTCAGGTTTGCCGCAATGGGGCCAATGGGGACGAATTGGTCACCTTGCTGATGGCAATTCAGGCACTGGTTGGCGTTGGGTATCTGATAGCGATTGCTTCTTTCTTTGCCATCCGAGTGAACCCAGCGAACGTCAACTTCACTTCCGCCCAGGGCAAGCGTTGCTTCGGTTTGCTGTTCATTCCACAGATAGGAAAAACCAAACCAACCGTCGTCTTTCCGAAATTCAATGCGTGTTTCCAGCAATCGCTCGCCCAGAGTGGGGTCAGTCATATCGATGGGATAGGCAAAGGATTTTGAAATCACAGTCCCAATTGGAAATTCAATTGTTCCCTCATCTGAGTAACGAATCTGTTTGCCGTCAGGGATTTGAAAGAAACGGTATTTGCTAGTGTAGTCGCTGAATAGTGGCGTGTTGAGTTCATAGGGATAGACGTGTTTGGCTGGCACGTGATCTGCGAGGTTTCCCTTAAATAATTTATATTCCGAGAGCTTTTTCTTTGCCGTTCTATAGACCAGTACCGCGTTCGATGCATTGTTGCTTGGTGGCTTGGCTGCGGCGAGGACGACCTTGGGGACTGGAGGGCGTTCAATTTGATGGGGTGTCAAATCTTTGGTAATGCTGTGTCGCCCTGTAAGCAGGTCGCGGGGGTTCATATGTGCGAGATCAAAGTTCGTAAACCGTGCTTCGCCATTGTTTTGGACTGCGGGTATCTGCTTTTCTGTCAATGTTTCTTTGTCCATTCTCTTCGGATCGCCAACTCCATCCCAGAAAATGTCTGGAAATACGCCTCCCACAAACGGAGCAAGTAGCAGTCCCATTTCACCCGCCGGGGCATAGCCGCTGTCGCTAATTTGATTGTCGTGGATGGTGATCAATTCTGGGAAGGGATCGAAGTCGGCCGTGTCACGTTTTTTTAGCCGCTTGCTGCTAGCCTGATATGCGAGTACGGCAACACCTGTGGTTTGGTGATGATTCACGGTGTTGTGATCGACTTCGACTTGATCCGTTGCCATCACCATGATCCCCATTCCTGGAGGAACGGATGCGACGACATTTCCCTTGGCGGCAAAGTTCAAATGATTGTTGTCAGTTACCTGATTGTGGTGTACGCGGACTTGTCGGCCTGATTTGATTTGTAAGCCGGGTAAGTCAAAAACAAGGATGCCACCGGTGTTTTTGATGGTGAGGTTGTCGTAGACATCCGCGTGGATTGTGTTTTCAATCTCGATTCCAGCGACATTTCTTTCGGCACGGTTTGAACGCACGATGACGTTGTGACTCTGACCAACATAAATGCCTGCATCCGAAGCACCGATGGCGGTGCACGATTCGATCAATACATTGCTGCACTGAACCGGGTAAATTCCGTAAGCTCCATTGGTCGATGATGCGGGACCCGTCCACTCGGTACGTATGTCACGGAAAGTCACGCCGTTAGCACCCAGTACCTTGATTGCATTGCCTGCGGTATCTTCGACTGCAAAACCTTCCAGAATCAATTGATCACCTGTAGCCTCTAATCCTGCGCCACCTGATGCCTGGCCTTTAAATGACAAAACGGTTTTGTTGCTGCCGGCACCGCGAATGGTGAGGTGGCTGGTCGTGATGTCCAGTTGTCGGTGGAATTGAAAATGTCCCTCGGCCAGTTCAATCACATCACCCGGCATCGCATCGATCAATTTTGACTGCAGCTCGTACTGGACATTGGGGCCAGCCTGCAACCTAGATATTCGGGGTGATTGATGTTCGACGGCAAAGGCCAGCGACGAAGGATCGAAGCTGACAAGCGTCATTAGTGTTAGCAAACACACCGTTGCTAGTGAGGCTACCGGACAATGAATCGGGGAAATGAAGCGTTGCATGATGGCCGAAAAAATTGTTGTGCAGGATTTTAAACTCAGCTGCCGCAGGTCGGTAGTCGGAAGGCAAAACACAACCTGAATGTTTCAGTGGTACCTTGGAAAAGGCTACGTGCGTTGCCAAACTGCCAGGCAGTGAAACAGTTTTGGCAGCATTCAGTCTAACGTTTGCAGGAAAATTCAGCCAGTTCGACCCTAGGGCCAGCACACAGGTAAATACCCATGCGTGTGCTTACGATCCCGGAAGCGGTGACGTGTGCGGAGCAGTCGGTTGCGACGCTAAGTATTTTCTGCACCAAGCTTTTGGTGTGTGCTCCGAGTGTCGATGCAGCACGATCTGTGGTGTGTCGAGTAGTTAATTCATTGCGCAGGCAATCACTTTCGCGATTGGATCACACTCAATATTTTTCGGTAATTCTTTCCAAGAATATCTTTCTTTTCTTCTTCACTGATTTGCGCAGCGATGACTTTTGCAAGCTCTGTTCCCATTGATCGAGATGGTAAATGACTGCCGAAAATAATTCGCTTTGATCCGAGTTCGCGAGTGGCCATTTCGATGAAACCCGCGGTTGCATCAAAACCAGACGTTTCGATTAATACGTTGGGTGTGTCACGTACAGCACGGATGCCTTGTTCCCATTCGCCACCGGCGTGCGCGCAGATGAAGTGTTGTTTCGGGTAACGTGAGGCTAATGTTGCAAGCTCGATTGGTGTGGATTCATTTGGTGAGCGTTTGCCACCTGTTTTCAGCCATGTGTGTTGCATGATTACGCTACCCAGTTCCGATACCCGTTCCACGAGTTTGATTGCTTTGGGGTCCAGGCAATTGGCTGCACCAGGCCCACTTCCGGGAAAGTAAACTCCCAGCATGGGGCCATCTTTGATCCACTGGTTTACAGCTTGCAGTGAGCCTTTTGGGTTCTGCAAATTGAGCTGTATCATCCCCAGTAGTTTGTCGGGCCATCGCACGAATGGTTTGAGTACCAGGTCCGGTTGGCTTTGCAGTAAGTTTTCCAAGTTTGGGTCATTGGTCGTGCCAATTCCAACATGGGCGAAGTAACAAAGCTTTTCAAAGTGGCCCAAGTGAACCGCTGTCATTGATTTCTCAATATCATTGAGCAGCTTGCGACTGCCATCGGTTCCCGGGTGAGAGAAAGCTGGCGTGAAGTAGGAGTCCCAGATGCGGTAATCGCGAAGGGTTTCTGCGGGCGGTAATCCAAAACTCATTGGCACTACCTTGGTGGGTTGTTGGAAAGTGTGCTTTTGGAAACTCGGAAATGCTCGGCATTCTGCTGCATGATTGCTTTGACATCAGCAGCTGGAATTTCCGTCTCAACCATGCGTATGCAGGCGGCTTCTGGGATCAGGAATGGTGAGTGTGAGCCATAAAGAATGCGGTCGATACCGATGACGTTGGCTAGCTTAGCAACGCCATCGGTTCCATCGACTCTAGATGTATCTACTGTGATTCGGGGAATCGACGCGAAAGTTTGTGCGTCAGCTGCGGAGGGACGGCAGTTCAGAATTTGAACTCTTGCATCTGGGATTTGCTGCATCCAGTGTCGCAGAGGCCGAGGATCCACATTGGGAGCCTGGAGCGAGCTGGACTGCGTACGCGTGTCTTCCATCGCCATCACGACTTGCACGAATCCGCCCAGCTTGGTCGCTGTCACGAGTAGCTCGCCAAACACCGCATCGTCCAATGCATAGCCATGGTAACCGGGAAGCAGCCTGACTCCAGGCATGGAGAATTGGCCCAAGCATAGATTTAGATCATGTTTCCAATCGGGAAGATTTGGGTTGACCGCGCCCACGGGGACAAGTTCCGCCCACTTTTGGCAAGTTTTATGCAACCGTTCATTGACTGTCCGCAGGTCACGATGCAGAAGGGCTTCAAAACTACCTGCCCATGCCTCGGTAATCCCCAGTTGCTGAAACTTCGCACACAGTTCATGGACTTGATCAAGTGGGAGGCGTCGGAATGGCCAGTGAAACAGGCTGACGTTCGTATCGATCATTCTGGATGGCATCGACATGAGAGGCATGGCATTGGAGGGCGCGGTCGTGGGTTTCTCTCCTTCGCTAGCTGACACCATGGAAGCAGTTCCTGCTGCCAAAGCTCCGTGTATCAATTCACGTCGATGAAATGCCATCAGTCGTTCCTCAGAAAACTAGGCCAGAATGTCATGCACCACGGTTGGGATATTCACACCGGTAAGTCGTTCTTCGAGTCCGCTTCGGCGGAAGAACAGTTCTTGATGGTGGAGTCCAAGCATATGTAGAATCGTGGCGTGAAAGTCATGGACGCTGACAGGGTTTTCGATCGCCTTGTGCCCAAAATCGTCAGTCTTGCCGAAAGACAACCCACCTTTGACTCCTCCACCGGCCATCCACGAGGAGAACGCCTGCATGTTGTGATCACGTCCTGTGTAAATATCACCTGACCGTTGTGATGTTGGTGTTCTTCCGAATTCGCCTCCCCAGATGACCAGCGTGGTGTCCAGCAGTCCTGTTCGTTTCAGGTCTTTGAGCAGAGCTGCAACGGGTTGATCAGTTCGTTCACAGATGGCCTTGTGGTTAGCGCCCAAATCCACGTGGCTGTCCCACGGTTGTTCTTCGAGGAAAATCTGCACAAACCGGACACCACGCTCGACGAGTCGTCGGGCCATGAGGCAACGTTTGCCGTACGAGTCTGTGTTCGCTTTGCCCACGCCATACAAACGCAGGGTTTCTTGGCTTTCGCGGTTCAGGTCCAGCGCTTCATTGGCTGTCAGTTGCATCCGTGCAGCGAGTCCATATGACTCAATTCGTGCATCAAGGTCCTGGCGATGAGGGCGTTTGGACCGGTGTATTTTATCAAGCGTTTTTAATAACTCGCTGGCAGTGGCAGACACATCTGTCGGTTGTTTGTATTGTTTGCTGAGATTTAGAATCGGTGATCCCGTAGGGCGAAACGGAGTGCCTTGGTAAACGGGAGGTAAAAAGCCTGCAGTCCAATTTCGTGTGCCATTCTTGGGCAAACCCAGCGGATCTCCCAGCACTACATAGGCCGGTAAATTCTGGTTTTCTGATCCCAGTCCATAGGCTGTCCACGCACCCAAAGTCGGGTATCCCATGAAGAGTCTGCCGCTGTGGATTTTGTATAACGCGTTATCATGGTTGGGGTGATCAGTCCACATCGAATTGATCAGGCAGATGTCGTCGACCATTTGCGATGTGTGAGGAAGCGTATTGGCCATCCACATGCCAGATTCACCATGTCGCTTGATGGGATATTGCCCACCCATCATTACCCCGATGTCGGTGACGCTTGTGTTGCCAATCTCTTCGACGCTACCCGGATAAGGTTTGCCATCCAATTTGGCCAACTCCGGCTTGGGGTCAAACAGGTCCATCTGGCTCGGGCCGCCGTTCATGAATAGCTGAATGACCGACGTCGCAGTGGCTGGGTGATGTAATGGTTTAGGGCGAAGATCATAGGATTTGCCCAAGTCTTCCAAGTGCGAATCTGTTCCTTCTTTTGGTTGGTGGGGGGGCGGTTTGTCCGCGAACAGGTCATCAGTCATCAGGTGCATCAGCGCAGCACCCAATAGACCATCGCTGGTCCGTGCGAAGAAATCCCGTCGAGAAGTTGAGGGAAGGGGTGCCAACGTTAATTAGTCCACATAAAGGAAAGCTGCTGTATTGAAAATCGTATGGCAGTAAGTTGCCAATGCTTGAGTTCTGTCTCCATGCCAATCACGTTCAAGCTTGCTCAGAGCCATGTCACCAAGTTCCAGTTCATTCTCGTTTGCAGGTCTGCTGAACGCAGTCTGGTAAACCAGATTGACTCGTGTTCGGTTTTCGTCGTCCAGTTTCTGGGATTCGATGATTCCCATGATCCGATTGGCAAACGACAGTGACAGGTCGTGGACATGTTTGTCATTAAGCAACATCAACGCCTGAGGCGAAACGGTCGAGACGGGGCGGTCGAGGCAATTGGGCCCCATCTGAGGGTAATCGAACGTGTCCATCATCGTTGCGATCTCGGTACGCCTGTATTGCAGGTAAATGCTGCGACGCCAGTAGGAATTGGTTTGGTTTTGTTTGAGTTTGCGAGAGCTTTGACCCGCGGAGCTTTTCAAGGCAGGTTGGTCGCTGGATGCCTGTTTGGGGGTAGCCTCGTTGCTGGGGGGGCCACTGTAGCTTGGATAGACACTCACAAGCCCATCACGATCAACCGAGACTGCGTCGGGTACACCACCCGATGCAAATGACATTCGCCCTGACACGAACAACAGCGAGTCTCGCAGGGCTTCAGCATCCAAACGCTGAAGCGGCATGCGACCCAAAAGTCGATTTTGTGCGTCGATTTGTTGGTGTTGGTCGGTTACCTGACTTGTTTGTTGGTAGGTTCTCGAATTCATCATCAACCGATGCATCGCCTTGATGCTCCATCCGCTTTGCATGAATTTCAAAGCCAGCCAATCCAGCAATTGTGGATGGGAGGGTGGTTCAGCTTGTCGGCCGAAGTTGCCAAGGTCTGTCGCCAACCCTGCTCCAAAGTGTCTTGCAAAGATGCGGTTGACCATGACTCGTGCTGTGAGCGGATGGTTGTCTTGAGTCAGCCAGGATGCAAAGGCAAGCCTTCGGCCTGTTGTGTTGTGGTCTCCTACCTGAGTCGCGGCTTTCAACGGAGTGACTTGGAAGGGAGTTTTGCCATTGGTGAGAACGGTGGGCACTCCCGGTCCGACAAGTGCTCCAGGTTTGTCATGTTCACCACGCCGCAGAATGTAAGTGGGTGATGGACGCCCCATGTCCCAGAGGGCACGAATGGTTTGAGGCGGAACCATTTGTTGTCTTAGACGATGCAGCTGTTCTTTGATCTGTTTGGCTTCGAGTCTCCTATCAAGGATCGACGCAGGTTGCTCGGAATCGGGAAGTAATTCTGCTTTCTGTAAACGCTCAACTAGTCTCTTTTCGCTCAGAGTACGTGTGTTGTCGGCTTTTTTGAGGGCTCGCAGGGTCGTCTGGTTGTCCTTGTCAGCTTGTTGGGGATAGTGGTGCCGCAATAGCTTCAATCGCGTATCAATTTCGAGCTGTTTTTGTTGTGCCAACAGAGCCTTCTGCCGTTTCTCCAGAGGCGGATTGATTTCCGCAATTCGTGCCAAATGTTCCTGCGTGGCTACGTTCAATTTGCGTTGCTTGAAGCTGCTCCAGTCATGTTCGTCTAACGCACCTTGGAAGACAGCTTTCAGTCGGTAGTAATCGCGCTGCGGAATCGGGTCGTATTTGTGCGAATGACAGCGTGCGCATTCCATCGTCAGTCCCATAAGTCCTGAGCTGACGACAGACAGGGCATCCGCGACGACCTTCAATCTCTCTGGTACAAAATTCATGGTTCGGGAACCAGTCTCGTCGATTCCCATACGCAGGAATCCCGTCGCTACCAGTCTGTCAACTGTTTCGTCGGTCACGGATGATGCTTTAGACAGGGCAAGCAGTTCATCGCCAGCAAGTTGTTCCATCAGGAACTGGTTGTACGGTTTGTCGTCATTGAACGCTCGGATGACGTAGTCACGGTATTTCCAAGCGACCGCGCGCAAAGGATCCGCGCTGGTACCGCCCTCTGAGTCGGCGTATCCTGCTAGATCAAGCCAGTATCGCCCCCATCGTTCACCGTAACGGGGTGACGCCAAAACATGTTCCACCATTTTGCCGTACCATTTCTGGTCGGTCGTGGTTGACCATCGGCGCAGTTCATCGAGTTCAGGTGGCAGTCCCAAAAGGTCAAGGTAGACGCGACGAATTAAAGTGAACCGGTCGGCACGCTTTGACCAATTGAGACCTGCGTCCCTCAACTTCCGGCCCACAAAGTCATCGATTGAATTTCCTGACGACGGCCACCGCGGTGGCTGAAAGGCCCAATGTTCGCGATCCCGTTGGCTTACCAGTGGATCAGGCTGCGTTGTGGCCACATCAGGTGTCAAATCTCCGTGAGGCGCTTTGGCTGTTATCCAGTCACGCAGCTGTTTGACCTCAGCTGAGGAAGGACGTCGAACGAAGAACTTAAGCAACGACTTGCTGGGCGGACAGGCTTGTGATTCAATTCTCTCGATCATCAGGCTGTTGTCGGGATCACCGGGAACCATAGCAGGACCACTCTTTCCCCCCTTGAGCATGTTTGCACGGGTTCGTAGATCCAGGCCTCCTTGCTGCAGGCGTGGACCGTGGCAGGCATTGCATCTCAACAGCAGAATGGGCAGCACATCGTGCACGTTTGATTCGCGTACCTCAATCGAATCTGTTTGGGACGGTGATCCAGCGAGAAGCCAGCGTTGAATCAAATGTTGTTCTTGCTTGCTGAGCGGAGGTTCTCCTGCAGGTGGCATGTCACCGCTGTCAATTTGATGCCACAGCGCATTGTCATCCAGGTCCCTGGTAAGTAAGTCGTCCCCAGTCTCACCACCGCTATAAATGCCTTGCATACTGGAAAGATCCAACCCGCCTTTTCGATTATCTTCACGGTGGCATTTACCACACTTTGTTGTGAACAGCGGTCTGATGTCTGGTTCGAACAAAATGTCCGTCGACTCACCATGCGCAACAAGAAGCGTGGTGCAGCAGATCAACTGTGCGATAGTAATACGGAGCAGCATCGATGGCCGATGGTAGACGCAGGAGGTGAACAGTAGAGGGGGAATCAGCGGGGCTTGGGAAAGGCGGGAATGGGCAGCGACAGTAAGCCAATGACCGATCGATTCACACACGGATTCAGCGTTCGCGTTTGTTGCTGATGAAGTTCCACGCTGTTTGTCCAAGCAACTTCATTCTAGGAGCCGACTGGGAACAATACAAACTCAGCCATTGATCCTCGCTCCGAATCACAAAAGTTTTGCCTGGTAAACTGCAATGAAAATGGTATTGAGTCGTAAATTGATTGGGTATGAATCACATCACTCGGTGTCCAGAATCCCACTCATTTGTGCTGTTTTGGAGCTTTGCGAAATGGGCTAGCCGCGTCTTTGGGAAAACGGTCCAAGATCATCTGCAGGCGTTGTCGACGCCCTGGAGCAATTTTGTCCAGCGGGCTGATTTCCTGTTCCTGCAGCGGGTCCTTTTGAAGATCATGGAAGTTGCCGCGGGTATCGATTAAGTGTTGCCAGTCACGGATCATGCGGGTCTCTCCGAGTTGTGAGTAGATCCAGTTCCGTTTCTGGTAAGGGTCTTCGCTGCCGCGAAGGCTGGGAGCAAACGATTTTCCATCGAGAACCACGTGCCTAGATGGCTGAAGGTCAGCAAGTTCCAGAAAGGTCGGGTAGATGTCGCTGAAGTCGATCAGGTCATGCGATACGCGTTCACCGTCGACCATCCCCACTGCACGTACAATCAATGGCACGTGTACTTCGAAATCGGAGATCCTGTTGTTAGTTGGGGTAGTGCGTTCGTTTCTAAGTTTGGTGTCGACGGCAGGATGATTGTTGCCGGCGAGTACGATCAATGTTTTTTCACGCAAGCCGTTATTGTCAATAGCTCTGATCAAATTTCCAATCAGTTGGTCAATACGTTTGATGCTTTCTGCATGCTGATTCATTTTGTCTGACGGCAGTTTGTCTAACTTGCGTTTCGCTTTGTCACGGGGTTCCCGGTCAAGCAACATTGTGTAGTAAATGAAGAACGGTTGATTGCGATTTCGTATTGTGAAGTCAATCAGAAATGAGTTTGCCTGCTCTGCTTTATGTTCTGCTTTTTCACGTTTGCCGTTGATTAGTACTTGAGCATCCGCTTGTTGTCTTGGGGGGCGACTTTGTTCCATTTCTGCCTGATTCCACACGCATGATTCATGGAAGCCGTGCTGCTGCAATGCATCAGGTTGTTTGCTCAGCTGGTTGAGCTGCCAGGGGCCTCCGACAGCGGTTTGGTAGCCACCATCACGTAATCGTTTTGCGACTGTTGGGAATTGTTCCCAATTCAGACCGCCGCTTCCCTGTTTTGCGACGTTGAGGTCCTCGATCCAGCCATGTCGAAATGGGTATTGCCCCGTAAGCAGCGTGACCTGAGTCGGTGTGTACGCCGGCATGCTCCATGCCGTTTCGTAACGGACACCTTCATTGGCCAGTTGGTCAATGTTGGGTGTCACCTGCTTTGCTCCGTAGCATGAGACCGAATCTCGGCTCAGGCCATCAATGGAAATCAGGATGATATTTGGAGGCTCAGCAGATTGGCTGACAGTGTTGCCCAAAGCAACGAACAGGCCAAAGCCAATGAACGTGATCAGAAATCTCATTTTGATTGGAACGCCTCGCTGAGGACGACTTGGTGTATCAGGTCACGCAGTCCAAGTTCTTCTTTTTGGATTGATTCGGTGATGCGGTCTATATCGTCTCGGTCCGTAAAGCTCAGTCGGCGACCCAACGCGTAAATCAACAGCTTTTCTGTCAGGCACCGATTGAACTGTTCAGGGTATTGCTTCAACATGCTTTTGATGCCTTCGGGACCTTGGATAACGGTGCCATTGGCAAGTTCACCGGTCGCATCAATTGGCAAACGTTTTGAGTAGCGGTCACGCCATTGTCCGACGTGATCGTAGTGTTCCATAGCCAAGCCCAAGGGGTCAATTTTTCGGTGGCATTCGTAGCATGTTGGATTGTTTCGATGTCTTTCCATTAACTGCCGAATGGTGGAAACTCCCCTTGTGTCAGGCTCAAGTGGTTCGATGTCGGGTGGTGGGGGACTAGGCGGGGTGCCAAGGAGACTTTCCAACACCCACACGCCCCGAACAACAGGCTGGGATTCCACACCATTGGAAGTGGCGGTCAGAATGCTGGCCTGTCCCAGTAGTCCACCACGGTGGCTATCTGCGGCAAGATGCACTTTGGAAAATGTTTCTTCTGCTGGCACTGTTAAACCATAATGTCGAGCCAACGCGGGATTTAAAAAGGTATAATCCGAGTCAATGAAATCAGACAAACTGCGGTTTTTCTCAAGGATGTGGCGGAAGAACAGGTGGGTCTCCTGACGCATCGCATTTTCAAGATTGTCTTCGTAATAAGAACGATTCGTTTCCGGATCAGGTGGCATTTCACCCAGCCTTCTTAAACCCAGCCATTGGCTGACGAAGTTTTCGACCAATGCATTGACGCGTTCATCGGACAGCATCCGTTCGACCTGTTGTCTGAGTACATCAGATTTTTTCAGCTCACCACGATCAGCCACGGCTCGCAGTTCATGATCCGGCATTGAACTCCAGAGAAAATATGACAGACGTGTGGCAAGCTCATGGTCAGTGACGCGGTTTGAGGCAGTCGGCTTCGACTGTGTTTCGGCCAGATAGAGAAAGTTGGGGGAGGTCAGGATTGCTCGAGTGCCCAGTTTGGCAGCTTCCCAGAAATCACCTTCGGTCTCGAGTTGCTGGTGAGCCAACTGAAGATAGGGTGCTATCTCTGCGCGACTGACGGGGCGCCGGTACGCGGCGTTGGCAAGTCTTAGCAATGATTCATCGAGGTAGTCTGTACCCGGTGTTGTTGGGGGGGTGGGAAAGAAATTGGCAAAGCCTCGTTGTGGCCACGAGTCATAAAATGGCCCCTGGATTTCGAGATCGTGTACATGTAACTCAGGTCCCGAACCCAAGTACATTTCGGGTGGGTTACGCATTGGATACAACGCATCCTTGTTGTATTTGGGAAGGACTTTTCGAAGGATGCGTTTGAACGAACCGTTGGGGCCATTGGCCCAATGAACATGAAACGTAAACCCTTTCTCTAGCCACACCCTATGTTCAATCTCGACTACTTCATTGTCGGGAATGACGTGCTCGGAGATGATTCTGTGAGCCGTGCCACCCAAAGCTTGTGAATCAATCGAGATCGACAGTCGCATGGGTTCAGACGAATCGTATCGTAGGTCCTCGTCGCTGTAGCGGGACACGCGGCGAATGGCCTGAGCTGATAGCCGTATCACATATTCTCCGTCTGCGGGAACTCCTTTGCGTTTGTCAAGTTGCCGCAGTCCAAGCGGCTGGCGGAACTTGATGAACATTCTCCCCGCATCTTTTCGTGCTTCTTTGTCGTTGTTCGAAGAGTCGATGCGGACACCATTGAGTGTGACGGGCGCTTCTTTCGATTTTGGGAACACGTTCGACCCGTAGTGGATCATTGCGGGTCGGGGACCGGGGCGAATCACCTTTTCAGTTACCTGCCTCGCAGCATGCAGATAATTTCGGAGTAGATAGTCAGAGGTGACGAGTCCCTCCCCTACATTGTCAAAGCCCTCCGTGACGTCGTCGGTCGGAAAGGTGGTCGTTGGATCAAAGTCAACCATCCGCAATTGAAAAAGGTCTCGGATCGTGTTTCGATACTCGTTACGATTGAGTCGTCTTAAGATTGCTTTTCCAGCGTTACCTCTCACGGCTAAATCTGCTTCTGCCAAAATTTGCGTGAGCAAGGAAACGATTTGTTTGACCTCTTGCTGCTGCGGCTGCTTCGATTCTTCAGGTGGCATCGCCGCCAAGTTGAGTTGATCGAGGATTTCCTGCAGCTGCTCCGCCTGTTGTACCAACTCGCCTGTATTGCCAGTTCCTGTATTGGTCGTTAGCGATCCTGTCACTAATTGGTCAAATCGACGGTCCGCCTTTTGGATCTTCGCACCATGGCACTCTGCGCAGTACTTGCGCAGAAAAGACGGCAATTCAGAGGGTGAAACTTCTGCTGCGGTGACCGGGGTCAACAGCAACAAAGTCAATCCGCATAAAAAGATGTTTTTCATGTCAGTAAGTGATTGAGGTTGCTGCCGTTATTAGAGAATTGTTCCTGTTCGATGCCAAATTGTTGAAGGATCGATACGAACAGGTCACCTAGAGGGCGTCCATCACGATTGCGACGCTCAAAGCGATGATGGTTTCCGTGCTGGAAGCCACCACCAGCTAAAAGAACGGGAAGGTTGCGGCTTGAGTGCGAACTGGCGTTCCCCATGCCACTTCCAAACAGAACCGTAGTTGAATCCAGTAGCGGCTTGCCCGTGCTGTCTTTGGTTTCTTTCAATTTGCTCAGGAACGTCGCGAATTGTGTGGCGTAGAAACGCTCGATGATCGACAACTCTTTCAACAACTCGGGGCGTTTTCCATGGTGCGTTAATGAATGATACCCCAATGTGATACCGTCGAATGGAAACAGTCGGTTTCCCCCGGGATGGCCAAAACAAATCACGTTGGTGGAATTGGTCTGCAATGCCAGTACCATCAGGTCGTACATAACCGATGTGTTGTAGGGATATTGAAGGTCAACAATTGTGTCGTCATCATCGCGGCCTCGAATCACATCGTCCTTGATGGTTGGTTTGCGAACGTCAATCCATTCAGACTGACGGGTCAGTTTCTGTTCAACTTCACGAATGGATGTGAAGAATTGGTCCAGTTTCTGCTGATCCGCGTGCGCTAAGCGGACTCGCAAACTCTTGGCATCTTTTCGGACTACATCCAGGATGCTGGTGTCCTCATTCAGAAACTGACGTGTCTGCTGTTTGGCCTTGGCTGCATCGTCGACGAATAAGTCGGTAAAGACGCGGACCGGATCAGACTGAGTTGGCAGTCGAATGCCGGCCCGGGACCATGAAAAGCCTCCTGATCCGAGCAGCATGGATGGGAAACGAGTGTTCTGTCCAAGATGCTCGGCAAGTAACTGATCCAGCGACAGAAGGCGTTGAGGATTATCCTTGGTGCTCTTCATCTCAACACCATTCAAGAACGTGTTGGAGCAACCGTGGCCTCCACCGACACCCGGGTGATCAAGGTTGGTGAAAAGGCTGATGGCGTCGCGATGGGGATGTAGCGATTCGAGCAATGGTGGCATCTCGTAATCACTACCCGTTTCTGCCGGGAAGAATCCACTCGGGTTCATGCCATAGTTGGGCGAAACGCAGACGAATCGCTGTGTCGCCTCAAATGATTTTTTTCCAGCTTCTGCTCTCAAGGATGCAAAGCTTGGCAATACGATTGCAACACCGAGGCCACGCAGGATGTCGCGTCTAGGAAGACCGGCCATCGTAAATCCTTGTTGGTGTACGTTGAATGCATTTAACGTTGTTGGAAGATATTGCTGCTCACAATGCGAGTGATCAGATCTCGCAGCCCATAACCTTGCTTAGCGCAGTCCGCTGCGATCTGTTTAATTTCAGCATCATCCCGGAACGTCAGTTCCCGGCCGGTTGCATACGAAAGCAGTTTGGAAGTGAGTGTTTCGGTGAACCGATGCTTGCGGGCAAGCAACAGTTTTTTGAAGTCCTGCTCGTTTTGGAATGTTTCGCCCGAAACGAGGTTTCCAGATCCGTCGACGGGCGGATTACGCGCTGCTCGTGACTTGTAGTGAGAACGGTAGCCACCAATCGGATCGTAGAATTCCAAGGCGAAACCAGCGGGATCAATTCGGTTGTGACAATCTGCACAGGCTGCCACGTTACGGTGCTTTTTCAATTGCTGCCGTATGGTCACTGCTCCGCGTGTGTCCGGTTCCAGTGGTTCCACGTCAGGCGGTGGCGGAGAAGGAGGAGTCCCCAGAATGTTTTCCATGACCCAGACGCCACGGACCACAGGAGAAGTCTCGATTCCGTTTGCAGTCAGCGTCAATACACTTCCTTGCCCCAGAAGTCCGCCACGATGGTGTTCCGGTTTGAAGTGGACTTTTCGAAAGGCTTCGCCCGTCACACCCTCAATGCCGTAATGCTGTGCCAACGCACCATTGAGGAAACTGTAGTCACTGTCAAGCAGGTTCAGGATGGAACCGTTTTCTTTCAACAGGTCAGCGAAGAAAAGTCTTGTCTCCTGTTTGAAAAAAGTTTGCAAGCGATCTTTGTAATAGGCTTCGAAGGCTTTTGGGTCAGGTGGCATCGCACCCAGAGTGTCCATTCGTAACCAGTGATCCGTGAAGTGCTCGATGAATGCTTCAGCCTTTGGGTCCGCTAGCATCCGTTGGGTTTCAACACTTAATTCATTCCCTGTCAGTTTGCCTGTATTCGCTTTTTTGGTCAGGTTCTCATCGGGCATCGAGCTCCAGAGGAAGTACGACAATCTTGCTGCCAACTCATGGGGTGCCAACGAGGAGCCGAGTTGCTCGTTGCCTTCATCGAGGTAGAGGAAGCGAGGTGATGACAGAATCGCGATCAGTCCCAGCTTGATCGCTCTTTCAGGTTTGTTTCCAAGAGCCAAGCGGTCACGAATGAACTGCACGTAATGTTCAACATCCTGAGGTTTCACTGGCTGTCGAAATGCACGGGTTGTGAATCGCAGAACAAGTTCATCAAGATCAATCTGGCTGGCGTCCATCTGGTCCCCAAACAACAGTCGGTGACTCGCTGGTGGCCACTGTTCGTGAATCGGTCCACTGATGTTCATGTTCCAGACACGAACACGGGGACCGTGATAGCGTTCTGATAGTACGGGATTGTTTTTGTTGCGTTCCAGTTCCTGCACCAAGATCTGGGCTGCCTGGTCGCCGAGCTTGGCTGCGTCGCGTTGGGTCGTGGTTGCGCGAATGACTTCCGGGTGGTGCTTTTCTGCAACCCGGCGAATGTTCCCCTTTGAACTGATTCCGTTGGCCCAGCTGACAAACGGAACGGCGCCTTTGCGGAGCCAGACCTTGTTTGAGAACACGGTGGGTGTATCGTCGGGTAAGTCCCATACCTCCACCAGCCGACGTTGGTCAGCTGCATTCTTGTTCAGAAGCCTGGCTTCTGGAGCAACCCACAATGCGAGTTTCAAGGGTTCCTGTTCATAGCGTTTAAATTCAGCGTGCTCGTAGCCGTGGTTGAGACGGTTCGCTGCAGCAGCCTTGATGCTGATTTGATACCAGCCATCAGCAGGCACACCACCTTGACGTACAAAGCGAGTCACGAAGTTTGGATGGCGTTCCGATGGTTGACCATGCCCAATCTCAACGTAGTCCCCCAAGTTTGTCTGGTCGGCCGGAGATCCAGCAGGAATGATCAGTCGCCATGTGACCGGAGCACGTTGATACGACAATACTCCGTTGAAGTCTTTGCCTGTATAGGACCAGACTGTGGTTTCAGGACTGGGGCGATCAAAATAACAAGCTTGATCCAAAAACGCTTCTGCGACTTCAAGATAGCGTTGCAACTGGTAGTCCGACAAAGTCAGCGTTTCACCGTTGTTGTCAAATCCATGACTCTTGGCGTCTGGAGGAAAGTCTCCGGTCGGATCAAAGGACTCGATGTCAACGCCCAGAAGGTCGCGGATCGTACGGACATACTCAAATCGGTTGAGTCGACGAAGTACCGTGGTCGATGATTTATCAGCGTTCGTCGCCCAATTCAGATAGCTGGTGATCGACGCAATCACTTCCTTTGTTTGCTGCGCGGGTGGTTCAGGGATGCCTTTCTCACGTGGTGGCATTTCGCCACGATTCATTGCGTCCAGCGCTTCTTCAAGAAGATCTCGTGCATCTTCGTCCAATGCTTGTTCTGTCGGGAATTGGTCCAGTCGGCGGTCAGCTTTTTGCTTCGTTTCGCCGTGGCACTGGTGGCAGTGCTGTTTTAGATAACTCTGAACGTGCGGGGGTAAACCGCCTATCGCTGACGTGCTGAATTCCTCGGGTGCTGCATGAGTGACTGAGCACTGCACTGCCGACAGTAGAATGCAAGTTATGAACAACGCCACGAACGGGTGCATTGCCATGCCGCCACTGCACCGGGAAGGTGCACTTCGGTTGGCTCGCACTGTTGTGGTTGAAGGTTTGCAGTGCTTGTTCATGCCCGCACCTCCAAGCCTGGCAGGGTCCCGCTCGCCGTACCAAAGTGATCCGTTTCAACACCAAAGCGTTGCAGCATGGAGACAAACAGGCGGCCTGCTGGCGTCGCAATCTTTTGGTTTTCGTCCTTGAAGTACGATTTGTGTTCTCCGTGCTTGAACCCACCGCCTGCCAGAATCAAAGGGAGGTTTTTGTTTGAGTGCGAGCTTGCATTGCCCATGCCTGAACCAAACAGAACCATACTGTTGTCCAGCAACGTTTTACCATTTTCTTCTGGCACGGACTTAAGCTTGTTTAGGAATCGGGCGAGTTGCTCCGTGTGAAATTGTTCAATCACGGACAATTCAGTGATGTATTCGGGGACTTTTCCATGGTGCGTCAGTTGGTGATAGCCGCGGCTAATGTCAAAGCCTCCATAATTGGCACCGATGTCAGCCAGTCCCAACGTCATTACCCGCGTGGAGTCCGTTTCCAAGGCGAGTGCCATCAGATCGTAGTACAGTGGCACTCGATCGATGAAGTCCATGGTGTTGACTCCGCTTGGTATTTCATAGTCCACCTGCGGTTTGGGTTTTATTAACCATTCGCTTGATTGTGCAATTCGTTTTTCAACTTCGCGAACGGAAGTGAAATAACGGTCGAGTTTGGCTTTGTCCTGCGCGCCCACTTTGCGTTGCAGGTACTCGGCATCAGTCTTCACGAGGTCGAGGATGCTGGCCCGTGCGGCCTGTTTTGCTTGCGTGGTTTTTTGAAGCTTTGGGTCCACCTTCTGAAACAGCAAACTGTACAGAACGTCCACTTTGGAAATGGGTGGGAGGGATACTCCTGAGGCATTCCATGAAATCTGGTTATTGGGATCGTTGCCGCTGGCAATTTGCAGGGATGGGTAACGTGTCTCCGAACCCACAATCTGGGCGGCTTTTTGGTCCACCGATATGTTTGCTTCGGGCATATTTCTGGAGTGTTTTGACAGAACTCCCGATAGGTATGCGTGTACTCCGCCATGGCCGCCTTGTGCCTCGGTGCCATGATCAAGTCCGGAAAATACTGTCACGTCCTCACGGAATTTCTCTAACGGTTCGAGACGCTCAGTGAGTTCGTAGTCCTTGCCGGTGGTTGTGGGGAAGAATAACCGGGGGACAAAGCCAAAATTCAATCCCACACAAACCATGCGTGTTGCAGTTGCATTGGTTGGAGCGGCCATTACCTCCAAGGATGGCAACGCCATGGTTGCTCCGCTAACACCTCGTAAAAATGCTCGTCGTCTCATTCTGTGCTCTGTTGTCCGTTTGGTTTCTGTTCTGTTTCCTCGACAATCACTCGGATCTGATCAACTGCGGATCCTGCTGACAGGTCAAGAGACAGTGTGCGTCGATCTTCGCTCAAAATTACTGCATCACGTTTTATTCCAAGGTTCTCTTCTTTCCGTGTGGGTTCGATTCCACGTCGTGTGGTTTTGTATTGGCCGTCGGGATGGCCCAGTAGCATGTCCGTGTTGGTCAGTCGTGCGGTGCCGGCAATCAAGCCAATGACCGGTTTGTCGAAGGTGATTTGGCCTGTCACCCGTGGCTTGTTTTCGGAATTTCGTTCTCTCGTTCCAAGCGGATCCAATTGCAGTAGGTAGCTTCGCACGGTGGTACCCGCGGCAATTTTCTGATCGTTGTGGCGATGAAGTCGCTGGTACAGTCCGGGTGATGCCAGATCAACAGGGATTTCGGAATCCAGTGTGATTCCCTGCCGCTCGGCAAAGACGACAATGTGTTCGTTGTCCTCGTACCTGCCCGGCACAAAATCTGGGCCCGGTGAAACAAACTTCATCAAGCCAGTGGCTTGGAAAACACCGGAGGTAACTGGCCAACCATCTTTAAAACGATTCGTTTCATAAAGAACAGATTCGATTTTTCCATCCAAAGGCTTGGAACGTACGGCGTTGCCAGCGTGAAGTAGGCGACGCTTGCTGTTTGACGTCTTGCCGCTTGCGCTCACTTGGACTTCGCCTTCAAAAACACAAACATCTGTTTCGCCATCGACTCCCACAGCGAGGCCAAATGCAGTTCCCAGATCGATAACATCGATTGCCGGAGTCTCAATTTCAAAACCAATCGCGGTCCCAGGAACATGGACTGTAAGTATGCCTTGGTGCAGGCGAGTTCGGTCGGCAGAAAGAATTTCAAACTTAGCCGGTCCTTGCAATGTGACCGTGGCTCCATTGGAAAAATCCAAGCGCGCAATACCAACTTGCAGTTGCACCATGCCGCCGCCGATCGCATCACCGGTTGCACGTGAACCTGATAGCCATCCCGCATTTTGTTGGTACGCGATTCTGGCGATGCGCTGGCTGCTTGCGGCTTGTTGCCGGTTCGGTGATTTGGATTCAGGAATCAATAAGAATGCAAACAGGAAGATAGCAGCGGTTGTCATTGCCAAAATGAACCACTTTCTTGACTGCCAATTGGCATTGGTTGTCGAAGCCGCCAGGTTGGCCCTATTCGAAGATGTCTGTTCCCGGCTTTGTGTGTCATGCTCGATTTCATTGGACTGCGAAGGCAACTGGCGAAAATGCGCCATGGCTTCCTTTTGGACACTGCGGCGTTGAAGCGAGCGACGTAGATCAATGTGTAACTCCGCGCTGGCTACCAACAGTTGCAAGTTCTGATCCGCTTGCAACCACTTTTCAAACTGGGCTGCGTCCCCTGGAACCAGCCCACTGTCGAGATATTGTTCTATTTTTTCTTGGTGGGGCGTCATCTTGCTTCTTCCATGGCAAGTCGTTGTTGAACGCACGCTGCCAAGCGGTCTCGTAGGCGAGTCAAGGTGACGCGGATAGAAGCAGAGGTGGAACCGATGGATTTCGCAATTGTGTCCGAAGAAGCGTTCTCCACGTATCTTAGATCCAGCAGTTTTCTTGATTGTTCTGGTAGATTGTCCAAACAGTGTTCGAGAGCTTCTCGGCGCGTGTTGCGCCCCGCCTCTCTGCTTGCAATGATCTCTCCGAGCCGACTTAGCAATTCATCTGAGAAAACCAAACGGTCACGACTGCTTTGACGGTAGAAATCGATCACACGTGATTTTGTGATCCAAAGTGCCCAGCCGAGGAAAGGTCGTTCCGGATCGTATTGGTCGAATCTACGAGCTGTTTCCTGCGCGATCTGTTGCACCAGGTCCTCTGCATCGTGGAAACCTGAGATCACCGCAAATACATAGGCTGATACCGATGGCTCAGCAGCCATCCAGTGCTGTGTGAAGGCTTCGCGGCGATCATTCTCGGATTGATCTTGATTCATGCTTTGTTTTTCCATCCTGACAGTATGCCGTCAGTCGGTTGGAATCGTTAACAGGATTCGCGGCAGGAATTACAAGATTTGTGCGAGGCACGGGATAATACCGTCAAAATCATGGGTTTGGGCTGATTGCCGCGTGCAATCGCGGACGTGCACAACGAAGCACTGTGTCGAACACTGCACGATGCGAAATCAACCAGCAGGACCGAAGGCGTTTGATTGATGCTGAGCACCTAGACATGCCCGGCAGACCCCATGGCAATTTTCCCGAGAATTCCCGCTTGGCATGATTCTAACGCCCATGCTTCGGAGAGCACCCTCAGCATGCTTTCGTGACAAGAGTCCCAGCAGCAACGATCTCGTGTAATCAATTCGCTTTTGGCACAACCGTCGGTGTCCGTTACCAAGCATGGCAACGAACTTCTGCCACGGTGAACTCCGACTTATTTTTCACCTGAAACGGCACCAGCAACGTTCTCGATGTGATCTCTCACCCGTCCGAAGGCATTGAGTACAGCCAGATAAGCGACACTCACCTGAGGTGATATGATTCCCTCCGACAGGTCAGAAAGATGTTCGCGCCGAAGTTGCTTGATTTGCTTTCGCAACCTTTTGGAAATGCTTTCTGTCTTGGTCACAACACCCGGATCATTTGCGGCTAAAGCCTGATTCACGAGGTTAAGATATTCCATTGAAAGTTGATTGAGGGTCTTGATTCCAGCCTGTTGCGCTGACGTGAACCGTGCCTCATCGCGCCGCAATCGGACATCAAACTTGTGAATGTTGACGATGTAGTCACTAATCGACTCATATTCGTCCGCCATACGGAATTGTTGTCGAGCCTCGACAGCAACTGAGTGTGGAATGTCATTCGAAAGCAGGCTTGTCACATGTTTTGCGATTTCATCCTGAACTGCGTCAAGTACCTGTTCACGATGCATGAGCTTATCTGAGAGCTGCTTGTCGATCTCATCCTGCTCATAGAGCTCATCGACCCACGCAAGCATCTTCTCGCAGCCCGTGGACATTTTTTCAATCTCTTTTCGCGATTGTTCGATTGCCAATAGTGGAGTTTCGAGCAGTCGCATGTCCAAGTCGGTCAGGCTTGGCTTCTCTTTGAAGTCCTTCGATGGCACGAGTCGTTCCAGCAGATGAACGAAGAGCGGCAGGAAGGGCAGGAACAGAAGCGTGTTGACGATATTGAAGACTGAATGAGTGAGGGCAATTGCCGCTGTCGTGTAGGGGTAAGTCTCTTTTCCATCAACGACTACCATCTCGGAAACATCGTTGTCCAGAAGGCCTTGAATCAGTTCGATATACGGCCGGAAGGCCAGGGTGATCCAGAATACACCAATGAGGTTGAATATCATGTGGAAATAGGCGGCCCGTTTAGCATTCGTCGTTGCCCCTAGCGAGGCGAGCAATGCCGTGATGGTCGTGCCAATGTTTTCACCCAGTACCAAAGCCGCTGCGGTTTCGTAACCGATCACGTCTTGGGAGGCCAGCGAAATCGTGATGCCGAGTGTTGCTGAGGAAGACTGCACCAGCGTGGTGAGGAGACAACCTGCCAATGCACATTTGAGCACACCTAAATAGTTGTCTGCAGTAAAGTACTTAAATGAGCTTTCGAATTGCGGTGTTTCTTTGATGATCGCACATGCGTCTTTCATCAACTCGAGGCCGAAGAAAACCATGCCCACACCCATGATCGCCATGGCCCAGTAACGCCAACGCTCACTTTTCGAAAACAGAAAGAAAAAGGCTGCTATCCCCAACAGTGGCAATCCGTACTTGCCAATCTTTAACACCAGAATCCAGCCCGTGATGGTGGTACCGATGTTGGCACCCATGATCACGCCAATCGCCTGAGACAGTTCCATCACACTGCTGTTGACGAAACCGACGACCATCACTGTCGTGACGGAACTCGATTGGACAACACAGGTGACCACGATGCCGACGATCGTAGCAAGAAATCGATTGTTGGTGACGTATCCGATCAAGCGTCGCAGGCTCGCGCCAGCAACCGCTTGCATGCCATCAGACATGTTCTTCATGCCAAGGAGAAAAATCCCCAAGCCGCCCATGAGGCCGAACAACAAGTTCATCAGTGCGTTGAGTTCCAAGTTGCCACCGTGGAGTATGCAAGATTGCTTCGCTGTCGCCTCAGAGGCTCGCGAAGTGATTTCGGGATAAATTCAATCGTCCAGGAGTACCTTAATAATGCATTTGGTAGCAAATCGAGAGGAGATGAAAAACACCCCCTGCTTGCAATTTGTGAAGTTATGATCGGCGAACATTGTGTGCGATGCCGGTATAGGCACGTTTAGACCGCATTTTTGAGCTAAAACGTCGCCTCAATCAATTCGTTTTTTTGGTTAAGTTTCGAAGAATTTGCTGGTTTTTGCGTAACTTGGCATGTGAATTTGTAGCGATCGTCATGGCTCGCAGAGGTGATCATTGTTGGTTCATGCCGATTTGGTGCCTCGATGATGAATGGCCATTGATCGAGGACAATGGGGGCAGAGATATTTCGGCAACCCGCCTAGCGAGGGTATTGGGGTTTGCTCGTCGGTGGATGCCTGCCTCTAACCTGAAACTGCTTCAAGTCCTGAGATGCTTCAAGGTCGAGTGCTACGTTCCTTTTCATCGGCGCTGCAGAAATTTGCCTGGTCGTGGATTGCCTGTTCCTGGATTGCCTGTTCCTGGATTGCCTGTTCCTGGATGTTGGTCTGTCGGGCAGCAGGGCGGGCCTTGAAGAAAAAAATATCGTGCAGCGAAGCAGTCCGTCAGGATTCTACAAAGCCCACGTGAGCGTGGGTGGGAGTCGTTTGTTGGTCTGGTTTTTGTGGGCTTTCTGAATCTCGTAAATGCACGGCGCCATGTACCAGTCGCGCAGTTTTGACGACTCGCTGGTATCGCTGCGTAACTACCATCGCCAAAAAGCTTGTCTTGCAACCGCTCAGCAGTTCTAGTTGATTTAGGCTGCCCGAGTCAGGCAGTGCCCCGCTTTCGATCAGGACAGTCTTATGAAAAAGAAAATCAGTCTTGTTTTGTTTTGCAGTCTGCTCGCCTATGTCTGGGTCGATCATTCGCGTCAGGCAAGCGATGTTGTTGGCTCTGAGAGGGTTTACGCTACGAATGCAGCGTCCAGCAAAATGCAGGCAGTCGGGCATCCTACCTTCGCGAGTCCGCACGCATCGCCGATCCGGTTGCTTGATCGATTCGTCTTTGTGGTCAATACACCGTCGGACACGGTCGATGTCATCAATGCCGATACGCGTGAAATCACCGAACGAATCAATGTTGGCATTGATCCTGTCAGTCTTGCCGTTCGACCAGATGGAAAAGAATTATGGGTCTCCAACCATGTTTCCGATTCCGTCAGTGTGATCGACACGGATGCCTCCAGTCCGACGTTTTTGCAGGTCATTGGGACGATTCAGGAGTTTGATCCGGAGACAAGGGCGACTCGTTTTGACGAGCCCGTTGGGATTGCATTTGCGAGTAACGAGAAAGCCTATGTTGCTTTGTCATCGGAGAATCAAATTGCGACCGTTGATGTGGCAAACCGCGAGGTCACAGGGCATTTGAGAATTACAGCGCAGGATCCTCGTCAGATCGTTGTTCGCAATGGCTTGCTGTATGTGATTCCCTTTGAGTCCAACAACAAAACCCAATTATCCGGTGGCACTGGTGAACTCGATGGCGATCTGGTCACGTTCAATGCTCATGAGCACGCAATCGCGAACAATAATGTGCTATCGCTTGGGGCAGTGGTCGACATTATCAAACATCCGAAAGTGCCCGATCGTGATTTGTTTGTCTTTGATACCGAATCTGATCGTTTGGTCGAAACCGTCGATTCGCTCGGCACGCTTCTTTATGGGATGACAGTCGATTCCAAAGGGCGAGTCTATATCGCACAGACGGATGCCCGAAATGAAGTCAATGGAAGGGCGGGTACCAAAGACCACGGGCTGGCGGAATTGGAAAATCGGGCATTTCTTAATCGCATCACAAGTGTGCTGCCTCGCACCAATGAATTCGCGGGTTCGGAGCAATACAAAGCAGATGTCCATTTCATGGATCTCGAGCCGTTGCCTCCTGAGCATCCGGATCCCAAGGATGCTCTTGCAACGCCCTTTGCAATTGAAGTCAGCGATGACGACGCGACTCTTTTTGTATCTGCCGCGGGGTCTGATCAGTTCTTCACCGTGGATGCGACCAATGGCAAAGTGCTTGGGCGGGTTGGGGTGGGCGCGGTTCCCCGGGGAATTGCCTTGCAGAAAGATGCCAGCGGTAATACTGCTGCTGCGTGGACGCTCAATGCGGTTGCCAATACGGTTTCATTCATGGATGTTTCCGATCCTGCCGCACCCAACGTCGTGAAGACGATCAGCCTTGAAGATCCCACTCATCCGGCGGTCAAACGCGGAAGGATCGCTTTCAATACCGCAGCTGCTTCGACAACGAAAACCTTTGCATGTGCCAGCTGTCATCCAGATGGTCACACCGACCAGTTACTTTGGGTTTTGAAGACACCTGTGGTTACCGGAGGTGATCAGATAATGCCCCGGTCCACCATGCCGATCCGCGGCTTGAGGGATACCGCACCGTATCATTGGGATGGAATTCCGGGTGATCCTTATGGTGGGAACAACAGCGCCAACATTCATGGATCGGATCCTCCCAACAGCAAGCGGGATGATCCTGCCAGTACCACGCGGCATCTGATTGACGGGGGAATCGCCAACACCATGAGCATGGTGGGTGATACGACCGTCAACGATGAGGGCAAGTCGGGAGCGTTGAGTGCGGCTGAACGCGATGACATGGCAAAATTTTTGCTGAGCGTTCCTTATCCGCCAGCGCAAAAGCGGGCGTACAGCAATGTTGTCTCGGATCGGGCACAGGAAGGTTTCAAACTCTTTCACATCGATGGCGATTACGACGGAAAACCGAGACCGAACGTTTGCGGCAATTGTCACAGGATGCCGTTTCTGGTCAGCACCAATACGCCGGGCACGGGGATGGATGCGCCGACTTGGCGAGGAGCCTATGACCGATTCTTGATTCTGCCACAGGGGCGACTCAATATCATCGATTTCGATTTCTATCGTGCCATTGCAGAGCAGGGCATCCCGGAACGGCGGATGTGGCAGTTCTCGTGGGGCGGGCGTCGACGCTTCGATCCCATCTGGGACATGGTACTCGAAGGAAGCACTGGTTTTTCTGGAGCATTCGCACGTCAAGTTACATTGAACCGCAAGACGGCAAACCAGAAACTCACCGGCGATCTGTTGGACTCGCTCGAACAATCGGCTGCAGAGGGCGGCGTCGTCCTACAGGCCGAAGGGGTCCTGATCGATTCAGACCAGGCGGTGACTCCGGTCAAACTGCAGTACCGTTCGGATTTGTCCAACGGCAATGCTGTTTATGAAAGCAGCTTGGGTGATGTAGATCAGTACCACTTCCAGAGAACGCAGCTGGTTCGATTGGCTGAGGCTGGAAAGTTTGTGGGGACCTTTTCTGCCAGGCATGGTGTGAAGGCCGACCTTGAAACTCCGCAGCCAGCTCTTTGGACGCTCGGTTCGTTGGAAAGGCAAAGCGGCCGTCAGAAGTTCCCGATTCTTTTTCAAGGCAGCCAGGAAATGACGCTCAGTGGGCGTCATCTTGAGGAGGATGCAAATGTCCTTGTCGATGGTCGGCGCGTTGATGGAAGTATCAGCATCGACGGCGAAACTGTTCAGCTCCGCTTGGATGAATTGCCAGAGGTGGGCATGCATCTGTTGCAAGTTCAGAATCAACAAGGCCTCTTCAGTAATGATTTCATATTTCATGTGACCGATACCCGAGAAGGTGCGACCAAGCTGCAAGCTGGTATTGATGCGGCTCATGTTGATCGTCGCAGCGCGTTGAATGAGGCAGCGTCCAAAGGAAATCTTAATCGAATTCGAATTCTGGTAGCTCGTGGAGCCCGAGTCAATCAAAGAAAACCATCCGGTGGATCCACGCCCTTGAGTGATGCTGCGTTGAACGGACAAGTCGAAGCTTTCAAACTGCTTTTACGACGAGGAGCGAGAATCGATCGCACCAATGAGGATGGGAATACGCCACTGCATCTTGCTGCCTTCATGTGTGAGTTCGAGATTGCTCAAATCTTGCTGGAAAAAGGCGCTTCGCCGTTGGTCAAAAATGATCGAGGGGAAACTCCTATCGATATTGTCAGCTCGGAATGGAGCGATGGGCTGTCCCGCTTTTACGCCGGGGTCGGTCGAAGCCTGGGGTTGAGTCTTGATCTCGAAGAACTTCAGAATGCCCGGCCACGCATGGCGAAATTGTTGAGTTCTGCTAGCAGCAAAGATAAATCGGACAACTGAGCAATGAGACCGTCGGTCGTTGCTCGTAGTGACTGCCTCTGGCCGTTTCCCTGCTTTATTTAACCGTACAGCAATTTGACGGAACTTCCGTTCTGTGAATTGTGAAATGTTGTGGGTTTGCTCTTGCGTTCAGGCATGTGCGCAGCAGGGAGGGCTTTCCCATTCGTTTGTGTCTGACGACGATGGTTTTTGCAGGTAAGATATCGGGCAGGAAGCGTGTATGAGCCGCTTTCATGTCACTGTGTATCCATTCCGGAAAAATCCATGTTGTTGAACGTTTCTTGCTCTCTGCAACGCATCATGAGTGTTGTGTTTTCGTGTCTCTACGCTTTTTTCCTGTGTGCTTCAGCGGCTAACGCTGCAGAGCAGTCAGGCAATGCAAAGCAGCCACCGAATATCGTCTACATCATGTCTGATGAATTGGCGTACTATGAGTTGTCGCACATGGGCAACGAACGGATTCGTACTCCCAACATGGACAAAATGGCTTCGGAGGGGATTCGTTTCACTCAGGCACTCGCCGCCGCGCCTGTTTGCGGGCCACTGAGGGCATGCATGATGACGGGTAAGCATATGGGGCATTGTTCAGTGCGGGACAATCCAGGGGGTACACCCCTGCGTGCTGGTGAGGCAACGATCGCCAGCATGCTCAAGGGTCGTGGTTATGCAACCGGTGGTTACGGAAAGTGGGGCGCTGGTGGAAGAGGATCGACAGGTGTTCCAGAAGACCATGGGTTTGATGATTTTTTTGGGTACTACGACCAGGTTCATGCTCACTCGTTCTATCCGCCATACTTGGTTCACAATAGCAAAGAAGTTCCATTGGCTGGAAACGACGGTGGCCGCAGTGGGGAAACTTACGCGAACTACGAAATCATGAAACGTGGTTTGGACTTCATTCGTGAGAACAAAGATCGTCCGTTCTTTTGTTATTTTCCGATCACTCCGCCACATGGCATGTATGACATTCCAGAAGATGATCCTGCGTTTGATGCCTACAAAAATGATGAGTGGTTCAATGATCCCAAGATTGCACAAGATGTGAAAAACTACGCTGCGATGGTGACGATGGTTGATAACGATTTGCAAACCATTCTTGACTTGCTGCGTGATCTGAAATTGGAAGACAATACCATTGTCTTCTTTACGGGTGACAATGGCGGGCAGGATCGATTTCGTAGCAATGAATATCCGCGAGGCTATTTCGGACCCAACTTGAACCCGCGTACCGGTGTTGAATTCCGGGGAGGCAAAGGAAATCTGTATGAGGGTGGACTGCGGATTCCGTATCTGGTGCGTTGGCCCGGAAAAATCAAGCCAAATACTGTCAGTGATTTGTTGTTCAGCCAAGTCGACGTTTTTCCAACACTTGCAGAATTGGCTGATGCAAAAGCGCCCGAAGATCTTGATGGAATGTCAATCCTGACCGAACTCGTGGGTGAGGATGCGACGGGACACAAGCAGGACCAGCATGAGTTTCTGTATTGGGAATATGGAAATCAAACCGCAGTTCGAATGGGACAGTGGAAAGCGATTCGTGTTCGTAAAGACGGTGATTGGGCTCTCTACGATCTCGCCAAAGACGTCAGTGAAACCAAGGACCTGGCTAGTCAGTATCCTGAAGTGTTGAACAAGATGATTGCGCACGCTGATGCCTCGCATGAGCCATGGCAAGCGGGCACCTTCTTTACCAAAGAGTTGCAGGAGCGGGATCGCGCGGCCAAGTTTGGATCCAAGGGTAATCCTAATGGGACGTCCGGCAAGGTGAATACGATCAAGGCGAAGGATTTGATTCCCGCAAAGCAGATCAGAGTACTGCGTTTCAGTAGTCAGAACGAAAGTAATGGAAAATTGGCCGTCAACGCGGTGGATGGTAACCCACGTTCTGTGTGGCATTCACGTTTTGATAGCGGTGTCGCCGCCCCACCTCACGAGTTGGTGCTTGATCTTGGGGGGACCTACGACGTCAGCGGATTTCGTTACCTGGTTCGCCAGGATAGCGGCTGGAACGGGGCTTTTGGGAAATCAGACTTCACCGTCAGTGATTCGCCAGAGGACTTTGGTGATCCAACCGTGATTGTCGAATTCAAGAAGACCAAAAAGTCGCAGGTTGCCGACTGCCCAAATCCAGTAAGAGGCCGTTATGTCCGTGTGCGGTCGATGAACGAGGTGAACGGAAGTAAGTGGGGATCGGCGGCGGAGATAGGGATTGTCGGCAAAAAAGCGAAGTAGCTCTCAGAGAGCTATCGCATCGTCAGCATGTCTGTTGAACTGTGTTGACGATTCTGCGGCTGAATCGGCCGAATGGCGTTGAGCTGAGAAGTTCTTGTTTGATTACGGAGAGACCAAGCGTGTTTCGAAATGTTTTGATAGTTGCCGCCACCCTGACCGGAATGTGCTGGCAAACAATTCTCACCGCACAGACTGACTCTCGAACGCCGGAGACGTTGACTGTAACGCTCAAGCGTGAATTGGCGACCGCATTGGCAAAGGATGCCAGAGAGAGGGGGAACTCAGTTCAGGGTGCGATTCTGTTTTCACAGAAAAAGTTCAATTGTGTTGGCTGCCATGTGCAGGGAGCAACCAATTTGTTGGGGCCTGACTTGACGCGAGTTGGGACCGAGGTGCCCGACGCCCACTTTGTGGAATCAATTCTGCTGCCTTCCAAGGTGATCAAGAAAGGTTATGAAACGGTTAGTATTCTTGATGTTGACGGACGCGTTTTTAAGGGGCGCATCGTGGATGAGTCGCCAACGCAGTACGTGTTACGTGATACTTCCCCTGAGCAGCGGTTAGTCGTTGTCCCACGCGTTAGCGTTGAGGAATTGAAAATGGATGCCAAGTCGTCCATGCCTGAGGGCTTGGCCGATCAATTGGAAAGTCGTCAAGAGTTTTTGGACCTCGTCAAATATCTGATGGACATCGCAGTCAGTGGAACATCTGGCACTGAAGTGGCAGGACATCAGCAGAAGAGTAGGCTTGATGCTCGGGTTCAGGGTGTTGCGTTGATGCAGCAATTCCATTGCACGAATTGCCATGCGTCAGACTCACTTGCTCTTGTCGCTAAGCCTGCCCCAGATCTTTCCTCAGTGGCCTCCAGAGTTGATCCTCGCTACATCACCAAATTTATCCTTGATCCGCATGAAACGAAGCCGGGCACAAATATGCCGCACCTGTTGGGACGACTTGCTCCTGCGGAGCGGCAGCAGGCCGCCGTTGCAATCACACACTACTTGGCGTCGTTAAGTAGTGAGAAGTTTCAGAGGGATGCGTTGGATGGTGACGCGACGAAACGTGGACAAAAACTGTTTCACTCGGTGGGCTGTGTTGCGTGCCACTCGCCGTTCAGGCAGGACGGCAGTGAAGAATTGCCGGCAGGTTCCGTGTCCTTGGGAAACCCTGCCGAAAAATACAGTCTTGTTGGACTAACCGGATTTCTAGAAAACCCACACGCCGTCAGGCCGGCGGGACGCATGCCAAATATGAAGTTGGATCACTGGGAAGCTCGGGAGATCGCTTCCTATTTGTTGAGTATTCCAGTGCGGGAAAATCTGGAACGGGAGGATGCGGATTTTGAGTTCGACCCCTCGTTGGTTGAAGTGGGAAGAACACGTTTTCGCGATCTTGGATGCAGCCAGTGTCACGAATTAGATGGCGCAGAGAGATTGCCCGCTGCTACCCCCATGAGTTCGTTGAGACCGGGCAAAGGTTGCCTGTCGGGGAGTGTTGCCCAGTTGCCGAAGTATGTGTTGTCGGCTGACCAGAAGCAGGCAATGCAGGCCGCAATCAAACAATCAGGCGATGAACTGACAAAGTCGCAGCAGATCAGTGTGACACTTCAAACTTTGCGGTGTTATGCTTGCCATGAGCGTGATGGAATCGGAGGGGTCAGTGGTGACCGTGATCCGTATTTTCTGACCACCAACGAAAACCTCGGGCCACAGGGAAGGATTCCTCCGCCGCTGACGGGGGTCGGTGCGAAGCTGAAACCGAAGTGGATGCGGCAAGTTCTTGTCAGTGGGCGGGCCATCAGACCCTATGTCGAAACTCGAATGCCACAATATGGAGCAGATCATGTTTCACATTTGGTAGAGCTTTTTCAGCAGGTTGACGAGTTGCCTCAGGTGGTAATGCATGAGTTTGACGACCCCAAAGAAATTCGGAAGGTTGGTACCGAACTTGTGGGCAGTGGAGGCTTGAACTGTATCGCGTGTCACACGTTCCAGCAGAAGCCTGCCTTGACCATGCCGGGTGTTGATCTAACCGAAATGGCTGAGCGTTTGCACAAAGAATGGTTTTTTCAGTACATGAAGTCTCCTCAAGCGAGTAGTCCCAACACGGTGATGCCATCGTTCTGGCCCGGTGGCAAAGCGATTCGCAAAGAAATTCTTGATGGAGATACGAACCAGCAGATCGGAGCGGTGTGGGAGTATCTGCAAGACGGCAGGCAGGCAAGGGTGCCGCGTGGCTTGAGGCGTGAACCGATTGAACTGCTTGCCGGTGATGACCGTGCGGCAATGTTGAGACGCAGCTATCAAGGGATTGGGAAACGGGGCATCGGGGTCGGCTACCCAGGAGGCGTCAACCTTGCATTTGATGCAGAGCAGTTGAGGCTGGCGATGATCTGGAAAGGAAAGTTTGCGGATCCTGCGGGAGTCTGGCGGAGCCAGGGGCATGGAACTGTTCGCCCGCTTGGTGCCCAGTTGATCCGTTTCGAAGCAGGTCCTGAACTGGACAGTAGCCAATCCCCTTGGGTCGTGGATGACGGACGCCCCCCCAGGCATCGTTTTACCGGTTACTTTTTGGATGACATGGATCGTCCAACCTTCACGTACCAATTAGACGATGTTGGTGTGGAAGATTTCTCCAGTGGCGGGGAAAGTGAAAACCCGGACTTGTCGCAGCTGAAACGAAAAATCGAGTTTCAGACTGAACAGCCACGGAGCGATCTCGCATTCCGTCTGCGAACCAAGGGAACGATTCAAAAGGAATCGGATTATCAATTTCGATTGGGGAATGCTTTGTTGATTGAAGTTGATCCAGATCATGTGGCCAGGATCGTGACCGATGCTACTGGCAGTCATTTGCACATTCCGCTGGATTTGAAAAGCGGGAATTCACAACTCACCCTTAAATACACCTGGTAGGAAACTATCGATGTTCATACGCATTGCAAATCTGCTGGCTCTTGTGCCCGTATTTTCCTCAGGCTTTTTGGCCCTGCTCGCTGGTTCGGCGTGGGGAGAGACATTGGGTGAATATTGGGATACAGCCGAGGAGGAGTCGAAGTATTACAGGATTGTTGAAATTCCCATGCCATCGGGGGTGGCAATCGAAGCAGGGTGCTTTGAAGTGATGCCGGACAATCAGTTGGCTATCGGTACGCGACGTGGCGATATATTCCTCGTCAAAGGGGCCTTCGATAAGAACCCTCGACCCACCTACAAGCGTTTTGCACATGGTTTGGATGAGGTCATGGGGATGGCGTATCGTGACAACGCCTTTGTAATCACCCAACAAACCGAGGTTACCCGTATCACCGATGAGGACGCTGATGGTCGAGCTGATCACTTCCGTACCCTGAGCGACACTTGGGGATTTCGTAACTATCACGAATTCGCTTTCGGTTCGAAACCTGATTCTGAAGGGAATGTTTGGGTTGCGCTGTGCCTTTCCAAGTCATATCACTCGGACGTTCCGTTTCGAGGCTGGTGTTTGAAGGTGACGCCCGATGGAAAAACATTGCCGGTTTGCAGTGGGATTCGTAGTCCCTGCGGCATTGGCCCGAACGAACATGGGGTGATGTTTTACGCAGAAAGTCAGGGGCCATGGAATGGTTCCTGCAGTCTGAAAGTCCTTGAGCAAGGTGGGTTCATGGGGCATCCGGTCAGCTTTAACTGGTATGACTTGGCCAAGGAGATGGGGGATAAGCCAGTTGTGCCTGAGAGCCGGTCCCGGCTGATGATCGAGCGAAAGCGTGTCAAGGAGTTAGTGCCCTACGCCGTGGTCTTCCCTTACATTCGGATGGGGCGATCCATTTCTGGATTCATGGTTGATCAGACTGGTGGAAAGTTTGGTCCCTTTGAGAACCAACTGTTTGTCACAGACTTCAGTCTTAGCGTGGTCATGCGTGCGACGACTGAGAAAGTCAACGGAGTCTGGCAGGGTGCCTGCTATCCGTTCCGCGAAGGTTTGGCTACCGGTTTGTTGGCCTGCCAATTCACTCCGCGCGGTGATCTGATTGTTGGAGGAACCAATCGAGGTTGGCCGGTGAGGGGACCCCGTGAGTTTGCAATTCAGCGTTTGGATTGGACGGGAATCGTCCCGTTTGAAATCAGAACGATCAATGCTCGATCCGATGGGTTCAGAATGACCTTTACCAAGCCAGTTGATCCAGCAGTTGCGTCCGATCCAGCGACCTATTCGCTGTCCACTTTCACGCATGTCTATCAACAAGGTTACGGCAGTCCCGAAGTTGATCAAACCACACCTCGGGTTGTGCAAGCCACCGTTTCAGAAGATCGACTGCAAGTCGACATCAAGGTAGAGGGACTAGTGCAGGGACATGTACATGAGTTCGATCTTGAGCCGATGCGTGAGCGGGGCGGTGGGAAACTTGTGCACCAGAATGCGTACTACACCCTCAATGAAATCCCGCGCGACTGAGTTGCGGAATGTGACTCATGTGCTGGGGGAGGTCAATCTTGGGGCATCGTCTGAAAAGCAGGCACGCTGGCTCCGTTTGGGCTGGGAAAGTGATGGCGTTCTGACAATCAATCACAAAGGAAGAGAAATCGCGATTGATGGTGCCACACTTCACGCGGTGTTCAGTGAGGTCGTCGTGAGGCGATCGTCGTGGTTCACAAAAACGGTGTCACGTTGTTTGTCTCTTTGCTTTCGACAGCTGACGGTTCTTCCGGCACGATTTTGCTGGGAGGAGCGAGAATGCTGCGAGTTGGCGATGGCACATTTCGGGCGATTGCAAATGATATCACGACAACGATCATGCAGACTGAGAAGACTGTCCAGCTTGCCTCACCCTGATCTTGGCGTTTGAGTTTGATTGCAATAACCGCGGCGATGATAGGGCCACCAAGAATCAACAGTGGGTTGTATCGTATCGCATCACCAAGGCGACCTGCGGCCAATGCACCCACGGCTCGTGTTGCCCCGCAGCCAGGGCAATGCAAACCGGTGGCCTGATACAGTGTGCACTTGGGGTAGAACGAGTATTCCGCCGGATCGAATCTTCTTAGCAGCAAAATCGCAGCTATGAAAAAAATTATCAGTAGCGCGACAGCAGCAAGCTTGCGTGAAGATAGTCGTCGTCCCGTGCGGTTATTCATGGGCCGCTAAATACCGCCGGCCTGTCCCGCTGCAGCAGCTCCTCCCGCTGCGGCAGCACCGACAAGAAAAACGAATAGAACGACATAGGCGATAATGAGAAGAAGCGTCAACGCAAGCGATATATAGCCCATGATCATGCCTGCCATCGCCATGGTTCGTCCCGAGGCTTCGCCCTTGTCGGCTTGCTTGACGCCGATGTGGCCACAAATGATTGCAGGAATCGCGGTAAAGATCCCACAAAGTGTCAGAGAAAGAATGCCCGTGACCAGTGCCGCGATTGCCATCCCCTGCGGGAGCTCCTGCGGAAAATTCGCTCCTGGTTGATTTTGATAGGGATTGTTACTCAAAGGATCGCCTTTGTCCGGAAATGCGAAAATTTATTGGGTTAGGTTTAATTCGCAACGCTAGCAACAATGGATGTGGCGTTGTGCTTTTGCATTATCATTTTGCATTATCATACAGACATAGCGTTTCCATGGCGTGGGACCTCGTGAAAATGTCAGTTTTTTACCGTTTTCAAGTACTGACGTCGCGCTGGGACAGTCTAAGTGGAAAAGATGACGACGAGCATAACGGTGGTGGAGCGGGCAAAATGAGTGCACAACAGAGTCAAAGCTGCTTTCCGAAATACTAATGTTTAAGGGGCGTCCCGTCGTAACGCGTTATCACCCACCGAAGTTTCGAAAGTTGAGATACCTCAATGCTCGTGAAAAAATTTAAGCACGGCGAATGCTGCCCCGTCTTTGCGATTGAAATGTTTGTCGCATAGGAAACTCCTTGTCAGAGGATGAGCGAGAATTTAGGTCACCCCAAGTAAAAAAGACGATGCTCAAAATACTTAAAGCCACGATTGGTCTGGAGCTTTTTTCCTTAATTCTTGTACTCGCGTTGAACACCGTTTCACAAGCATTCGTTCAAACAAAGCCCAATATTCTTTTCATTGCTATCGATGACCTTAGGCCCGAGTTGGGCTGTTATGGTTCACCGATTGCCCGAAGCCCACATATCGATCGCCTCGCCGCTGAGGGGTTGAAATTCAACCGTGCCTATTGCCAGCAAGCGATCTGTAGTCCATCACGAGCAAGCCTGATGACCGGTGCAAGACCGGACACGATCGGGGTCATCGAAAACACGGCTTACTTCCGTGAATTGAATCCGAATATTGTCACGTTGCCGCAGCATTTGATTGCCAATGGTTACGAAACAGCGTACTGTGGAAAAATTTATCATGCCAGAATGACCGATAATGATCGGTCGTGGAGTCGTTCGCCCGCGTGGAAGACCTGTCAGTACAAACGTCCAAAACTTCCGGGCAGTTACGCCCTTCCAGAGAATCAAAAAACGTGGTTGGAAAACAAACAGGCCATGTTGGCCAAGTACGGTCCCAGCGGCTCGGGTGGCCTTGTCCATGGTCCAGCTTACGAGGCAGCTGACGTTGAGGATCACGTGTATGGTGATGGTTTCAACACACAGTTGGCGATCGCAACACTGAAGGACCATCTCAAGCATAAGCCCGAGCAACCTTTGTTTTTGGCGTTGGGACTCGTCAAACCCCATCTCGATTTCATCGCACCCAAGAAATATTGGGACCTGTATGATCGCAGTGAGATACAGACTGCGTCTCAGAAATCACCGCCTGCAGGTGGGGCTGCTACCGGTCTGCACGCCTCATTCGAATTGCGTACCCGGCATGGCATTCCCAAGTCTGGACCCATCAGCGAAGAGTTGGCTCGTACGTTGCTGCACGGCTACTACGCGTGCGTCAGTTATGTTGATGCTCAGGTTGGAATGATGCTGAAGGCCTTGGAAGATGCAGGTGTTCGGGACAACACCATTGTGATTGTTTGGGGAGATCACGGTTGGCATCTCGGAGACATGGGGATCTGGGGCAAAGCAACCAACTACGAAATTGCCACACGTGTGCCGATGGTGATCTGGACTCCTGACATGAAACAGCATGGTGCAACGACGAATGCATTGGTGGAGTTGGTCGACATCTATCCCACGCTTTGCGAACTAAGTGGAGTGCCGTTACCTGACCATCTCGAGGGGCTCAGTTTTGCTCCTTTGCTGATGGAGCCGAATCGACCGTGGAAGAAAGCAGCGTTTAGTCAATTTCCAAATCCGGCACTGCGTGAATGGGCCGCCAATCCTTTATCAGCCGGCATGAGGCAGACTTTCTTTGGTCCGCTGATTCGGGACGTGGAGAATCGCATCATTAAGCAGCAAGGTGATCATTGGGATAGAGATCTTTTTGAAAATCACCTGATGGGTTACACGATGCGGACCGACAGATATCGGCTTGTGTTGTGGCGTGACTATCGAGACCCTGGTCGTAGACCGGTTTTTGTTGAACTGTATGACCACCAGAATGATCCCAGCGAAACCCGAAATGTGGCAACCGAAAATGAGCAGGTCGTCCAGCGTTTAACCAAGCAGTTCAATCAGGGCTGGCAGGCGACGCATTAAGACTTCTGCTCAAGAAGCTTGGCAGTCGCGTTCCCCGTGTTCGGCTCACTTGTCCAAGTTGTTTTGAATCTGCTCGTCACTGGGTTGTGGTGATGGACAGCCCTTTTCTGGGACTTCGACATTAGCCGTCCACAGAATTGCATTGAGCATGACTTTGCGAAAGTTGTCATCCTGCCAACTACTGTGGTTGTGAGCACCCGTGAATCCGAAGCCGCGACCACCCCCGGGGCGTTCATAGGCCCATGCAACATGCTGCTTTTCACCTGATTCGACGGCTTTTCGAACTGCTGGGTTACCACTCCTGGCCCCATCTTGCCGCTTGAGCGTTTCAAGTGGGGGAAGATCAGAAAGAATAGGTGTGACACCTTTCATGTCATCCACAAAACGCATGTGATAGTACCACTCATCATTGATTTTAAACGGTTTGACGCCATTGCTGATGGGATGATCAGGAAAGGCCTCGAAGTTGGGAGCCCAATGCGGATTGACAGACCAATTGAGATCACAGAAACCTCCCATCCAAGCCAGAAATTTCTGTCCAGGATCACCCTTTTCCGCTTCAGTGGCCCAGTGAATCATAACGACCCCGGTGCCCTTCTTCATCAGAGCGTCAAACTCGTCCAGATGTGGATTGAGTACGTGCCCCCGGTGGCCTGTGCAGAAAATCACGACCGTATCGGCATCGTCAAGAATTGATGTGTCTTTGGGGTATCCGTAGTGCGGCACCAGTTCCGCCTCAACATCAAGGCCTGAATCGTTTAAGGCTTTTGCCAGAATCATATTCCCGGCACGATGCTCGTGATGCATGCGTCCGTGACTGGGAGTGCCAGAGATGAAAACGACCTTGGCTCTTTCGGCAGCGGTCAAATCACTCGAGGTGCCAATGAATGACCCTGTGAAAAGAACAACAACAAGAACGATTTTGAGATTCATGGGTCACTCGCTGATGATGGCAACTTTGTTCCAGTAAGCCCACTCGTTCATCCAGTTGTTGGGATGATTTTCGATGGACAGACGTATTTTTTTGCCTGCGTAGGGGGTCAAGTCAACAGACAATTCCATCCATTCGTCATCGCCGACGGACTTTGAGCTTACCAACTGGTTCTCAATCATCTTGTCGTCAGCAAGAACACGCAGCTGCCAATCACCATGCGGGTGATGGCTGACTCGCATCTGCAGGGTCGTTTTCTTACCTTCTGGTATCTCAGCCGTGCGATGCAGGCTGCTTGCTTTATTTTTATTGAGAGGATGCGTTTGGACCGCCTTCGCATTGCGAAACGCTTTGTGTTCCACGACGCCGCCTTCACCTACGTTTCGAACATTAAAACCGGGCGCAAATTTCTGGATGGTCGTTTGCCATTCCGGTTTGGGTTTTGGCTTTTTGGGAGCACTAAGATCGACCACCGTTTCTCCGCTCAACATGCGGCGAGCCACGAACTCCTGCAGTTTCGGAATCTTTCCAGACACTGCAAGGGTCAACGCTTTGTCTGTGTGTTTGGGAACCATGGGTTCTAACGCGAACCAGTACATCCGCGGCAGGTTGTTGTCATCCACATCTTCCTCATGAGAAACCAGGCCCTCAAGAATCGCCCAACGATCCGCAAACGGCAGTCGCCCCAAGGCTGATGCCAAGTACAAGCGGACGATGGGCGAAGAGTCTTGGCGTGCCATCTCTGCAAACTTGGCATGGATTTCGCGGCTGACAACAGGGGTTTCGGTGGTGGCAGCTGTTTGAAAAGAATGAATGCTGCTTTTGTCGCAAAGAAACTGAATGCTCCAGGCACGAACATATTCATCTTCATGGTCCAGTAATGCTTGCAGTCGGTCGGTGCTGAGGCCGTCAGTGACTTGCAAAGCCCACAAGGCACGCAAGCGTTGGGGGCCGGTAGTGTCCGAACCGTTGAATAGCTGGTTCAGCTTCTCATGTACCAGCTGGCTGTCCAGTTTTCCAGCCGCGGTCCGCGAGTGCAGCAGCAATCTCGCTTGCCGTACATACCAGTCGTTTGTGTTCGTTTGTAGATCGACCAGTTGGGAATCGGTCATGGCCCTCAGGTTTGGCCGCTCGATAGGCTTGGCGTCCTTCGGCACGATTCGATAGATCCGACCACTATTGGCAAAGTTGATGGTGTTGCCACAGACATCGGTATCGTGCCAATCGAGAAGATAGACACCTCCCTCGGGGCCGGTTTCCACGCTGAACCCAACCCAGGCAAGGTCGTTCGTTGGCATGAAGTCATCACCGTGGCTACCAATGAAGCTTGAACCTTTCGGCGTCAGGATATCTGTCAGCACGGCGTGCTCGTGAATATTGCACATGAACAATCGATTGCGATATTCGGGGGGGAACGCATCGGCCAAGTAGATTCTCGCGCCGCCGTGTGCTGACAGGTGTGAATGGTCACGAATCGTTTTGATATCGTCGTAGATATGTGGATTCACGTGAGGTCGGCTTTGTTTGGTGTAGACCCCACCCTGCACGACATGAAACAGGTGAGGAATCACGCAGCAGGTTGCGAATCCCTGACCTTGGTCATTGAAGTCGAATCCCCACGGATTAGATAACCCTCGGGCATACACCTCAAATTTTTTCTGCGTGGGGTGATAACGCCAGATTCCACCATCGATGAACTGTCGTGCATCCTCGTTGTCGCCAGGTTTCCCAACACGTGATTGTGTGAACACACCATGACATCCATACAGCCAGCCATCAGGACCCCAAATGAAACTGTTCAGCGTTTCGTGGCGGTCGTTGATTCCCCAACCATCGAGTAGGACTTGAGGCGGACCATCAGGTACATCATCACCATCTGCATCAGGAATGAAGGTGAGGTTGGGAGGTGAGCCTACAAAAACACCGCCAAAACCGGGAGCCAACCCGGAGGTAAAGGTGAGTGTGTCTGTGAAGGTTTTCTTCTTGTCAAAGATACCGTCACTATTGGTGTCCTCGAGGATCTGAATCCGGCTTACCGGATCATCCGTATGATTGCGCCGGGTTCGGTAGTTAAAGTTTTCTGCCACCCACATCCGGCCGCGGTCATCGAAACAAAAGGCAATTGGCTCAGCAATGTCTGGTTCCGATGCATAGACCGATACCTCGAACCCCTCGGGGATTGCCATCTTCTTGACGGCTTGTTCCGGTGTCAGGAAGGGGGCATCACTGGTTCGATGCTGCTTTTTTGGCAGTTCATTGCGGGGGTCGACAGCATACGCCACTGATGCTGTGATGATGCATAAGGCCGTACAAGACCATGTCAACTTGACGAAACTGTGTTGCTTCACTTTGTCATCTCCACCTGGGCGGTTGTTCTGAGGTACTTGATCAGATCAAGCATTTCCTGTGGTTTCATCTGTTCCAGCTGCCCATCGGGCATCATCGATTTGGTTGATATTTTCCTTGCCTCAATGTCGTCTTTTGCGATCACAACTCGAGGTTGCTCCACCGTCTTCAGTATGACCCTCCGGGCATCTTCTTCAGCAACCACTCCATTTAGCAGCCGGCCATCAACCGTTTGGATCAGCACCATCTTGTAGCCTTCAGGAACATCATAGCTTGGATCAACACTGTTTAGCAGGATGTAGTCGAGGTTTGCACGATTCGAACCTGTCAGATCAGGTCCGATTTTACCACCTTCACCATACATCAGATGACATGAAGCACAGGTTTTTGCAAACACGGCACGTCCTCGCGAAGCATCCGCTTTTTCCATCGCTGCGGGGCTGCACATCGCCTTGTACTTCGCCATTAACTTTGCCCGGTCTGCGGACAGATCCTGAACCTCTCCGAAAACCTTGGTGAATCGGTCACCCAGCAGAACATCAAGCGAACGCGCCACGTGTGCAGGGATGTCTTCTCGGGCAATCTTACCCGACTCAATCGCGGTCAATAAACCAGATGCATATCCCTGTCGTGTCGCGAGTGTTTCGATGATGGCTCGCTGCAGAGGTGCGTCGAGGCTTGCGTAGCGGCTTACCAATATCTTGGGGGCAGACGGATTTTCAACCGAGGCGTAGCCACGTATCGCATCGAGACAAATGGCAGGGTCATCGAGTAGACTTTCCAGTTTCAAAGACACCTGCTTGTCCTGCTGGGCCAGCAACGAACGCAACGCAATTCGTCTCGTTTCCGTCTTTGCCTCGGTGTCCAAGACAGTCGCCAACGCTTGCTGCATGGCTGCCGTGTCACCAAAAATCTGGGACAACTGTTGCAATAATGCTCGCTCTTCTGCGTGTTGGCTCGATGCCAGTTTGTTACTGAGTTCTTCCCAGCCCTGTGGAGCGTCGACGTTGCGGCGTCCCGCCAGTCCACTCAGCATGCCCCGCATCAGAATGGTGCGGACCTGCGGGTTGTCAGTCGAGTTGAGTGTTTTTACCAAGAGGTCGAGTGAAGCAGCGTCACCTGCTGCCTCGGCTGGTGCGAGATTGCAGATACTGAATCCCATGAGCAAAATAAAGAAGTAATGTTTCATGATTGGATCGGGGCAGTCATGGCCCAATGTGCCAGCCAAAGCTTGGTAGTAGGGGGCGGCGGTGGAAACGTGAAATATCAGCAATGTGAGGCCCAACAGTTGTCTTCTCGGTCAGCAGCATCGGCGGTGATTGCCTGACGTGAAGCTTGTCGGAACGAGCGAACTGTGGTGAGATCGCTGCGGATCGGGCCTTTGGGGTTGAAAAGGAATGCGTGCGGAAACCGCTGGTTCGTTTGTTCAATTAGCAAATTTTAGGGCTTCGCTACCCGGATTCCCATGAAGTAAAACGCAGAACATATGAGTTATTTTACCGCCCACACGGCACCTAGCTTTGTTACAGATTGTACCTTGTCGAGGCGCTTTTTCGTGCGATTGCGGGCCGGAACCGTGAGATCACGCGTGAAATCGTCAATCTTTCCGGCCGTTATTTCCCGCAGGCTGCCGGTGGACGCAACTTCATGCTCTGACCAGATCACCAACGACGCAGGGCAATTTTGATGTTGAGTGAAACATCGTTTACCTGTTCCGTGAAACTGTGACTTAGCGAAACTGTCACTTACCTCTGCGGCAGCGTTTCCGCCCGTGTCAGAAACAGCGACGCGGTTGTCGCGGACAAGATATGCCGATTAAGTAATAAATACTAACGGTGAGGGTTATAAGGAAACGATAGATTCGAATGGTGTAATCCGGTATCGCTGCGCAGGCATTTCGGATTCCAGCGTGGTTCTACCCACCTCACGAGACCCATTCATGCGTCGGATTCTAGCCAAGCCCCACCTGATCATTGTCACTGCATTGATGACAATTGTGCTGGGTGGTTACGCCTACACGCGCATTCCAGCAGATCTGCTGCCGCAATTTGATACACCTGCTGTTCAGATTGTCTGTTTCTATCCCGGGATGCCACCAGAGGTGATGGAAAAAGACATCATGAGTCGCTTGCAGCGTTGGACTGCCCAGTCAGTCGGCATTGAGCATCAGGAAGCCAAGGCGATGCAAGGTGTCTGTGTGGTGAAGGACTTCTTCACTGAGGGCATCAGTAACGCGGAAGCGATGGCGCAGGTCTCGTCCTATGCGATGAGTGACATGTTCTACTTACCACCGGGTACGATTCCGCCGATGGTGATGCCGTTTGATCCAACTGCCAGTGTTCCACTTTGTCTGGTTGTGGTTAGCAATCCTGAGATGGACGAACAGGAACTCTATGACATTGCTTACTACGAACTACGCAATAAGCTGCAGTCGATCAGTGGTGTCATCGCACCTGCGGTCTATGGTGGGAAGTTACGGCGCATTCTTGCCTATGTGGATGCTGAGAAACTTGAGGCCTACGGTCTTACTCTGATGGATGTGCAGGAGTCGCTGCGGAAACAGAATGTGTTGATCCCAGCAGGCAGCATCAAGATAGGACAACAGGATCTTCAGATATTCACAAACGCAATCCCCGAGAAAATTGACGAACTCAATAGCACTCCCATCCGAGTTGTGAACGGGGTGCCGGTGCTGATGAGTGATGTGGGCGAGGTGAAGAACGCCTCGCAGATCCAGTCGAATATCGTTCGCATCAATGGTTCCAGGCAGGTTTATATACCAATTTATCGCCAGCCCGGTGCCAACACGATCGAAATTGTTGATCGCATAAACAAGCAACTTTCGACCATTTTGGTGAGACTGAAAAACGAGCGTGCAGAAGATCCCAAGATGAAGTCGTTGGTGCTCAGTGTTGCGATGGATCAGTCCGTTGGAGTCCGTTCTTCGATCGCAAGTTTGCAATTGGCGGGTGCCTTGGGAGCCTTGCTGGCAGGCTTGGTTGTGCTAGTTTTCCTTCGAAATTTCCGTCTGACTGCGATCGTGTTGGTTGCCATCCCAATTGCGATCATCGCATCGTTTCTGGTCATGTTTTTTACCGGTGACTCAATCAATGCCATGACGCTTGGTGGTCTAGCATTGGCCATTGGGATTTTGGTCGACCAATCGATTGTGGTGATCGAAAATATTGTTCGGCACGCACAGATGGGCAAGAAACCATTCGACGCAGCGGCTGATGGGACCTCGGAGGTTCTCGGACCAATTCTTGTTTCAACCTTGACGTTTGCTGTGGTGTTTCTGCCAGTCGTCTTTCTTTCGGGACTGACGCGATTCTTGTTTGCACCGTTGGCGATTTCCGCGGTGGTTGCCATTTTTGCCTCGTTTCTTCTGTCCATTACGCTCGTCCCCGCCTACTGCGCTTACTTGTTGCCCAGGCAGGAATCGGTTGACGAGCACGAGGCCGAGCAAAATGCGGGCTGGTTTACTGATCTGTTACGAAGGGCAATCGTGGCGAGATGGCTGGTGGTCGGCGGTTCGATGGCGGCGTTTGTGCTCGCTGTTTTGTTGAGTATGAAGCAGGGTCAGGAGTTGTTCCCTTCGGTTGATAGTGGCCAAATCACCATGTATGTGAGGCTGCCATCGGGAACACGGATCGAGGAAACTGAAAAGGTAATGAAGGAGATCGAAGCCACCATTATCGATCAGATTGGCGAACCTGATCCTGCCTTTGCACTGGATCCAAACAATCAAGACCATCCTGATTCAGCATTGCAGTTGTTGATTTCGAATATTGGGGTCTTGATGGATTGGCCGGCTGCTTATACGCCCAACACTGGGCCCATGGACGCTTTCATGTTGGTTCAATTGAAAGATCGCATCGAAACGCGTGACGCAGACAGCTATGTCGTTGATCTCAGAAAGCTTTTGTCAAAGAAGTTCCCAAACGTCGAAATCTCATTCGATACTGGTGGAATGCTGACCGCGGCGTTGAATATGGGTGAGCCTGCCCCAATTCACTTTCAAGTGCAGTGCAGTGATCTGGAGAAGGCACAAAAAATAGCAGCTATTATTCGCGACACAGCTGGTAAGGTGCCGGGAGCGACTGATGTTCGAATCGCACAACGTATCGATTATCCAGCTTTGGAAGTCGAGATGAATCGTGAACTGGCGGCCCGAATGCAAATCACTCCCAAGGACGTGATGACGAACCTTGTTGCAGCTACCAACAGTACGATCAACTTTGAGCCAACCTTCTGGATTGATAAGAACAAGGGCAACCACTACTTCTTTGGCGTGCAATATCGTGAAGAAGACCTCAACAGCGAACAAACGATTCGTGATATCCCGGTGATGGGTGGTGACCATGCGATGCGACGTCTCGGCAGCGTCGCAGAGATCAAGCATACGGAGGGGCCAGCAGTCGTGCATCACCGGAATATCTCGCGTGTTACGGATGTCTATGCAGGAGTCCTGCCCGGTTATGACGTCGGACGCGTTGTCACAGAAATTGAACGCCGCCTTGAGGCTGATGATCAATTAGGGGTGACTCTGGGCGTTGATGATCGTGGTCCGATTGCCAATTTGAATGCAGAGGAATTTGCCGGTACAAGCTACCGAATGATGGGTGAAGTCAAATTGATGCGTGACTCGTTTTCTCAGTTGAGCATCGGGTTGGTGATTGCAACCTTGTTGGTCTATTTGGTGATGGTCGTCCAATTCCGAAGTTTTGCAGATCCTCTCATTGTTTTGCTGACAGTTCCGCTTGGGTACGTGGGCGTTGTAATGTTGCTGTTCGCGACCAATACGCACCTCTCGGTTCCTGCTTTGATGGGAATTGTGATGATGATTGGAATCGTTGTGGAGTATTCAATCGTTTTAGTTGACTTCGCGAATCGGCGTCTTGCCGATGGCAAGTCACCCACCGATGCCGTGATCGATGCCGCTCGTATTCGCTTGCGACCCATTTTGATGACTTCATTAACAACGTGGCTTGCTTTGTTGCCCATGGCCATTGGTTTTGGTGGTAGTGGTACCAATGCACCTTTGGCGAGAGCGATCATTGGTGGTGTGATCGGAGCTACGGTGCTGTCGTTGGTTGTTGTGCCCTGCTTATATGTCTTGATGAAAAGAAAAACTGTTGTATTGACGGATGGATCTCCTGTGGCGACTGTGGCCTGAAATGCCTAATTGGAAAAATATTGAGATGAAATTTATCATTCGATTTTCGCGTGTCATGCTCGTCAGCCTGTTGTGGTTTTGCCTGCTTGTGTCTGTTCTTACTGCGCAGGAATCGGAGAACATAAAAGTTCGCTTGCCGATCATTGTTGAGGGTGACCTGAAAACCGAAATTCAAGCTCGCATCGCGGGATATGTTGCATTGGTGCATGGTGACATCGGTGATCGCGTGATGCAGGGGAAAGTGCTCGTTACATTGGACGCACCCGAGTTGGAAGCGACTGTGCTGCGGAGACAACGTATGCTTCAACAGGCGCAGGCCAAGGTGAGTGTCAGTGAAGGCATGATTGAGATTGCTAAAGCGAAGCTGAGTCAGGCTCAATCTGCATGGCAGGAACAGCAGGCATTATTGAAGCTGAAAATGAGTGTTCGAGACCGTTACAGCACTTTGGTCAATGGTGGTGCGGTGCAAAGGGAAATGCTTGATGAAGCAGTCTTTGCTGTCAGTGCGGTGACTGCGGCAATCGCAAAGGTTGACGCTGATATTGCAGCGGCGAAAGCTGATGTTGGTGCTGCTGTCAACGAGGCCGAGTATGCCAAATCTGGTGTTGATGTTGCCAAAGCAGAACTCCGTCATGCGGTTGCTCAAGACCAATTTCGACAAATCAAAGCGCCCTTCGATGGGATCATCACAGAGCGTGCTGTCGATCAGGGGCAATTGGTCAGTCCTGGGAATGTTGATGGCAAGCCTTTACTTGTGATTGAACACGTCGATGTCATGCGTGGAGTTCTGACCGTTCCCGCTGTTGATGCAGCCATGGTTCAGGTTGGTGATCCTGTCAAGCTGATCGGTTTTTCTGAGGCGGCCAAGGTAACCGCACCGGGAGGTGGGCCGTTGCAAGTCAGTCGCATCAGCCAAACCCTCGATATGACCACCCGAACGATGAGGGTCGAAATTGATCTGAAAAATGTGTTTGATGAAAAGACGGGGCGATATCAATTTCTGAGTGGCCAGTACGGTTCCGCCAGCGTCATCGCGCGTGACGACAATTGATCATACAAAAATTGGTCGTAAACGGACCTACACAGAAGTGCAAGGAGGCAAAGGTGCCAGGTAAATATCGAGCGAAGCGTAGTGGCCTCTGGCATCGCCGCCATCTGCTCTCGCTGTGCCTTTTGCCAACCGTGGGATGTGCGGTTACAGCAAACTCAGGTGAGAAGGTAACGTGGTTCTCTAAGTTAGATCCGCGAAACAGCATGTCGCAAGTGGAGACCGATGCGACGAAAGCGCAGTTGGCGGTATTCAAAGATCGCTCGCAAAGTGACTTGATGGGTCTTGCTGCTGCGCGGGATCAACTAAATAAAGTCAATCCTGAAATTCACCAGGCTCAAGTTTCCGCGTCAATGCTTCCGGGCGATGCTGAATCACTCACTGGTTTGATGGATGTTTCGCCTGTTGTCGCGTCGCCGACCCACACGACGATCAGTGACAGGGGTGTGGAACGATCGATGCTCGAATCGCGGACAAAGGAAACTGTGGGTGGAACGGGGGCGGATGGGCTGATTGATTCTGCTCGCGAAATGGATTCTGCTCAGGGAATTGACTTGGCATCCGCGTTGGGTATGGCCGGGGGAAATGCATGGACTATACAATTGGCACGGCAGAAAACCGTCGAGGCCCATGCCAACCTGCAACAGGCCGAAGCCTTGTGGTTGCCTACGCTTCAGTTTGGTGTGGGTTGGAATCATCATAGTGGCAGGATTCAGGCGACCGACGGAAATGTGATTGAGGCCTCCCGGGATTCTCTGTTTTTCGGAGGTGGCGCGACGCTTGGTACCGCTCCGACCGCCGGTGGAAGTGGTGGCCCGCTTCGCTTGTTTGCAGATCTCGCACTGGTTGATGCGTACTTCAATCCGAAAATTGCAACGCGGCAATTGTCGGCTAGTCGAGCTCGTGTATCGGTTGCAAGCAACGACGCTCTGCTGAATGCCGGATTGGCTTATTTCGAGCTTGTTCAGGCCGCGGGGAAAATCGCGGATACTGAGGCTGAGATTGCTGCGGTTCAGCAGTTGCTTGAGCTTACCGAAACATTTGCCGCGGCAGGCGCCGGTGCACAGTCTGACGTGGATCGGGCCGCGACTGCCAAAGCACGTCTGGAGCAAAAGTTGCAAAATGCTCAAAGGCTCTTCCGCACACGTTCGGCATTGCTTGCTCGTCGCTTGAGACTTGATCCGAGATTCGAATTGTACCCTGCCGATCATATGATCGTTCCGCTCGAACTGTTAGCTGATTCGAGTGATCAGGAAATACTGATTCAGGCAGCCCTTTCAAAGCGTCCGGAAGTAAGTGAATTGGGACATGAGATTGCTAGCCTCTGTCTTGAAGTCAAAAAGCAGCAACTGGCACCTTGGATTCCACTCGTTGCAGTCACAAGCAGTGGCGGGAGCTTTGGCGGAGGTAAAGGATCTGAGATCAACAATCAGGCGGGAAGAACTGACTTGGATGTGCAGGCACTATGGCAACTCGACAGCCTTGGGTTGGGGCTTGCTGCAAAACGCAACCGCGCTGCCAGTCGTTTGAGCCAGTGTCAGACTGAACTGTCAGACCTGCGTGATGCAATCACGGCGGAAGTTATATTGCAGCAGGAGAATGTACTGAATTATCGGATGCAGATTGAGTCAGCCAATGAGTCTTTGGCGATGGCGGAATCAAGTTATGATCGTAATCTGCTTCGTGTTCGTGCTGATGAGGGCCTTCCGATTGAGTTGTTGCAGGCTATTCAGGCCCGTGCGTCCTGTCTTGAAGATCGAACCACCGCGGTTGCAGGTTACAACCGGTCTCAGTTGCGTTTGCTGTACGCGACGGGACAAATAGGGCATTAGGCAAGAATTTTGAATCACCTAAGCGGATTAGGACTTCAGAATTTCCGTCAAATCGTTGGTGCTGTCAGAAAAAGATTCCTGCTCAGAGCCGACACGATGCAGCATGGTCAGCAACAGGTTTGACATCGGGATTTTTTCGTCGAATCGCAGGTATTGGCCGTGTTGCAGTCCCAGGTTCCCACCTCCAGCCAGTACCAAAGGGTAATTTCGATTGTTGTGTGTGGTGCTGTTGCTACTGCCATAAAGGACCACGGTGTTGTCCAGCAGAGACGCTTCATTCTCTTTTGAATCAGACATGCGGTCGAGGAAATACGAGAGCTGTTCGGCCATGAACTGATCCCAGCGGCTGAGAGCCTCGGCACCACCAGGTTTATTCCAGTCGTGGGCGAGTGAATGAAGCGAAGATTTGAAACCTTCCAATTGAGGAAACTTGGCCGCTTTGGACGAGCAGTCTGCCATGTTGGTGATTTGGTAAGTCGCTACGCGTGTTGAATCGGTCCGGAATGCCAGGTAGATCAGGTCGTACATGGTGCGAATGAAATTCCTGGGAGCTTCGTCATCTGCTTCCAGATGCAGTATTTCGCGATCCTGATCACTCAATTCGGGACGAGGCACTTCAAGCCACTGCTGGGATCGTTGCACGCCTCGTTCAATCTCCTCGACCGATGCAAGGTATTCATCAAGTTTTTCGCGGTCGTGATTGCCCAGTCGTTTTCGCAGTGATTTGGAATCTTCTAAAACACGATCCAGCATGCCTGCAGCACTCTTGAGTCGGCGTTGCCTGCGCAGTACATCCGCGTCTCCCTCGCCAAAGAAACGATCGAATATTTGTTGCGGTTGGTTCAGGGCAGGCAGGGGGCGGCCTTTGTCATCGTAGGACAGGGTGCTGGAACGAGTCGGTTCGCCGACACCGCCATCGGTTGACATTACCAACGAAGAAAAGCGGGTTTGTTTTGAAGCTGTCACCGCAGCCACCTGATCAACTGACACAGTGTTCTGCAGCATCTTGTTGTTGAGATAGGCACCCGTCAGGAAAGTGTCGCCCGTGTCATGAGCGCCCATGCGTCGGCCATTGGGATGTGACAAGCCACCCAGAATGCTGAGATGGTCCCGGTGTTTTTCCAGAGGCTGAAGTGTCTCGGTGAATTTGAACTCTTTTCCGTTTCCGTTGGGAAACCATCTCCATTTGGCTTGGTCGCTGTCTTCTTTGGGTAGGCTGACTCCAAATCCAAAGTAGAAAGCACAAAAGCGTTTTGCCATGGATTTTTCTGTCGCGGCCGCGTGGGACGAACCGCTCATGCACTCAAGCCACGGCAGTCCCAGGGAAACTCCGGTTCCCCGAAGAAATGTGCGTCGATTCAGGTGCCACGATTTAGTCGCCATGGTTGATGATCTCTCAATCGTCTGTTGAAGATGCCAAGGGGGAAAGTGCTATTTGGTTCGAAAGGGTGGGCTGAGAACCACTTGGGTAATCAAGTTCCGAAAACGATAGTCGTCAGCCTTGGATGCTGAAGTCAACGCCAGTACAGCGTCACGATCTGTAAGCTGAATCGGCCTCCCAAGCGAGTAAGTCAGGAGATGAATTACGAGTGAACGTGAAAAATCCTCGGCTCTTTGTGTCAGAAGATGACGTTTCAGCACTTCTGCATCCACCAATTCTATTCCATTAGGCAACCGATTCGCAGTCGAAGGATGCGTTTTCTCCTTTTCTCCGCTTTGGTCTGTTTTCGGTGCAACGCGATACAAACCGGCTGCATCATAATTCTCCAAAGCAAGGCCCCATGGATCAAGGCTCTGGTGGCAATTGTTGCAGGCCGTTTTTTTGCGGTGAATCTCCAGTTGCTCACGAATGGAACGTTCCCTGAACTTCGGGTCGCCATCATCCAGTGTTGGCACATCCGGTGGCGGAGGTAAGGGTGGGTCATTGAGCAGGCGATCACGGACCCAAACCGCTCGACGGATCGGATGTGAGTCCGAACCCGTTGAATTCGCCAACAGAATACTGCCTTGCGTTAACAGACCGCCGCGGTGGTACTCCGGCAGCGTCTCGACGGGACGCATGCTGGCTCCCGTCACCCCGGGGATTTCGTAGTGACGTGCCAAGCGTTCATTGAGCATGACGAAGTCGGCATCAATCAATCGCAATGCACTCAGGTTTTCTTTCAGAACTCTGCCAACCAGAGCGTGGGTTTGCTTCCGCAAATCCCGCTTCAATGCTTCGTCAACATCCGGGAACCGTTTGGCATCCACTGCAATGCTTTCGAGTCTGTCCAGTTGAAGCCACTGGTCGGTGAACTGTTCGATAAAACGTGAGGCCCGTTGATCGGACAGCATTCGTTCGACTTCCGATATCAACACGGTTTCTTTGAGCAAGTCATCGTTAGCAGCCAAATTCAGCAGGTGTTGGTCCGGCATCGTACTCCACAGGAAATACGACAGGCGTGATGCCATCTCCCAGCTGGTGACAGGTCTTTTCTTTTCATTGGCAGGTTCCACGAGATACAGGAACTCGGGTTGAATCAGAACCAAAGCCAGTACTTCCCGTAACGCTTCGATTTGGGAAGGAAAGTCAGAGCGAATGAGTTCGTAGTGGTCAGCGAAGCGTTGAAGCTCGTCATCATGGACGGGTCGGCGAAAGGCCCGCGTCATGAAGTGTGACAGGATCTTGCGCACATAACCTGTGTCTGAAACATTCTTCAAGGGTGATTCAAACACAATCTTCTGGTGTGTCCTGGGAGGCCATTGTTCAAAGACTGGGCCTTCGAATTGGACTGATTCAATTAACAGTTTTGGTAGGTGAGGTTCATCAGGATAGAATTTCTTTTTCTGCTCATCTTTCTGTTCTTTGGGAAGAGCACTTCCGTCGTCGTAGACATTGCGAACTCGAACTACCAATCCCGGGTACTTGCCCTGGCCACGTACTGGCATGGGAAAGTCCTGCAGTTGGCCTCGGAATTGAAACTCTTGTTCGTCTTGGCTCGACACCTCGACTGGTTCAAATTCTCGTACCAGAATCTGTGTGTCCGGGCAGTAACCAACAGAAACTTCGAGTAGCGGCAATCCTGCATCGGGTATCAACTCCGCTGTGAGTTTCACAGTCACGACAAACTCGCCTTCGTCAGGATATTCTTTCATTTTAGCCAGGAATTCCTGCTGCCGACCCAGACGATTGGATTTTATTGCCGTGCTGATCCACTTGTCGTTTCGGCTTTCTTCAAACTCGTGTTTGAATACCTCCGGGGCTTCATCTGATTTCAGCACACGCTCCATAGCGCGTCGCGCTGTGTCGAGATAGCATTCCAGTTGATAGGCGGACATGCGAAGGGAATGGCCATCATTGATGAATCCATCAGGCGAGACCGCGTCGGGGGGAAGGTCCCGTACGTAGTCCATATCGACACCCAATAAATCCCTCATGGTGTTCTTGTATTCCTGCCGATTCATTTTTCGCAGAATCACGCGCCCGTCAGTTTGTTGCCTTGCTGCAATTGCTTTGTTGATGTTCGTTGACAACCATTGCGTCAGTTTTTTCGTTTCTGTGGCTGTCATGGTGGAGGCATCTTCGGGCGGCATCTTGCCAGCAGATACCACGTTCAAGACCTCGTGCCAAACTTCGGCGGCGTTGCGATCCTCAAACATGTTCTGGGATAAAACGTCCAGTCGCACGCCGCCTTCCTGCTCCTGCCGTCCATGGCAATCAAAGCAATGCTTCTTCAGTACTGGAAGCACCTCTTGCTGAAATGCCAGTTTGGTTTCCAAGCCTGTGAATGTCTTTGGCTCTTCACCAGCGGTTACCTCAGAGGTCGTAGCGGCGAACAAAATCGAGACTGCTAGAACGGCACGTCCAACGTGCCGCAGAAGCATGGCAAACCAAGGAAAGGGAAAACGCAAAGTAGACGGTCGGGTTGGTAGGGCAAGGGTAGCCGCGAGGCATCAAGGACGGTGCTTCGCAGCTGCAGGGTGGGGTTTCAAGTATACAGCAAACAGGCTTTCGCTACACTGCAAATCGCAGCCTGCTAGTTGCTCAAAACATCTGCAGCCGGGGGGGAAGGTTGCACTTTATGCGAGTTGTCTCACACGCGGGTGCAATCCGTCGGTTGATATTCCAAAGTCCAATTCACTCACTTGGGAACCGTGTCTTCTCAGCTATTGATTGGCAGAAGTGGCTTGGATGCAATACAGGTGCTTCTCTCCACGAATGAAGATGTTGCTCTGTTCAGGAACGGGAGAGCCAATCACCGGTTCATCCATTTCATTTTCCGAGATCAGTTCGAACTGATCATCTTTAACGCTTGCAACAAACAATACGCCGTCCTCGCGAGGCGCATACAGCATGCCATTGGCAATCATTGGGGAGGCATAATAGGAAGCACGACCCTTGGGTAAGGCATCGCTCCAAATGGTCTTGCCAGTCACTGGATCAAGGCACTCAACCTCTCCGCGGTCGCGGACCATGTACACGCGTCCCTGGTAAGCAACGGGACTTGGAACGAACGTTGAAATGTCGTCACGCTGCCACAGGTGGTTAGTCGCGGTGACGTCGCCACTGCCGTCGAGTCGGACTCCAAACATCAATGGCAGTTTGCGGTCGTTTCTTCCAAAGGCAATCACCGCTACCTCATTTACAATGACGGGCATTGCGATGGCTGGCCACAGCTTTTTTGATTCGGGATTGAAGCCGCCGCATGACCACAGTGTGTTGCCGTCTTTTGCATCGTGTATGGTCACGTGTTCGGCACCCCAGACTAGCAATGCCTGTTTGCCCTCATGTTGAATCACCAGAGGGGATGTATAGCCATGGTCGCATTCCACTGGAGTTTCATAGTTGCGCGATACTTTCCAGGAAAGTTCGCCAGTCTTTTTGTCGAAGGCTGCAAGCCATGATTCACCGTTGTGCATTCGCGTCAGAATTGCGTCTTGATCGGTGAGCACGGGGGACGTTCCATGGTCCCAAAACAATGTGTCTTTGCCATACCGTTCTACGATGTTGGTTTGCCAGCGGATTTCACCGTCAGGTTCGACCGCCGCGAATGTTCCGCTCTTGAAGTACACATAGATGGCGTCACCATCGCTGACGGGGGAAGCGTTGCTGCCTGATCCATTTCGGTGTTTGCCTTTGACTTCAGTGCCAAACGAGGTGGTCCACTTGACTTTGCCGTCCCAGTCAACTGCCAGCAGGGAATCGTTCCCATCTTTGGGAGCCGTCAAATAAATGGTTTCATTCACCACGATTGGCGTTGAGCAGCCTTTGCCGGGTAACGGAGTCTTCCAGCGTATGGTCTGGTCGCTTATTTCACTCGGGTAATCACCTTCGGCGATGCTGCCCGTGTCATTCGCACCTCGCCAGCTGGGCCAATCCGCGTGGACGGTCGATGCAAGCTTGGTGGATGCAATGCTCAGAAGAATCAGGAACAGAGTGCCGTTGAATGACAGGGTGCTTTTGATGGATGGCATGGCAATGGTGGTGACGGCAAAGGAATGATGGAAATGTTGAGTTGGCTGTGAGGTGGTGCCTGAAAGATGAACTCGAAGCGAACCGTAACGGAGTAACATCAAGCATTGCTGAAAATGGAATTCTCAAGAACGCCTGTGCTGTCAGCAAATGAGTCCACCTGAATCCCCATTGAGCGTAGGATGCTGAGGTGCAAATTCGCCATCCGGGTTTCGCCTTGCCGCCAGTACTGGCCATGTTGAAGACCCATGTTGGATCCTCCGGCGACGAGTGTTGGCAAATTTCGCGACCAGTGGGTCGTGCTGGCGCCGCTGCCGTACAGTAACAAGGTGTTGTCCAGCAGCGTGCCATCGACATCTTTGTATTGTTGCAGCCGACTCATGAAGCCAGCGATTTGTTCGCTCAGGAACAGGTCGTATTTGGCAAAGTCCAGTTGTCCGGCTTTGTCTCCAGCATGTGACAATTGGTGGTGTGTTCTACTTAGCCCTAATTTTAGCGGAAACGTGTCGCTGATTCCCATGCCGTCTTCACGATTCAGCATGAAGGCAACGCTACGGGTGATGTCGGCGTCGAATGCAAGTGAAATCAAATCGAACATGTTCCGATAGTATTCACGCGGATCATCTTCTTTTTTGACATCAAGATTCAAATGTGAGTGGTCTTGGTCTTTGACGGGAATGTCAATCCATTTCTCAGAAGCAATCAGGCGTGATTCGATCTCGTTCAATGAAGCAAGGTATTGGTCCATCTTCCGACGGTCTGCAGCACCGAGTTGTTGATTGAACTTGCGCGAGCTTTCAAGAACCGCATCGACCAATTTGATCTTTGCCTGCAACTTTTTGCGTTGAGCTTTGAGGGACGTCTGGTCAACCCTGAACAAGCGATCAAAGACTCGCCGCGGGCTATTCTCGGCAGGAATTGGACGCCCTTGAAGATCATAGGAAATGGTGCCAGTTCGAGACAGGAATCCGACTCCTGCATCGATCGAAAGTACCAGCGAGGGCTGCCGGCAGTGCTGCTTGGTGTGTTGGGCGATGACCTGATCGAGCCCGGCGGTGTTGTACGTCTCCCGAGTCGAATCGTGCAGTGGGGCGCCGGTCAGCCACATGTCCGAGCATGTGTGTGGGTCAGCTTTGACGCCGTTTTCGTGGTACAGGCCACCCATGAAGCTGAGATGTTTTCGGAACGGCTTCAAGGGCAGTGTGGATTCTCCGAACACAAAATTGCCCGCATCTTCCTTGGTTGGGAACCAGCTCCATTCATTGATGTCGTGGCCAGTTTTTGGTAGCGACATGCCGTTGGCGGTGTAGATGGCGCAAAAGCGTTTCGGTGAATGGTCGGTGACCTCGCTACCCATCGCTTCCAAGGGAGGCAGTGCCAATGCGGCACCTGCGATTCCCTGCAGGACTGAACGTCGCTTGATCTGGACTCGGTGGAACATTGTGTCTCTTTCTGGGCGGGGCGAGTTACACGTTTTGGATGGCAAGAATTACTTCTTGAGAAACAAATCACTCGCGACGACAAACTGGATGATGTCAAGCATCCCGTAGTTCTTCGCCTTTAATTCTAAACACTGTTGCTTCAGAACGCGATCCTCATTGTACGTCAGGCTGCGTCCGATGGCATAGACAGAAAGGTGTCGCACGACGCTATACCCGATGCTGTCCATTCGGTTATTGGCGAGATGGTCCCGTAAATCGTTCAAATCATGAACTTCATGTCCGTCGGGCAGCTTTGATGTGGCATCAATGCGATCATTTGAAAACAGTCCTCCCGCATCATATTGTTCAAAGGCGAGTCCCCAAGGATCAATGCCTTGGTGGCATTTGGCGCAGCCTTTGACGTTGCGGTGTTGTTGCAGGCGTTCACGCAGGCTGAGACCACTTTCATCTTTCAGTTCTGGCACATTGGGTGGGGGATCGGCAGGTGGTTCGGCGATGATCTTTCTGGAAAACCACGCACCGCGTTTGACAGGATTGGCTTCTTTGCCATCTGAGAGTCCGGCCAGGACCGCAGCCTGGGAAAGAATGCCACCAAGATGTGGCTGTTGATGTTTCAAGGGAACAAATTCAAACCCGCTTTCAGACCGGTCACCGAGTCCGTAATAGCTGGCAATGATCTCATTGACGACTACAAAATCGGACCGTATCAGGTTTTCAACCGGCAGGTTTTTTTGGAAAAGGTATTCCAGAAATTTGGCAGGTTCCTGACGAAGCTGACGCTTGACCGTGGAGGTCAGTCGCGGATAACGCTTTCGATCCGTTTCCACCACATCAAACTTGTCGATGCTAAGCCACTCCGCTGCAAACTGATCTGCGAAGTTGCCGAAGCGTTCGTCCTGCACCATCCGGATGACTTCTGAACTCAGGCTCTGTTTGAGCTTTCCAGATCGGGCTAAACCAATCAGGTGGTTATCAGGTGGCCCATTCCATAGAAAAAACGAAAGCTTTGAAGCAAGTTCCATTGGATTCAGGTCTTCTGGTTGCGGACCATCGCTCTGTTCAACAATGAAAAGGAATGATGGTGATGTCAAAATGACGACAAGGGTTTCCCTGATGCTTTCTTGAAAGTCCTCGTTGACTTCATAAAAAGTTTTCCAAGTTTGTGCTAATTGTTGCAGTTCCTTGTCGGTGATCGGTCTGCGAAAAGCCCGGCTGGCGAATTCCTGAATGATCTCCCTTGCATAGACGTCGTGATTTTCCCGGTTTTCACTTGGAATGAAAATCTGCTGATGTGAAGCGGGTGGCCAGGAATCATACAGTGGCCCTTCAAACTCAACTGAGGCTAGTCGTAGCCGTGGCATATCCCGACCGTCGGTGTACTCATTTCGAACGGTAATTTCACGCACACCCGCCAAGTAGTTGTCGTTCTCTTTTTCGACAAATGGTCTCGGGTAATTGTTGATTGAGCCTTCAAAGATGTAGCTCTGCAAATCGGTGTTGGCAACCACTTGGGGTTGCTGCACCAGCAAGCAGGTGTGACCACAATCCCGACGCAGTCCCATGTAGACGCCAAGGTTCGGATTTCGACTCTCGAATTTCCTGAACTCGCTTGCCAGACGGCTATCTTCAGCCAATCGGGTGAGGACAAGTCGGCCCAGCTTCGCGTTGTCCTTACCCGCATTGACAATCAGTTGGTGATCTCCGGCTGGAATGCGAACCGCCAGAAATGCAGATTCACCCTTTTTCAGTTTTGAGCTGAACACTCGATCGTCCAAGGTTAGGTCGAGCTGTTGAGGGCCACTGACTGGCGGTTGCTTGACGAATGGTCGGCCTGGTTCCATCAACGCCTGCAATTCAGCAGGTTTCAAGGCACGCCGATAGAGTTTTACTTCGTCGATTTGTCCCTTGAATAGCTGGGCATCTTGAATGCGACCAAGGTGCAGGTCGACTGATGGATTATCGAGGTTGGTTGCAGCAACGGTCCCCGAAGCCACCTTGTAGCCATTGACATAAAGGTGGGTTTGATTCTCTTCACGACGCACGACTGCTGCAACGTGCTGCCACTGATTGACCCGTATGACTCCCGGCCGTGATGAAACGGTTCCATTACTTTTGTTTTCTGGAGAGACGGTTTCGATACGCAGCACGCCTTCATTATTGGGCATGTCGAAATACCAACCATGAGTCCAGTTGTAGCGTCCCAGACAGACGATGCCGCTCTGCCGCAGTTGGGTGGGTTTGATCCATGCCGACACCGTGAAGTTTCCTGCTCCGACGTTCATGGAATCATCTCTTGGCACGACAACGAAAGCTTTTGATCCATCCAGGCTGATCGCCTTGCCGTGCTTGCCGATGGGCGAGCTGACGGTTTTGGTGCCTTCACTCAGGGTGCCAACGTGCTTGCCTGTTGTCGATGTTCCCGGGGCATCACCCTCGAATGACCAGTGTCCAATCAGGCCTTCGGAAAGCCTGGTGTTGTCGGGCGCCGCATCGATTGGTTTTTCGAGCGGTTTTGGATGCACGTCGATTTGATAGACGCCCGACTCATTGATCTTCAGAATGGAATCCCTGTTGTCGGTGTTGTAGATGATTTGGCTGATCTTCGGCGAATCATCTGTTTGCGTATCTGCTGGTTCAAAGCCACGGCCGGTAAGTAATAGTCCGTCCTTGTATTTTGCGGCTTTGATACGGATTCTGAATCTGCCGTCTTCGGGGAGTTCTCTCAACGCAATTTTGAAGTTTGCCTTGGGGCCATAGGTACTTGATTCTCGGAAAATTTCAGTGGTGGGTATCGAGGGGCGTAATAGCAGACCGTTTTTGACTGTCCGGTAGGGACTGCCCTTGGGGTAACCTCCGTCACCTCTCATGCATGCGAATACGGCGTGGTAGATGCTGTCGTAATCTCGCCACCCTCGCACCGTGCCATTGCCTTGATAACCTTCGTTGAATCGATACTTTGTTTGCATGCGAAACGGTTTGAATGCAAATGGTTTGTCTGCATCCAATTCGCTGATTTTGAAGTCCTGGTTGGGCAAAAGGCGGCTGTTTGCTCCTAGGATCAGAGACTCACCAAAGGGTTCTGCATTGATCGACTTACCCAAGTCCATTCGGAAGTTCTGGATCGATGGTAGGGACGCTTCATCGACCAAACAGGCATCGACCGCTTTTTCGGCGATGTTGAACCATGCTTCTACTTGTAACGGCGAGGTCAACAGAGTGTTCGAATCGTTGGTGAATCCATCTCGAGACACTCCATCAGCAGGCAAAGAAGACGCAAAATCTTCTTCCACACCAAGCAGTTCACGCAAAGCATTTTTGTACTGTTGAACTGTCAGGCGTCGGACGGATCCATTTACAGGCCTTGTTCTTGAACGAGCCTCGTGCAATGCATTGCTGATCCAATGGGTCATTGCTTTGCGTTGTTCAACAGTAGGCTGTGGTTCCTCTTCGGGTGGCATGGCTGAAATTTCAATCTGTTCTGAGATCTCCTCCCAAAGCTTTAATGATGCCTCGGGAAGATCGCCATCAAGTTGGTCTACCCGTATTCCAGATTCACGTTCCTCTTCGTTGTGACAGCGATAGCAGTGAGTCTTCAGGAAAGGCAAGGCAATCTTTTTGAATGAATTTTCAGCCGTTGCGTTCACTGGCCGTGTGTTTAGCGTCCTGGGAGACTGCTGAGCGGGGAGCCGATTCGGAGATAGAACCAGAGCCAAGCAAGCAGTGCCGGTGAGCCATGCGCATCGTTTGGCAACGCGGGAGAGTAATCCGTACATCTCGCTTTGATCTGTGAAGGAGGGCTTGGTGGGGTTTGGTTTCAGAGCATCAGCTTGATTCTGAATGCAAAGGGTGGGGTTGTAGTGTAACTGAAACGATATCGTTTCTGCGTTGACAAATTGATGCTGGAATGACCTTTTCGGTACATCGCAGGCGGACGAATTTTGCTGGGCGGTGTACTTTGACCCGAAGGACTCTGGGGAAGGTAAACTGGCAAGTGTGTGATGATGCTGCCAGATACGCTGAAACAGCTTGTTTCAACTTTTTTCGCTCTGTGGGATGATTTCGATGATGCCAGTTTCCAGAAGAAACATGCTTGCCTGTCTTGGTGCCGGTTTTCTGACCGGCGGGAAGCGACTCAAAGCGATGGTTCCCCAAGATGAAACGGCAGGACATCGAGCGGTTGATGGTGATGACCGTGAGCGTGTTGATTGGGTTGACCAATTGACCATCAATGTGGGTCAGAAAAAGGGCGATATCGTCGGGCAGGATGACAAGGCGATTCAAGCCGCTGTGGATTACGTTGCGCGGTTGGGAAGTGGCACCGTCAAAGTCGGTCCGGGCGTCTATTGGCTGCGGAATTCGATTCATTTGCCATCAGGAGTCCATCTGCAAGGGTGTGGGGCTGATACTGTGCTGACCAAAATTCCTTCGCAACAGGTGGCACTGGCCGCAGATTCTGATTGGTACGATCAGGAAATCACGTTGGCAGGGGAAGCTGACTTTCAAATTGGGGATGGAGTCACCCTTTTTGGAAAAAATCCGCATCACGGTGGTGCCCAAGTCATCAAGCGAACACTTGTGGCGCGCGCTGGTAAACGGTTTAAGTTGAATGAGGGACTACGCAAGAATCTATGGGTGAGCGAAAAACCGACCTGCGCGTCTCTGTTTCCACTATTGACTAGCGAAAATTGTTCTGATGTTCTGATCGAGAACATCTGCCTCGATGGGAATCTCGCGAACAACGCCAATTTGAATGGCAATTACGGCGGGAATATATTTCTGCAGGATTGTAAGCGATTTCATATACGTAATGTCGAATCACGGAATTACAACGGTGATGGAGTCAGCTTTCAGATTTGCCATGATGTTCATGTTGAAGGTTGCCATATTCATGGCAACCAAGGTAATGGTCTGCATCCTGGTTCAGGATCGCAGAGGCCGATCATGCGTGGGAACCGGTTGGAAGATAACAACATCGGTTTGTTCTGGTGTTGGGGGGTCAAGCATGGGCTTGCCGAACAGAATCGGGTGCATGGGAATCGATCGCAGGGGATGTCCATCGGACACAACGACACTGACAACCTGATTCGTGACAATGACATTACTCGAAGTGGAAAGGTCGGCGTGTTGTTTCGTGATGATTCGCGTGGCCAAGATTTTTGGGCCAATCGCAACGTGTTGGAGAATAACCGGATCATCGATAGCGGTGGAGAGAGTGGCATCGCGATCGATATCCTTGGTAACACCAAGGATACTTTGGTGGCCGGAAATACCATTCGCGAAACGCGAGCTTCGGCTAAGCGGCGGGCTATTCGAATCGCTGCTTCGGTGGAGCGTTTGAATCTGCGTGAGAACGTCATCGAAGGTTTTGATATTCCGATTGTCGATGAGCGAAGCTTTTGATGTTGTTCTTGGTTTTGATCAGCAGGTGTCGGTTCAGGGCTAGCATTTGTGGATGCTGGAGCATTTGGAGGTGTCGTCATGCTGAGTGCAGTTTTTGATGTCAGTTCGCGATGGCAATGAGGCATTTCTGCCGAGTCAGATTGAGTGGATTTTCAACAAGTAGTATTTCGGGGCAGGGTGGTCTCTGTTGAATTTATGTGGATTTCTGCTTTTTTACGGTCTCAGCGGTGTTGAGCAAGCTCGGAAAACTGGTCTTGGTCGAAATCCTGAATTCAGGGACGATAACGCGACTATCTTCTCAATTTCGCCTGTGGAGACGCTTTGTCATGACGACGAAGAACATACTGTGCATCAAATGGGGTTCGAAGTACGGCGGAGCCTACGTGAACCGTTTGTACGAAG
>NZGD01000241.1 GCA_002690925.1 Rhodopirellula sp.
GCAGGCGGCTGTAAATTTCGTAAACGCGTTCTTCGCGACCACTCTTTTCGACAACGTAGGGGATGACAGGCATAACGTGCTATTGATTGGGGTTTTTGGGTGCAGATGTAGTTTTTAAAGAAAATAATCCCGCAGCAGCGGGATCAGGCATCGTCGTCGTCACCCTCGGAAGGTGGTTTGGTGAGAATATCGTCAACCAGACCGTATTCCTTGGCTTCTTCGGCGCCCAGAAAAAAGTCACGATCAGTGTCATTGGCAATTTTCTCCACTGACTGACCGGAATGCTTGCTGATGATGTCGTTGAGGACATCGCGATAGCGGAACATTTCAGCCGCCTGAATCTCAATGTCACTGACTTGGCCACCCACACCACCCATCGGCTGATGCATCATGACGCGGCTATTGGGCAGACAGTAGCGTTTGCCCTTGCTCCCGCCGACAAGCAAAACCGCAGCACCGCTGCATGCTTCTCCCACGCAGTACGTTGCGACCGGGCAAGACAACATCTGCATGGTGTCGTAGATCGCTAACGTTGCTGTGACGCTGCCGCCTGGCGAATTCAGGTAAAAGTGGATGTCTTTTCGCCGGTTTTCGCTCTGCAGGTAGAGCAATTTCATCACCACGTCGTTCGCGTTCCCGTAATGAATCTCGCCCTGCAAGAACACAATCCGGTTCTCTAGCAGCAGGTCCCCAAGCGTAAGTTGACGCTGCCGTTGGTAACCTTGGTATGACTGACTACTGGCCATCTCAGCTTCGAGCGGCCCGAGGTGTTGCGGATATTGTGCCATTTACCTGTCTTAATAGTGCGTTCCATCGAAAAACCTGAGTCATGTCGAGGTTTTCCAAACTGCCGGACGTTCTGTAAGTGTGTATCGTCCCGAATCAGGTTTCGGGCGTCAATGGCAGGATATGAACGCGTCGAGTGGTACGGCTAGCACCCCCTGACGTTCCTACATTCACTGACCAGTCACCCCTGCTGAGCGGGGAATCCATCGTTTCCCTCCGCCCCATAAGAGCAGGCCGACCGAGGAACTCTGAGCCATCGATCCCCTGCAGGGCGTCTCAATCTCAGAAACACCATTAGGGACCGACACACCCAATTTCACGGTCATCGGAATCGGAGCAAGTTACTGTTGGCGTTACTACCTGAAATCAGGAACTCGAGACCGCTCACCGGTTTTGTCGGACAAAAACCTTTAACGAGTGGTGTGCCATGAATACCTTTGTCTGCAACGCTTGTAGGGGTCCATTCAATTCCGGAAAGATATCTGCCGGAGATTCCGCCGCGGTATCGACAAAGAGGTTCCACCGTGCACCAGTGGCAAACAAAGGCATCGAAAATTCACGCTCCTGTCCGGTGCTATTGAACATCAGCACGAGGTCGCGTCCGAGACCTTCAGGATCGTCGATTTGATGTGGCGCGGCGATGTAAGCTATCATCGCCAGCGTTGACTGACCCCAATCAAGAGACTGTCCATTCGGCGAGAACCATGAAACATCCGGTATCAACCGGTCATCCACTGGTTTTCCCGTGAGATACGTTTTACGTCGAACGCTCGGCTGCTCACGACGAAACCGAATCAAACTCTGAACGAACCTTAACATGTCACGGTTCTGATCGACGAGATCCCAATCAAACCAACTGGTTTCATTGTCCTGACAATAGGCATTGTTATTGCCGTGTTGAGTGCGACGGACCTCATCACCGCTGACGAGCATGGGCACACCTTGGCTGAGCAACAGTGTGGCCATCATATTCTTTATCTGTCGCGTTCGAATCAGATTGACAGATTCGATATCCGTATCACCCTCAACGCCGTAGTTATCACTGATGTTGTGATTATCACCATCACAGTTATTTTCGTTGTTTGCTTCGTTGTGCTTTTCCTTGTACGAGACCAGGTCATTCATTGAAAAGCCATCATGACTGGTAACGAAGTTGATGCTGCAGAAAGGCGGGCGTCCGTCATGTTCATACAGATCGCTGCTACCGGCCAGCCGCGTCGCCAGATCACCCAACGTTCCCTGATCGCCACGCCAAAACCCACGAACGTCATCCCGAAACCGGCCATTCCATTCCGCCCAGCGATGGTTCCCGAATGACCCGACCTGATATGCCCCCGCAGCATCCCAAGCCTCAGCGATGACTTTGGTATCCGCCAGCAAAGGGTCCTCAGAGATTAATTCGACCATCGGCGGGTTGGGGATCAGATCACCGTTGCGGTCCCGACTCAGAATGCTTGCCAGATCGAAACGAAATCCATCGACATGGTAGTTGTGGACCCAATGTCTGAGGCAGTGAAAAATCATCTCACGAACCACGGGATGATTTCCGTTGAGCGTGTTACCACATCCACTGTAATTACAGTAGTGCTGCCCCTGGCTGAGCATGTAATAAACCTGATTCTCCAACCCTTTGAACGAAAGTGTTGGTCCCTTCTCATTACCCTCACAAGTGTGATTGAACACGACATCAAGAATGACTTCTATCCCGACAGCATGTAACGCCTTCACCATCTGCTTGAATTCGCGGACTTGCGAACCTGGTGTCGGGTCATCGGCGTATCCCCGGTGAGGCGAGAAGAAGGCCATGGGATCGTAACCCCAATAGTTCCCTCTTTCCATTTCATTCCCATGCATATCTTTGATTGGAAACTCATTGACAGGCATCAACTCGACAGCGGTGATTCCAAGAGATTGCAGATAGGGAATTTTCTCGATCACTCCCAGATAGCTACCACCAGCATCAACCTTCGCGGTTTTACAGTTGGTGAACCCTTTGACATGCATCTCGTAAATCACTGATTCACTGATGTCGTGACGCACATGGCGGTCGCCTTCCCAATCGAAATCATCATCGATGACGACGCACTTGGGTGGACGAACGACCCCATCGGATCCGGATTGAAATTCCCCAGCAAGGGCTTGCGTGTAGGGATCGATCAACCTTGCTGAGGGATCAAACCTGTGTCCATTCTCTGGATCCCAGGGGCCGCTTGCTTGAAAATGATAAAGCTGACCATGGGCCAGGGAAGGCACGTTCAGACTCCAAACATCACCCCAGCGATCAGTATCCCGATCAAAACTGATTATCTCTGATGGCTCTGTGTCGCTAACTTCGTTGTAAAGCAGCAAACGCATTGCAGTGGCCGAACGACTGAAAACAGAAAACTGGGCGCCGGTGTTGTTGACGCGGGCCCCGAATGGAGGCTGATACGCAAACTGCAAACTTGGGCACGGTTGGCGCATTAACATGTGGCGGTTCTTTTCTCATAAGGCCGACTGAACTGTGACATTGCAGTCGTTCATCAAAATTATTTTCGACTCATCCCCGATAATTCTTTCCGCCAGTCGCCCTGCGCTGGGTTCAGATGCATCACCGTTGACTGCCGTACCTCAACCGTAGCACTATGCCCCGCGGATGCCCGAGGATCATTGCACCGGTGGTTGAAATCCCGTCACGCAGTTACCTGTGGAGACGATTGGCGACTACCGAACGGAGATACGTGCGATGGGGACAAGTAAAAGCTTGCGGGCTGTAGCGACCGACACGCTGCATGGCAAAACCACCTGCAGACCTAACACTCCCCCCAGCACGCAAACTTCGTTAACGCAATAGGGTCATCGACCGAACTGGAAGAGCGGTTCAGTCGCTTTTTCTAATGGGTCATCCAAGTCCCTAACACGACCTCAACGTTACCAGCCGCCCCCTCCCCACCATCGGCATATCAACGAAAATTGGAATTGCCCTGAATTGCCCAACAAAAGCAATGTTTCTATTTTGTGGCGGCCGGCGGCCATTAAATAGAAACGGGACCGGGCATATGCGGCTAGCGAAGATTCATGGCTGAACTTCGCAAATCACCGAAGTTGGACAGCGGCACCCCGCGTCGCGGATCCGTTTTGTAGACAATCACCCACGGAACGACCGCCCAAAGGTCATGAACAACCGGAGATTGACGTAGGTCGATCGCCCTTATCCGGGGCATTTCCTACCCAGCATGGGCGGTACTGAGCCAGACACCAGATGCTTAAATTAGCTGCAAATGGCGACATTTCTGGCAGCCAAAACCTTTGTTTTCCCAAGCTCTCTGAACGTCTTAACGCTTTCACACCAACGATCGGGTGTCCTCAAGACGATCAACCCAATGCCTACCACAAACATCTCCTAGTTGGCCGGAATCCCAAGGAGCCGATTCAAGGGGCTGGGTTTAAGAGGTCAGGCCCTCTAAAATTCGAATCTCAGAGACGATGAGAGCTCTGCTGTACGAAGTCGCCTCGTTTTATCATGCTATGGCAGACAACCGCAGCGATTCGCTCGCCTCAACTACCCCGTTTTAATCCGCACGCTTGCACCTTGGCAAAGATGGCCGCAACTTACAAAGACGCCGGTGTTGACTTGGACGTCTACGCCGAATCAATGAGTCGCCTGCCGCGGCTCATGCATAGAACCTTCAGTCCTCGGGTAATTCCCAGCGACGGTGGCTTTGCAGGACTGTTCAGTCTTGACTTTGCCGGCAAACTCTTTGCTCGGAACTACTCTGAACCAGTTTTGGTGAGTGGGACCGATGGCGTCGGGACGAAGCTGAAAATCGCTCAGGTGACCGGGCGACACAACACTGTTGGAATCGATCTGGTTGCAATGTGTGTCAACGACTTGCTTTGCACGGGTGCCGAACCTCTGTTTTTCCTCGATTACGTCGCGATGGGGAAGGACGATCCCACTCGCCTGGAACAAATTGTTCAGGGCATTAGTGACGGCTGCGTCCTTGGGGACATGTCACTGCTTGGCGGTGAAACGGCAATCATGCCGGACATGTACGGAGATGAGGATTATGACCTGGCCGGTTTTGCAGTGGGCGTGGTCGAAAAGAAGCGTTTGATCAATGGCAAGATGATCAGCAACGGCGACGTTGTACTGGGCATGGCCGCAAGCGGCCTTCACAGCAACGGCTTTTCCTTGGTGAGAAAGGTCATCAACGATGCAAAACTGAATTGGGAAACCTGCCCTGAAGCCTTGGGTGGTCGTTCCCTCGCCGATGCTTGCCTGGAACCAACCCGTATTTACACCAAGGCATTGCGAGCTGTGCAGTCGCACTACCAAGTCAAACAGGTGCTACACGGACTGGCCCACATAACCGGTGGCGGCTTTGAAGAAAACCTTGACCGCATTCTCCCATCAGGTGTCGATGCTGTGATCGAACCTGATTCTTGGGAAAAGCCTGCTATCTTTGACTGGTTGCAAACAACCGGCAACGTTGCCGACAGTGAAATGAGGAGAGTGTTCAACATGGGCATTGGAATGGCACTGGTGGTGAGCGAGTTTTATGCACCAAGCATTGCAGCCCAAATCAGTGACTTTGGCATCCCATGCGTTCCGGTTGGCAAGATTGTCAATGGAAGTGGAAAAGTCCGATACTCTGACACACCTGCCTAGCATGTGAAAAGCACTCACCCGCCGGCAAGCAGATCGAACACTTGCCAGGCGGTACTAAGATGAAAAACGTGCGGCATCACGCGGGCAACGTCTTAACCTCATTCAAACCAACGCCCGATTCGCTTCGAGGCTCAGGATTTTCAGTCATGAACTGCAGTTACCACGACGCATCCAAAATGATCGATCACGCGTTGCTGATGCCGACGCTTACCACGGAGGAACTTGAGAGTGGCTGCCGCATGGCCGCCGCCTATGAAGTCGCAAGCGTCTGCATCATGCCGTATTATGTCGCTCGATGCACCGATCTGTTGAAGGATTCTGGCGTCCTGCCGAGTACCGTGATTGGTTTTCCACATGGCGGTCAAGCCACAAGCACCAAAGTTGCTGAGTCTGAGCAAGCGATCGCGGACGGCGCAATTGAGCTCGACATGGTCATCAATATTTCCGCAGCCCTAAGTGGCCGTTGGCAACTTGTCACTGACGAAATCAAGGCAATCACGACGCTTGCTCATGAGCACCAGCGGAAAGTCAAAGTCATTTTTGAAAACTGCTACTTGCAAGATTCTCAGAAACAGCGTTTGTGTGAAATTTGTTGTGAACTTGAGGCAGATTGGATCAAGACGTCGACCGGTTTTGGAACATCGGGTGCAACGATGCCCGATTTGGAATTGATGCTCGCGCACCGAAGTCTTCCCACCCAAGTGAAAGCTGCGGGCGGAGTGCGTGACCTGGAAACCCTCTTGAAAGTGCGGGACATGGGTGTTTCTCGTGTGGGAGCCAGCGCCACTGCAGCCATCCTCGATCCGGCACGCGAACAACTCGGCCTTGATCCGGTCCAATACGAAAGTAGCAACAACAGCAACGGTTACTAAACCAACGGTTACTGGAACAAAGGGTATAAAAACAAGCGGCGTCTGAACTCTGGCGACAACGCACTGCCCTGGCTGCAACGCTGCTGATCTAGCAGCAACGCACTGCGGGCAACGAAGCGGTGACACTTCGTTGCAGTGGTCATCCGGCCTCGTCCCAGCACGAGCTTTGCTTTGCAAACAATCAGAAGCCAACCGAGGAAGCCATGCGACGGTAGCAAACCGGGTCCCGCTGGCGTGTTAAACTATCAGCTGTGGAATAAGTTCGGATTTCGCGTAGACGTGTTCGGATTTAAGTTGCACCATCATCCCTCCTTCGCTCTTCAGGTCTTTTCATGCCCGTCCGTCTACCATTCATTGCTGTTCTTTGCCTCTTGACTCAGAGTACCCTTTCAGCGGCAGATTCATGGCCACAATTCAGAGGTCCTGGCGGTGACGGGATCGCACAGGATCAGACGATTCCAACTGAATTCAGTGAGTCTGAGGGTGTGACATGGAAGACGGAACTTCCTGGTCTTGCATGGTCGTCCCCGGTGGTTTCGAACGGAACGATTTGGGTCACTACGGCGATTGAGCGAGTCCCGACCGCAGAAGAGAAAGTCGAGCTATTCAAAAAGAGTGGCATCGAAGAACGCAAATTCAAACAATTGTCGATTGCCAAATCAATTGATTTGAAATTAATCGCAGTCAGCCTCAAGAGTGGATCCATCCAAAAAACAATCGACCTCACCTCCATTGACTCACCCGACGCCATCCACTCCCTGAACAGCTATGCATCCCCAACACCCGTGATGGATGACAAGCACATCTATTGCCATTTCGGTACTTACGGAACCTATTGCGTAGATCTTGCGAGCGGTAAAGTTGTTTGGCAGCGGCGTCTGCCATTGGTTCACTCAGTGGGCCCTGGCAGCTCGCCCTATCTGTTGAAAAACATGCTCATTCTGATTCAGGATGGAGTGGAGCGTCAGTACGTTACAGCCTTGAACAAGTCGACCGGAGAGACTCTCTGGGAAGTGGATCGCCCGGAAATGGACGCGCCAACGGGTGATCAGAAAAAAGCCTACAGCACACCGATCGCCATCACAGATCAAACAGGTCGTGAGCAGCTGATTTGCATGGCATCCCAATGGATGGTTTCCTACTCACCCGAGACTGGCAAAGAAATTTGGAAGGTCTATCACGGAAAGGGATTCTCCGTCGTGCCACGACCTGTATTTGCTGATGACATCGTTTATTTTTCAACCGGCTTTGGCAAACCGGAATTGTGGGCTGTCAAGGTGGATGGCAGCGGTGATGTCACTGACACGCATGTCGCATGGACCGTGAAGCAGGGTATTCCAGCCAAACCTTCTCCATTAATCCACGAAGGTTTGATTTACGTGATTTCCGACAATGGTGTCGCTAGTAGCTTCGATACTAAGACCGGTGATTCGGTCTGGAAGGAAAGGATTGGCGGTGCTTACTCGGCATCTCCAGTATTGGCGGGAAACAACCTCTACTTTGGGTCTCATGAGGGAAAAGTGACGGTGATTCATCCTGGCGTTGAGCCAACGATTGTGGCTGAAAACCAATTGGATGGGAAAATCATGGCGTCACCTGCGATCGTTAACGATTCGATCATCTTGCGAACGGATAAAGCCCTGTATCGGATCGATTGAGGAGCCTGCTCGGGCAGGCCTTGGGGCATGAAACACGAAAGCCGCCGGCGAATGTGAAAACTCGTTCTTTTCACATGCGTTGCGGTCACCGGGCAGCCCTAGACAAACCTTGACAGCGCAATTGGCCGTCCTAACGCACTTGGATGTCCTAACGCACTTGGATGTCCTAACGCATCACGCGATGCGTCGGCGTTGGACGCCCTGGACGCAGAGAGTGGGCAGTAACAGACTTGACTTCAAAACCGTGCTCGGTGCAAACGAACGCCACAGCATCTCTGCACGCGATTTCCAGATTGTCGGGGTCCATCGCAACCCGTGCATTGACGATCAGTTGGACGCTGCCCGCAACCTCACGCCCGGCCGCCAAACCGACATCGACGCCCGAGTCGTTACTCACAACATTGGCAACGGACTGTGTGTCCCCACCCAAGGCCGAGACTTTGAGGTGCGCGATCTGTCCCTCTCCTGTTTCGATTACCACTTCGGCGCATTTACCGACCAAATTTTGAGCCAGCGCATCCAGATCGATGAGCTTCTCCGCGGCAGTGATTGAAGCCGTAAGATTCACCCAGCCCAATTCCGCTTCTCCGTCGGCATACGTGTCATAATCGATGTCAAGCAAACGTCGACTGCTTGTCGAAGGGTGGTCAATGCGAGCCATGACTGCCTCCACTCCCTCGCCGGACTTCGGACTCACAGGGATCACCGGCACATCCTCCGAGATTGCCTGCAAACGCTCACGCAATTCCGCAACCTCATCATCATTGAGTTGGTCGAGTCGTCCGATCATGAGATAATCAGCCTCTTCCAACTGCTTCCGGAAAATGTATTCGGCTTGGGGGGAAAAGCCACTTTTCTTACCCTCCGACGCCACAGCTAGAATTCGTTTCCCGTGAGAAGGTTTTAATAAAACTCCGAAGGGTGCAAGCTCAAATTTCTCGCCCAACAACTGCTGCAATGGAAGGATCACGGTCGCAACCAAGTCCGTGCAGCTACCCACCGGTTCTGCTAACACGACATCAGGAATCTGGTCGGCAGTGAACTCTTCTGCCGTTGCGACCAGATCATCAAAGCTACAACAGAAACAGGCTCCCGAGACCTCACCCACCTCAAAACCCTGAGACCGAAGGTTCTGTGTATCGACCAAGTCCTCGGTCTGATCATTAGTAATGATGCCGACGCGTTTCCCTTGTGCTGAATACCGCTTGGCAAGCTCACCTACCAAGGTGGTCTTGCCTGCTCCGAGGAAACCACCGACCAACACGAATTTGATTTTCTCACTCTTCATCAACAATTCACCAAAGCAAGTCTGCTACCCCTGCCGCTGACCGGCGGCAGCCTTCTACACCGAAAAAACCCGCTAAGCGAAGAGCCAGGACTCAAATCACTGAGTTGCTGAGCTGGTCGAATTCGCTCAACGGCGAAATTGTGACGCGTTTGAGCAGGCAGGCACTCGACCAGGGGAGTGTTAACGGCTGCCAACCCCAGAGCAACATCAAGCCAGGAATCCCCCGGGATGCTTAACTTACGCTGATATTCAAAAGCTGGACACCAACCAAGTTGGCCGGCAAGTCTTTGCGACGGCGGGGGATGCGATGCTAACCGATCCCCCCTGAGAATTCCAGCATCCATTCCCAATGCCCCATCGCACACACGGCACTGGCTCAGGGATGCCACCATGAGTCTGGGAATATGTTTCGGAGAAAACGCTAACGATTTCCGGTAAAAAAGTCGTTGTTGGCCGGAAACGCTTCACTTATTCTAAAATTTCATGACGTTGATTGTCTTTCTCACAACCGTCAACTCTCCCCTCAAGCCCTGCGTCATCAATCGGCAACAGCAAATAGGCGGTACAGATTAGTGGACGTATCGATTACGCTTTCCAGACTGGATTTGCGACCCACTTCCCCCCTGATACACGCTCGACGGGTTCAGGGAGCCTCCGAACCATCGATTTCAAGCCGAAAACGCTGTACAACGTGCCAGAATGCAAGTGGTGGATCGCGCGGGCCGAAAATTGCCAAATGGCTTGCCTTGATCCTCTCCACATCTTCCCCCATGGCTGCTTCAGAGTCACTGAGAATCACAACAGCCTTCCAAAATCACAATAGCCTTGCGAGTTTGCCACGCGGATGAGTAACGAGTACGACACGATCATCATCGGCGCTGGAATGAGTGGTCTCGCGGCGGGAATTCGCTTGGCACACTTTGA
>NZGD01000242.1 GCA_002690925.1 Rhodopirellula sp.
CTTGGTGAAAAACTTCGTTGGGCCAAACGCTCACTTTGGGAAGAAACGACCCGCGTCCCGCTCATTTTTGCAGGTCCGGGGATCGTCGCGGATCAGAACTGCTCAAGATCAGTAGGACTTATCGACGTATTCCCGACTCTTCTCGATTTAGCTCACCTACCCAAACGGACTGATCTGGAAGGGCGAAGCCTTAAACCGCTGCTAGAGACCCCAAAATCAAAATGGAATCGTCCCGTACTTTGCACGTTTGGACCGAACAACCATTCGCTACGCGGTAATCGATACCGATACTCACGCTATGCCGATGGAAGCGAAGAGCTATACGACCACCAAAATGACGCAAACGAATGGAACAACCTCATTGCCGACGAGGCCACCGCCGTCGAGTCTCGCCAGATCGCTGACCAAATGAAACGTTGGCTACCCAGTAACAACGCTACCCCCGTACTCGGCAGTGCCGGTTCCGATTCCCCGCTCTACGGTGAAGGCACAATTTCACTTGGCGAAGCCATGAAACGGGGAGCAACCCGACAAAAAGCAGAATAGCTTTGCTCTATCGCAACAGCCTTCTGAAAGAAGGCTCAAATCGCAGACTCAGCCCTACTCTGTACTCGGTTCCTCGGTGCGATTGACTGGTACCGAGTAGTGAAAGAAACCAATCATCATCTCGTCCCACGTTTGATCACCAAACGTCACATCCATCATCGGATCAGGATTGCTGAGGTTACTCAGGCTGTTATCGTAAACCGCTGTACAGTGGAGTCTACTCCCAGCAGGTACCTCAAGTGGGTTGTCCAAAATGTAGGTTGTTTGCCAGTTGAAGTCATAATTCGGCACATTGAGTAACATCCGAGATTCACCATCAGGCGTCCTTAATTCATAATTGAACGACTTCCCGCGTAGGTGCATGTGAGGGCTGAATGCGAGCAAAGTGGCATTGCTCGGTAACGTTTCACTTGTTGCCTCAACAGAGTAGTCCGATGGACCCTCGCGTTTTCCCAACCTGCGGCCACCAGGAATACGGAAACGCCTTTCCCTTGCGCTACTGGTTCTCACTTGGTGCGTCACGTCTTTTGGATCCGCAAAGACCAAGCCCATGTGACTTTGAACTTTTTGCGGAGTACCATTCGGTGTGTAGTGGACTTGGAAGTAGATGTTGTGACCCGCAGGTATTTTCTTGGCGTGCCCAGGTGGCAATGGTTCTACTCTTGCTCCAGGAACATAACCAAACAAATACTCAACATCAGCCCGCGCGAGCGTCACGCGTTCCTTTCCGGGTTCGACGGCAAAGGCAAGAATATGATGCACGACATCAATGTTTCCCGGCCGCAACTCTGCAGCCGTCACCCACTTGTCCTCTGTGAAGCCCGGCGATTGCATGTACCACTGATATCGCACACCGCGAGGCCCAGCCTCGGCCGGTACCGAAATCGGAGTGAAGGTTACCGGCAGAACCAAATCGGGTTCTTTTGGCAGTTGCCACCCTACTGGCTTGGCCGGCAATGGTGGCAAATCTGGTTCTGGTCCAAGCGGAGCTCCAGCCTCGGCCCACTTCAAGATCAGCTGTTTTTCTTCTGCGGTCAATCTCCGTTCATTGGAAAATTTCGCATGCTTATCGTCAGCGTGCCACGGCGGCATCCGCTCCTCGCGAATGACCTCGACAATCATGTCTGACCAGCATGATGCCTCTTCGCCATTGGTGAGCTTGAATGGGGCCAACTCATCCTCACGATGACAGCCAACACAATTCTTCCTCAAGATTTTTGCGATGTGAGTGCCATAAGTAATCTCGCTTTTGGAATCAACTTGCTTGGTACGACTAATGATGCATCCGGAGGCCTCAGTTCTTGGAACACTTACCTCCCTGCCCTCGATCAACTCATCGATAGCCAGCTGCAGGTCGCGGCGACGCGGCTCTAACAAGTCGTGCGCGACACCGCGTTGATCATCGATGCGACCGCGGTAACGCAAATTTCGGGAGGAATCATAGACAAATACCTCCGGTGTCCGTTCGGCACCAATCTGATCAGCGAACCGGTTCGCGGGATCCTTCGCTACGGGGTAAGTCAAGTTTCTCCGCGAAGCGAACGCCCCTATCTTTTCGAGCGAATCCTGACGGTTGCTTATCACGGCAATGACCTGAACAGATTTTTTGCTGTATTGCTGCGCGATCCGGTTCAAGCGAGTTGCATAAAACTGGGCCAAAGGACATTCCGTCCCGAAGAAAGCAACGATCAGGATGGAATCGTTTTCAAAATCTTTCAGCGTCCAATTCCGACCTCGAAAATCGGTCAGGTCCAGCGTCTCCAACTTGGCAGGTTCGAGAGTGGGGGACGCAGCATGAAGGATAAAAACCTCCGATGCAAACAACGAACAGGAAATCAGCAGGATCAGAACATACTTTAAAAACATGGCAGTCAATCGCTCGCAAACTTACTTCTGGTGATCTCAATAAACGACGAGAAAATTCCCCCCGGCTACCAAGCCATCCTATCCATTTCACCCTCTCGTGAGAGGACCAATTCTCTGTAACACTGTGTCACAGAATGACACCTTCGAACGAACAGCAATCATGGCAGGACGCTTCGGCGAATTATATGATCACAACAAGGGGCTGAAGTTCTTCAGACATCACTTAGCAATCTGCACTGGCTGGGACAAAAAAAGTTTGGTCCTGCAGAATTCAGGTCGAATACTCGCCAGGCTGCCTAGCGACACGCCGCAAGTTACCCCCACTACAGCGGTACGGGTATGATGCAAACCACCATCCTCCACAGACCATGAATGCAACTCGTGATCTGCGATTCAATTAATAGCAACCGACCTACACATGCCGGATCCACTTGAATTCCAACCAACTGACGATGCATGGGCTAGCGTTCTAAAAAAGCTGTGCACATCCAGAATTCAGATATCGATGGTGCTCACCGGCGGAGGATCAGGGGTAATCTCACGTTGCCTACGTCGCCCAGGTGCATCACTCAACTTTGTGGAAGCTGTCATGCCTTACTCGCGCCAGGCAACTCAACAATACCTGGGTGTTGAGCCGAGCGAGGGCTATGCATCCGCGCAAACCGCAAAAGCGCTGGCACAAACAGCCCAGCGCAGAGCAGCATCATTAAGTGATGACCCCGTACACGCGTTCGGAATCGCGTTAACCGCCGCCCTACCCACAACTCATGACAGCTCCGACCCAAGCATCAATAGGAATTGCCGAATCCATGTTGCATCAAAAAGCACAAGCACTTTCCGAGGATGGTCACTCTTTTTTTCGGGACAGCCCAGCGAACGTGAAGTATCCGAAGCAATGGCAGAGCAGATGTTTTTAATCGCGATCCAGGATTCACTTCAACAAAGTGGTTTACATATTGACTCTGACCCAGCGCGTCCATTGAAGGCCGCTGGTCTAAACGTCATCACGACTCATGGCGACGGCGTCTGAAATGACAGGCCCGTACCTTGGAGACATCCCAGCTGTGGCCCGCGACCGACGGTCACGACAAACTGGACATCCGAGGCTGCTTACCTAAAGCCTGGCTTACGACTCTGATAACGCTGCGGCCAGTTGCTCATAGGTCCGCTTGCTATCCATCTTTGCGCCACGGTTGTCAAGCGCTATCTGATAAAGGTGCTGACCACAGGTTGTCGGATAGTTTCCGGTCACACATGCCTGACACAAATGATCCGCCGGCTTTCCAATCGCTCGCGAGATCGCTTCAACCGGTAGATACCTTAACGAGTCTGCTCCAAGATCATCTGCAAGCCGCTGCTGGTTATCCTCGGTCAATGCGCCATTGGGTGTAAAGTATTTGGGTGCGATCAACTGATCGACCGTACTCATATCGATCCCATAAAAACAGGGTGCAATGATTGGCGGACACGCAACACGAACATGAATTTCCTTTGCTCCCCCAACTTCCCGAATTCGGTCGAGCAAAACATTCATGGTGGTGCTGCGCACAATCGAATCTTCGACCAGAATCACACGTTTATCTTTCAGTACTTCCCTGAGTGGTGTGTATTTGGTCGCAGCCTTGGCTTTGCGTGCCCGACCTGCTTCGATGAAGGTACGACCTGCATAACGATTCCGGATCAACCCTTCACGACTTGGAATCGATAGTTCATAAGCCATCGAATCAGCAGCAGCCTTACTGGTATCAGGTACAGGCACAATGATGGTTTCATCAGGATTAAGATCAACTCCACCGAATTCACGTTCAGCGTTCGCGAGCTCAACACCGAGCTTGGTTCGACTCAGGTAGACACTTCGATCATCCAAGGTGCTGGCAACATTTGCGAAATAGATCCATTCAAAGAAACAATGGGCCGGTTTTTGCTCAGGCGCGAAACGTTCCATTCGGAATCCAGTTTTCGGATCAATCACAATCGCATGCCCAGGCGGCAAGGATTTGATCTGCTCATTCTCGAAACCAAGATTGAGCAACGCAACACTCTCACTGGCTGCAGCAAACAGGGGTCCTTCATGCACGTAGCACATCGGTTTGATGCCCAAAGGATCACGGGCAACAATCATCTCGCCTTCTGCAGTCAACAAAGCAAGGCTGTACGCACCATCGAAACCGGCAGTCGTTTTTCTCAACACATCGATCCAGTCAATGCGTGATTGCGACTTACTGAGCAAACGACCAAATTCATGAAGAATGATTTCGGTATCGGTATCCAGTGCCAGATGATGGTCCCCGTCAGCCAACAGCCTCTCTTTTAAAATTCCATAGTTCGAGAGTTGACCGTTGAAACAAAAGCTGAACCACTTTCGCTTGTGGATGTGTTTCCGTTCAAAAGGCTGTGCATAATTTCGATCATCCTGACCACAGGTAGCATAGCGAACATGCCCGATGGCGGCGCGTCCCGCCAGCGACTTCATGAGCGCCTCTGCCTTGGCACGATGATTCAATCGAAAGACTTCCGTGACGGTTCCAACATCTTTCCGATTTTTGAGCAGTGAAGCACAATCAGGATTAAACGTCGTCATGCCAGCAGCAAGCTGACCACGATTTTGAATGTCCAACAGCATCCGGGGCAGCAGCCGGGAAATATGCCGTGGTCCGTCATCGGTGCATAGCGGACTGCGACCACGACCTGACAAGTGGTAAATGGCTGCAACACCACACTCGTGATGTATTTCGCTCATATCGAGGGTATTCCGTTGAAGTCGGAAACCGGCATGGTGAACGCCGGCAGAAGCTAAGTAAATCGCTTTCGTGCATCGCACAGCGTCCCAAAGTACAGCGGGCTTCCAAGCTCGTCGATTCCCCATGACAATGGATCTGTTGTAGGCGATGCATTTTGCACGCAACCGACGGTAAAATCACTAAAAAGTCCGGAAAAAATCATTTCCCCCAATCGATTCATGGACATACCCACTACCGAGGCCCTGCGGCTTGCCGCGATCGAGACCGCCCGCAGCGTGATTGTCAAAGTCGGTACCCGTGTGATCACGACCGCTGATGGCAAGTTGGATCGGCGTCGAATTGACCTGCTGTCTGAACAACTCTGCCGCATTGCGGATACAGGGCGACAGACAGTGATGGTCAGCAGTGGTGCCGTGGGCGCGGGGATTGGAAAACTGGGTCTTGCGGAGCGTCCCAGCGGCTTGGCACAGTTACAAGCCGTAGCCGCCATCGGGCAGACCGATCTGATGCAGGCTTATGAATCGTCCCTCGCCAGAATGGGACGGCACGCGTCCCAAGTACTGTTAACCGCAGATGACTTGCGACGGCGAAACGCCTACCTGAATGTTCGGAATGCTCTCATCCAGATTCATGCCTACAACTCCATTGCGATTGTCAATGAAAACGATTCCGTTGCTGTTTCTGAATTGATGACCACGTTTGGTGATAATGACCAACTTGCAGCGCAGGTAGCAGGCCTGCTACCTGAAGCAATTCTGATCATTTTATCCGACATCGATGGTCTCTATGATGGGCCACCTGATCACCCAGACAGTAAGCGAATTGATCTGGTGAAAACCATTGATGAGAAGATACTCGCACTTGCGCAGGACCAGCAGAACAACCACAGTAAAGGTGGGATGTCGAGCAAACTTGAAGCTGCGCAAGTAGCAACATCGCACGGCCAAACCATGATCATTGCTCCAGGTCGAGACGATCAGGTGTTGGACAAGATTTTTTCAGACACGCCCATTGGAACCTTATTCCTGCCTCCTGAAAAATCGATCCGTGGACGGAGGCGTTGGATCAGCAGTGCCGCCCGTGTTACCGGCACATTGGTTCTGGATGACGGAGCTGTAAATGCTGTTTGCCAACATGGTCGAAGTTTGCTTGCCATCGGCATCACGAAAAGTAACGGATCCTATGAACAAGGTAGCGTTGTCGCTATTCACGATCAAAGCAACAGAGAAATCGCACGCGGGCTCACCAACTACCCATCTACAGAAGTCGATCAAATCATCGGACAGCCAAGCGAGAACATTACAGAAATACTCGGCCACCGTCCCTATGAGAATGTTGTCCATCGGGACAATCTGGTGCTGACAAATCAACCTGAATCGTGATTTAAAGATTTGCCAATTGGCTCACCGACGGCTTCTGCCAAAAATCATTCTCGAACTTTCACAAATTGCCGTGCAGTTCCTTCAACAGTAAACCAGCACCAAAATCGATGCTGGACTCCAACTACTGGCAACAACATCCAGGTTGATTTTATGGCTTACGCCAAATCACTGGCGTTCGCCGTCTCGGATAAAGCTCACGACAAAGAGGACACTTGGTTCCATCACAACCTCGAGCAGTGCAATACTCACGTCCATAGAAAATAATTTGCAAATGCAAGTCATTCCAATCGGACTTCGGAAAAATCTTTTTCAAATCTTTCTCGGTTTGCGCTACGTTTTTTCCACTTGAAAGTCCCCATCTCTGCGCGAGGCGATGAATGTGCGTATCGACAGGAAATGCGGGGACGCCAAATGCCTGCGCCATCACAACACTCGCAGTTTTGTGACCGACTCCCGGCAAACTCTCGAGCCCTTCAAACGATTGCGGTACTTCTCCATCGAACTCATCAATGACTCGCGCAGCAAGACCTGCCAAACTCTTCGCTTTCTGCTTCGACAAACCAAGAGGCCGAATAATGGACAAAATCTTTTTCTCGCCCAACTGATACATTGAATGCGGATCTGGAGCGGAACGAAACAACTCCGGAGTGATTTCATTCACCTTCTTATCAGTACACTGCGCACTCAACAGGACAGCGACCAACAACGTAAATTCATCCTTATGATCCAGGGGAACGGGTGGGTCGGGGTACAATCCACCTAACCGTTCGCGAATCACTAATGCTCGTTCCTGCTTTTTCATTCGCCCACCAGTCTCCATTTTCCATATTGATGCACAAATATAACCTGACAACTGCGATCCAAACGACGACTTGGAAAAAATCCTCGCGAATTACAGTTTGCTCAATAATGCTGTTTTGCATCCTCGTACAGCACAGTTTTTGTCGCTCGAGCGTCCTGCAAGCGGACCAGCCCAAGTTGATAGTGTTTCCTAATGAACCACTGCGAACTCAACACGTTGATTTCAATACGCATGAAGCGAACCTGAGCATTACCACAACAGGTAACGATCCATTCATCGTTTGGGAGTGGAGCACACCCTTGATACTCAGTGAACCCGTTTTGTCATTTGAGTACTTCTGCCCTGACGGCATCGACAACGTCTCGTTGTTTCTCGGCCCACCAATCAGTTCCACGATGCAATTGAGGTTGCCCAATCTTTCTGTAGCGGAAGGATGGCGCGAGTACGCCACTCCTCTTACACCCCCTAATGGAGAGAAATTTCCCGATGTGATCACTCAATTGAGATTGGATCTTGGTCAGCGACCCAACCGAAAAATCATGATTCGCGACATTAAAATACGTCCACCGACCCAACGAGAACGTGATCTTGCTGCAGATCGACGCAGAATCGAAGAACAAAAAACGAGATCAGCCAAAGCAATTCGTGAATATGCTGCAACATCATTCCCGGCGAGTTTCACCAAAGTGCTAATTGAGAAGGATACGATCACACTGAATGGCCAAATACCACAAGCAACAATACCACAAGCAACAAGGGACACTGCTGAAGTATTGGTTCGACTCGTCGAATTCCCTGCTGATGTTCAAATCAATGAAACAGGAATAACTCTGCCATCCCCACTAAGGTTGAAAGCCAATCAATTTTCCCTGGTGCTGCCAAGAATGGTTGGCAACCGGGACCGCCTTTTTAGTGGCTGGCGAATCAAGGCCATGAAACCACAAGGCAACAAGGACCATTTTCTGTCTGCACGGCACTACGCCACTGATTTCAAGATCAATGACTTCACCAAAATTAAGCCATTGCGACCGGAGAACCAGAAGGGCTTGAGTGGCTTCAGTTCGCGAGGCCCCAAGTCGGATCTTCACGACCTGGGTATCAAAGCAGTGACTATAAATCTTGTGCTCAGCCGATTCCTCAGCACTGCTGACGGCCCAGGGCGAGAAGTAATTCCATCACCCGGTCCACCAATCTATTTCAAATCATCAGCATTCACTGCACTAGATCAACTCGTTGATTATTGCAGGCAGCACAACATCATTGTCACGGCAATTGTTCTTGTCCCAAGAACAAACCCAAGTGAGCCAAGTGCAGTACTGCAACATCAGGAATCTGCGGGTGGCGTGTATACCATGCCCAACATGAGCACGCCTCTCGGAACCACCATCTATGGTTATTTGCTCAGTCGCATCGCCAAACGTTACAGCACGCCAGATCAAGCACCAGGTGTGATCACCAATTGGATTGCTCACAATGAAGTCGATTATCATCCGGTCTGGACCAACATGGGAAAACAACCCGACGAGATCTATCTGGAAACATACTATCGATCCATGCGAATGATTCACAACTCAGCCCGCGCTTTTAATCCGCACGCACGCGTTTTCATTTCGCTTACCCACAATTGGAATGTCATCAATCCAAACCGTTGGGAACAATTATCTCCCAAACAAGCATTGCTTGCGTTGCAACGATACTCCAGCCAGGAAGGTGACTTTGCTTGGGGAGTCGCCTATCACCCTTACCCACAAAGCCTGTTCGCAAAAACCGCGTGGCAGGACACGAACATCGAAAACCACTTCGATAGTCCCTTGATCACGATCCAGAACCTGCATGTGCTGGGCGATTTCCTGAATCAGAGTTCAATGCGACAGAGCAATGGAGCAAGAAGAGGTGTGTTGCTGAGTGAGCAAGGATTCCACACTCCAACCTATGAGGCAGCGGATCAGAACCGACAAGCGGGCTCGCTGCACTACGCAATGCAGAAGATACGAGACTTTCCATGGATCGAATCTTTTCATTACCACCGATGGGTTGATCATCCCGACGAAGGCGGCTTGAAGCTTGGGCTTCGAACACTACCAACCAAAGAGCACCCACATGGTCAACGCAAGCGTGCTTGGACTGTCTATCAGGCAATCAACACTGATGAAGAAAAGAAAGCCACCACAGGGTTACCAAAACCATAGCGAACTGACTATCTGGCACCTAACGATCCCTTTACCAGGCTTGCCAAGCCGCATCGGCATCCACGCTTGCCAAGCATCGCTGCATGAATCGAACGCCGTCTGCTCCGTCGTTTACGGAAGGGTACAGAACAGGTTCAGAGCCCAATTTCTCACCGCGTATGATTCGCCGCATATCTGAAAAAGCATCACGATACACATTTGCGAATGCCTCAAAAAATGCTTCCGGATGCCCGCCTGGCAAACGACAAGCAGCTACCGCTGAGGGCAGAGTGTAATCAGCGTTTGGATTTCTTTCGTAAATCTTTGTCGGTTGCCCCAAAGAACGCAGCAAGAGTTGATTCGGTTCCTCCTGACGCCATGCCAACGATGCTTTCGTGCCATCCACTTCGATTGATAAATCATTCAAACGCCCGTGTGACACCTGACTCCAAGTGACCATGCCCGTCGTGCCCTCTGCGAACTGAAGCATCGCGTGCCCATAATCATCTAACTCATGGTGGGATGAATAGGACCGCATGTGACTGAGCACCTTCGATGGGGTCATACCTGTGATGAACTGTAGCAAATGAAAAGCATGCGTCCCCACATCGCCTAGCGACCCCGCACGCCCATTCTTATTTGGATCTGACTTCCATGCTCCCCTCGCAGGAATTTCGTCTGGATTCATGCCATGCATCCATCCCTGCACGTAATTGGCTCGAATCGCAATCAAATCACCCAGCTCGCCATTGGCAATCAACTCACGCGCTTGACGTACCAGTGGATAACCCGAGTAGTTGTGGGTGAGCGCGAATACACACTCGGAATCACGCACAGCGGATACCATCGCATCTGCATCGGTAGTGGTGATTGTCATCGGTTTATCACAGACCACATGAAATCCTGCTTCGAGTGCTGCACACGCTATTTCACGGTGTGTGTGATTTGGCGTCGCAATCGAAATAAAATCAATTCGATCATCTGCTGAGCGTGATTTTTCCGCACTGATCAATTCACGAAATGATCCATAAGCACGGTCGGGCGCAATCCCCATTGCTAATGCTGACTCGCGAGATCTTTTTGGATCCGACGAAAGAGCTCCAGCCGTCAGCACTGCCTCACGATCAAGTGTTGCGGCAGTGGTATGCACCTTACCAATGAAGCCATTGCCTCCCCCACCAATGAGCCCCATCTTCAAGGGACGATTACTCTGCTGTTCAATCACCATTTCTCATTTCCCATTTTATATTTCTATCAAAACAACTGTGGGTTGGTACCGATGGCAAGGTGCTGGTCACCTCACGTCACCCAACAGCAGCACAGTGGCACAGCAGCACAGCAGCACAGCGGCACAGCGGCACAGCGGCATTCTTGAATAGCTACCCTGCCCAACCCCAGCCGGTTTTCAAACAACTCAGTTTCGGCCGGGAATGTCTCCGGGGATTGCGCCGTCTAAATACCGCCAGTTTTTAAGATAAGAAAGCAAATCAGACATCTTGCCGGGGCTAAGTGTCTCTTCGAATCCCTCTGGCATTAACGAAACGCCGGGTGCCTGCAATCGCTCAATCTCATCACGTGGAATCACAGCCCGTTTCCCACCCTTTTGCTGAAGGATCACAGTGTTGTCTGCATCTCCCACCAACAGGCCGTCCAACACTCGCCCGTCCACCGTCAGAACTCGATGTTGAATGAATGCGGCATCGATCGCTGCGTTTGGATCTAAAATAGAAGTCAGAAGTGCTTGGGGAGTTTTTGTACGCGAATCACTGATGTCCGGTCCAACATTGGTTCCCACCCCTCCTACCTGATGACAGGCTGAGCAATGCTCTTTGAACAGATTTTTTCCCACCGTTGCATTACCCAGCACGGTAGCTGAGCCCGCGTAGCGTTCCAGTACTTTCGCCCGATTGGGATCGGTGGCCAGCAATCGGCCAGCAGCAGCTTTGACCACTGCGTCGGGGTGCTGCCGCAATTTTTTGGCGGTTGCTGGATCAACGACCGTTCGAGGTATCTCACCTGCTTCAATTTCTTGCAAGAACCACTTCACGTCGTCGACACGTCTCACACATGCTGCTATCGCTGCCGAGCGCACAGTCATGGTCATCCCGGTGAGATTCTGAACCAGATAGTCTCGCGTCCATTCCGAGTCATTCCGCAAATTCAATGGTAAAGCCACAGCTCGTAAATCCGGCGAAGCAGTATCCCTTACCAATTCTCGTAGCGGTGATTTTACTTGACCAAAATCTGACGCAAGCAAAAGACTCGCGGCACGCAGATCAGCAGGAACAGTCGACGTCTGCGCAGTATTCAAAGCATGCGAAGCAAGCTCGCGGAACTTAACTCGTTGATCTTCAGGCAAAGCAGCTACGACTTTTGAAACCGCCTGCCGAGACCTTCGTACTCCCCGAATCCACGCCTTCAATAACTCCACTTGCCGTCGATTCAAAATCGACTCCGCAGTCACTTGGGGGCATGCAGCAAGAACAATCGCAGCTGCATCCGCAGGCGACTCGACACCAACTCGTTCCACCAAATGCGTGAGCAAACGAACATCCATCTGCTTCTGGCTTGCTAACTGTCGAGATAGCTCTTTCAGCAGTGAGGAATCTACGCTCGCCACCGTCAACCGGATCCATTCATCCTTGGATGACCATCGGTCTGCAATATTGACTAAGGCTCGTACACGTGAAGATGCAAAGTCAGATGCCGCGCCGGCCACTACAGCCACCTGTCTCACCACCAATGGGTCGGCGTCAGCATCCATCGCCAAGATATTTTCCAATAGCTCAGGTCGTCTCTTTGACAAGTGAATGCCAAGTGCCCGTACTCTTGCATAGCTAGATTTCATTAGAGAAAGAGCATGGCGTTTACTGAAAGATCCATTTTTGTTCAGTAGCCACGCAGCCCGAGACCGCGCGGCAGGACTACCTTGTGAGTCCAGCACCAAGTCACTGAGAGGCAGAAGCACAGCCTCGCCTTTCTCCTGCAGAAACTGCGACGCTGATGTTCGTTGCCAAGCTGAATCTGACTTCAACCATTTGATCGCGTCATCGATCGTTTGGAGTCTAACAACACGGGGCACCACTGAATCCTCTGCCACTTTCCAGATTCTTCCCAACGCAGTGCCATCACGTTGATCCGGACGGGACTTGAGCTCACTTGGCATGAAGTCAGGATGTTCAATCACTGCTCGCGCCATGTCGACAATCAAAACTGCCTGCTGTGGTCCTGCCGTGATATCAACAGGGCGAAACCAAGTATCCGTAGAAGACAGGAACTCGTGGGACTGAGCCTCGCGCCGAGACTTCCAGACACTCCCCTCGCGAGATAGTTGTTGACGCTGCACGATGTATGCCGTTGGTTCACAGGCAAGTAACCATTCATCGTCGCCAGAATACCAACCCGGCGCGAAAACTCCGCAAGCAGCACTGAATTGCCCAGAGTGCAAATTGCTTGTGGTCCAAGCCTGAGCCTGTGAAACAACCTCCGACTTTTCTGCAGAATAAGCAACATCATGAAGCGCATCACGACCCACCAAAAGAGGATCACGCAAAACAGCATCCAAGGTCAAAACAGCCATCATCGCCGGATTTCTGTTGCTGCAACCCAAACGTCGGCCAAAGTCATCAATCGAAACTCCGAACTGACTCTTACCTGGAACTGAGCCCCACCAGCCGCCCTCAGGATCAAAACAGAAATCCCGGTCACGAAGATCTACGGGCTCTGCCTTACGGTCATAACGAGCATCGATCGCTTTAACGGATCCACCCCGCAAACCACCTGCAACGTAAATGAGCCCATCGGGCCCCAGCGTCGGATGGTTTGCTCGCAGTTGCTGATTCTGTTCCGCAAAACCCTCGAACAGCACGACACTCTCGTCGGACTGATCATCACCATCATGGTCTCGGAAGAATGCTATTTGTCCTGCCATCGTTACAAAGGCCCCATCCCGATAAGGCTGAACGCCCGTGGCAAATAGTAACTTGTCAGCAAAAATGCTGGCTTGATCAAAAACACCATCCTGGTCCCTGTCCTTGAGTATTTTGATCCTTCCACTTGGAACTTCGCCCTCATCGGGGCCCAATGGGTAATCCGGCATCTCCACGACCCACAACCTACCCTTGTGATCAAGCCGTGCTGACACCGGATCTGCAATCAAAGGCTCTGACGCAACCACCTGAACTTTGTACCCAGAGCGCGTCTGCAATGAATCATGAATTTTTTCAACGGTGTGAGCTGAGCTCCTGTGGGTGCGATTCAACGGTGGCTCGCTTGCATCCCCAGACCTCTCATCTGTGACACTACTCTGTTCGCCGTTACCACTCTGCTCGCTAGCGAAAATCTGGCCATAGACCGGGTTCAACCCAACACCCAACCACAAACAGGAGACAATAAACAATCCGCGAGTGCAAAATTTGAAGAGATGCTTTTTCATAACCACTGAATATCCATTCCTACCAATGTGATGGCTGCGGTACCTCACCACTTCAGTTCATAGGGGCGAACCCTGAACATCATCCCGGCACCACATCAAACGATTCTCTAAAAGGTATCCGCTGCCAAGTCAAAATTCTAACGAATTTAGTGGGCCAACGATGATCGTTTGGAAGGGAATACCGGTAGCGAGATCGCCACGAGAAGAATAGCACCTGCCACGGGCACTGGAGCCACAGCAAAGCCAAATAAACCGACCAGTGCGAGCCAAAATGCTGGGTGCCTGACAACTGGCGTCAAATAACGCTGCAAAGGACCAACACAACTCAGCAACGCAATGATCACAGCCAAGGTAATGCTGTTAACGATCAAATTCCTGAGGCCACTATCGCTTTCTGAGGCAACCTGAACCTTCGGCCCAGCATCGCTTGCTGCCAAATCAACAACAGCCTGTGGATAGAACCCTCCGAAACCGCCCACATCAAACAGAAAAAAATTGGCTTCACGAGTTTCCGAAATCTCCTTCTTACTCAGGAATCGATCAACAAATACTGCCATCCTCGTATCGAGTTCTTTCCATCGTTTCTGATTGGCGATGGTGACCGTTGCACCAAGTTGCGATTCACGAACATTCGGCAAAATTGGATCGGTCAATTCCATCTCATCCGCAAATTGCACTGCATGGCCAGATGACTCGGCTATCATCCAATAGCGTTTCAACCATAGTTGCAACCAAGCCGCAATCTCGGCAGCCGGTCTCTGTGAAAGACGATCCAGTGATTCAACAGATTCAACTACAGCCCGAGCAAGAGACAGCCCACGTTCGGATAATAACTCTGGTTGTTTGTAGTTCAAATCCAGTTGATCGCCAGCCCCGTAGTGCGTCACCCAACGTTCAGTATTTGGAACACCTTTCAACTCTGGCAGGTACTCGCCTCGCCTCGCGACGGAGGCAGAGGCATCCAACAATAGTTCAATTGGTTGTACTAACCGGGTCAAAGCAAGCGGAACCCGTACCAAAGTCGCCTGTTCATCACTTTCCGGCAATTCAATTGGTTCCACAACAACCGCTCGACCAGCCGACCACGCGGCGAGGAGGTTCGTTCCCGGTGGCAGCTCTACTAACACTGAATCCAGACCTCCTGGAAACAGGTCCCAATGTGATAACACTAAAACGCCATCACTTTGAGGAAAGACCTCAACATCAACGCCAAATAGTTCAGGCTCGACATTCACCTCTGGCAAAGGAGCCAAATCCACAGTCCATGATGGTCTCTGACACTCATACGTCGCACGATTCTCAGGACTTGTGCGCATTGCCTTGACTGCCTGTTCACGCCACTGCAATTTTTCATCCCCAAAACGACTCGGGACATTGATCATGACCCGCCGTTTGCCTCGTCCCAGAACACGCACCGACGGCACACTAACCCTCGCCGAATCCGCGCCCACAAGCTGACCTCGAATGACCACGCTCTTCTTATTCAACTTCTCAAAATCGGGAGCAATCCGAATGATCTGTCGCGCTGGATCGGCAGAAGGCTGACGTGTCCAAAGCCTTGAATTTTCAACCCGCAGGGAATCAAGTTCACACCATCTGGATGGGATTTCGACATCAATGAAATCTGGTCGCGCTCCTGGAAGAAACTTAACCTGGACTGCCATCCGCCATACTCCGGCTTCTCGATCCAGTACGATTTCCTGGTCACAGTTGAACGCATCACTGCGTCCTGCTACGCGGTAACGCCCCCCCAAGCTCGTCGATTTCACCTGAGTACCCGGTGGTATTGCCCAAAACGCTTCAGGGATCCACCCTTCAGCTAAGGACTGCTCTGTGAATGCAACACTGGGGTCAGCTAAATCCGGAAGAGGCAGATCGACTGCCACCAAGGCCGTCGACCGATCATGCGAAATACTGTACTGATCGATTGTTTCAACTTTTGGTGTCAGCGTGATTCGAGGTGGTACGAAGTTCTTCAACCGGTTGTTTGCGCGCCAAGAGAATCGGTTTACACCCACTGCGTCAATTTGTATTTCACCCGACTCGTTCGACGAGCTCCGAAGCCAGCTAGGCAACGGAATTTCCGCCTGACCACGCACCACCATGGGTTCAATGGACAACGGCTTGCCATTGACGGTCAACTGCAACAATTCCAAATTCTCCGGCAATAACAAGGAATGTTGTTGGCCTAAATCAGTACCGGGACTCAAGGTTGCGTGATAAGTCAATTCAAGACGATCACTCAAGACTTTCAAATCGTGCTGTTGGCTTACTGTGGGTGGTTGCTTCAGTCGTTCACTTAATATCAGTGATGGTAATTCACCAGAAATCACATAACATCGATCATTGATTTTCTCGGTGAAACCTCGCCATCTTTTATTGAAGTCGTCTACTGAAAAAGCATCACTGGTTCTCGCGTCCAACGCATCGAACTGCAAGTTGGAATCGCTATACAGCGCCAACCAAGCATCGCCATTATCACCAAAGGTTGCGGTCACCTCGGGAATCTGAATTTCACCAGAATCGCCATTCTGCTCGTCAACCACCGTTGGCGGCAGAGTCCAAAGCAATCCAATTGGGCCAGGATCATCTTTCAGGCATGCAAGGATCATTTGCCTTCGGTTCGAACTTTTAAGTTCGCTACCTGCAAGCCGCCAGTCACCGGAAGTAAGTCGCGGCATGGCCCCATCACGTATATCAAACTGAAACGTTTCACCCTCCGCGATCAATCCAGGTGGATCAACCTCACATTCTATCGTAACCTGCCTTCGTCCCGCATTAACGCGATATCGCCTGCCGAGTGTTCGTGGAACGTCGATTTTCGCTGTCTGTAATGTTCTGAACTCAATTGCCATCTCTTGAGTTGGCCCGAGATCTTCTTTCCATCGTCGCAACTCCGTTTCGTCCAGCAATCGCCCTCCGACCCGCAAAGCACTGACATTCTGCTCAGCCTGCACCACAAGGCCAGAAGAGGCCACAGGAGGAATGGCAGCAGCTATTTTCACCCAAGGTTCATTAAAAGAAACGGTAGCCAAAAGAGAGAACCGAATCCGCACGTGCCCGACTGCCGGAAGAGTGGCGATCGTCCAACCATCCTTGTCCGGCGTAAAGCGACTGACCCGATTGACATCACTCAGTAGTTTTGCAGTTCGGATCGAGGCGAAGGGAATTGGAATCCTGACGACGTTGATTCCCTGCTCACCATCTTCCAGATGAATAAGATAGTCCGCTTCAATGCTCAGCCCATCAACCATGCCTGCTTGCACCAACTCAGGCTGCATATTGACCCGATAATCAGCGACTGCGATGCGAGCATCTTTCGGCTCCGAACGATTCACACGCTGAAATAACTGGGAATGCACCTTACCTGGAATGTAAACCATCGAACCTAGATGTTTTCCGTTTTTGTCCATCGGCACCAACACGTTGACCTCTGGAAAACCGCCGGCCGCAGGCTGTTTTTCGGACGCTTTTACCTCTTCTTCCTGCGCGACAACGACAGCCGAAGAGAAGAGAGAAATGGCAATTAGTAATCCAAGAACCCTGGCCGCGCTGTCAAGCGAGAAATCATGCGACAAATCCCTCGGCTCCTCCAGCCTCTCTTCGTTGATCCTCGAAAACTCATGATCAGACTGGCCGAACCACAACCAATGACGGCTGGTTGCAAGCATCGCCGCCGTGATCGCCGGAACAATGAACCAGCCGATCACAGCTAATTTCCAAGGCCACCAAAGGAAAAGTATGCCTGTGAAGACAACGACAACACCAGCCACGACAAATGGTGATTGCTCTGCGATGAACCAGCACACTGCAAAGGTCAACAGAGCTAACAACCAACCCATTGCTAATGCGATATTACGACGCACCAAAGTGGTTGATTCACCGGATTGCATGGCAATCACAGCGGCGATTCCCTGTCCTCCCTGCTCACCTCTGATCAACGCCAGTGGTGCAAACGTATCCGAAGCAGCCACCAGACAGTACTCCGATTTAAGCACAGTTCCAGACACATCAATCAGAGGCAACTTACATTCACGCATCCAACTTGGACCATACTGACTCCGATTCCACACAACTCGAATTGTCTCAGTATCAGACCGTGGTTCAAGAATCAAAGGCCTTCGCTGCACCGACAGCAAATCAACAGGCTCATTATCGCGGAGGACAGACTCCAACTGCAATTCAGGCTCATACGAGATAATGAGAGGCGCAGTGGGAGAGACCCGATATGTTGCTTCGATGCGGTCAGTTCCGCGACTGGAAGCTTCAACCCGGACCTGCTCTCGCCAAACAATAGTCACACTTGGATTCACATCCGACCGTCGCACAGTGATCGATGACGACTGAATGGCGTCATACCTGAGTTGGGTAGTTCCATCGATTGCTGTAACCTCATCATCAATCTCCTCGACCGCAATATTCATATTACTGAAAGGCTCACCATCTGAGCGTTTTGCTTCAGAATTCCAAGCAGACGTGCGTCTCGGAACCCGCTGTACGTCAGGTGGTTTCTGACTGACCAATAGCCCTTCCCCAATGGTTGCTATAGCATTCTGGGATGATGCCCCACTAACAATGGGTAGCTGCATTTCGATTGCTGCGGGAGTCTTGTAGGTCCGGCGGGCTATTAACTTACGACCACGCAAGTTTCTCTCCGAAAGATCAATCGAATAAGCACCCGCTATCTCGGACACGTCCGATGCGGGCAAACCAATTGTGGATCCATCATCACTGTCACTGATGGACCACAAAAACTCACCACGGCCTTCCAAACTGCCGGTCTGCACTTGTAATCGTTCTTGAAACAGACCATCCGATTGAATTTCAATCTCCAATATCTCAAAAGTTTCATCACCAAGACGTCGCACATCGAAGGATGTTGCAGCATTGAAACTGACACTTGGCTTCAACAACAGCAACTCGGGTGTACGCCCCGAAGGAGGCTCAAACCAAAGTGTTTCAGAACTCAACCCGGAAAAGAATGATTGTTGCCCTGGCGTCAACGACTTTGGATCGAACGATCCCCGTTGCAACGCAACTTCACCACTCCAATTCAGATCTTTAGGCGGTGTTACAGCCGCAATCACTTTCCCACGCGCCTGTTTTGATCTCAAAAACCAACTGGCTGGCACACGCGTTGCCATCGCCCGGTTCGTATCGGGGTTACGATTCCTGGCCTTCCCTCCGTTGCCAGTAAATTCTCCAGTCGCATCTTCTTTTCCTTCTGAATTTAAACTGCCATTTGGATTACTCGTCATCCTCCGTCTTACACTAGTTTCCTCGAGCAAATCCGTACTGCCTTCAGCCTCAATCAGGATGGTGAAATTCTTAATATCTTGGTTCTCTGGCCAAAACATAATTTCACCCGCCTGAATTCTCGGGTTCTCAATGACGCGACCTGAATGCTGGAGCGTAAGTGATTCACAAAGCCAATCATCTTGCACAAGCAGTTTCACAGGCTCAACTCGATCCGACTCAATCGTGATTTCAATTCGTGCTTTGGCTTGCAATCTGCCATCAATCACATTGAACTGCAACGCGGCTTCACTCTCTGTAAAGACTGCCTGATTTGCAAGCTGAACACGAGACCAATGGCTTTTACTAAACAAACCATCTCTAGACGTCGACGTGCCAGGATCAAATTCAGAAGTGATCGCTGGGCCTCTCACCGTGACGGTAGTCACATTTGCTTCGGTGGCCTGACTAATCCTCTGCCAATTCTCCGGCAATTTCCAATTCAGGATGCGCAAAGGCTCTCGCACTGACAGAACAGCTTCATCAACCACCGTTGCGTGCACAACGTTATCACCGACCCAAATAGGCACAGGAAGTTCACACCACCCCTGCTCACCTCCCCAACGAGAGTACCCCCGCACCACCACATCCAGCAACTTGTCCGCTTCATTCACGGCGTCACTTAACAATTTGATTTGCAAGTAACCCTTACGATCAGCAGCTTCAACGTTCGAGAATTGAAGTGGATCGCCACCAAGTTCAATGGTGGTAACAGTAGCATCGCCAACAAATAATTCAGGGAACTGCCAAGCCTCAGGAACTTGAACGGCCATCTTGCAAGCCCACTTCAGACCACGACGATCCGCCTCGTACTGCATTTCAGAGCGTCGAATGATGAAACTGCCAGACGCCGCATTCGATGGCTCGATCTGAGTATAAATGGTGACCGCATCAAGCCCACCTGCATCCAACTCGTACCAATCTACATCGACTGCCCAATTCAAATCCTTCGCATCAGTAAGCTCACTTTCCTCAACAAACTCACTTGCCTCCACCGGAGGCTCTGAACGTCGCCTCAAGACGCCCTGGTCAGTACGTAGCGAAGTCCCCGAAGGCATGGAAAAATAAAACCGGGCCTGCGGAGCTCGTGGGATTTTCAAATCAAACGTATACCCATTTGCAGACTTTGTGCCCCGCATATTCCACGAATAACGGATCTCTGAACTACTTCCTGGCACTTCATCACCACGGAAGACCGCCACCAGATTTCCATTGGACTCGGATTCCATCCGTGGGACAGTGGTGTTACCGGGGGAGAAGCCCCTTGGCTGTTCGATAGCCAGATTTACCTTCCCCAGCGCTCGCCGAACCTGGTCGTTACGATCAGATTCGATATCCAGAACGCTCTTCTCGCTAACAAGCGTATCACCAACGACCCTTACCCAATAAACAGCACCCTTCAATCGACTGGTCTGATCGTCAGTAGCTCGCGCCGTCCACTTTGAGATTGCCAGATTGAGTTGCTCCAAAGATACGGGCAGGTAATCTTTTGGCACCAACTCATCCATCTGCGACTGATACATACCGATCGGTGTGATTCGACGACCATCTGGCAACACGGCGGGTATCCACAACTTCGCATTTGCCGCTCGCCCAGACAAATTTTCCTGTTCAGCCGCAGCGCGAGCACGACTTGCATCACCATCTGTTTTTTGGTTCTGCTCGACGAATTCCCCAACCTTTTCGGTTTCACTTGTATCTTGTGCAGCGGCTGATTTTAGCGAACTGCTAAACAGTCCAATCGACCCGAAAAGGAGGACAGCAATCAAAACAAGACAACGGCGTTCGAATGGAATACCAGAAGGGAGCCTCCGGAATGCAAGTAGGGCTCTATCAATGCGACGAGCCCCGGTCAGTAGTCGCCATTCTGGATCACACCGGTCTGTAATTTGGCAGCGTGGAGAGTGACTCACGTGGTCACCTCAGTGGGTGCCGGCTCGGGCAATGCCTCAGTCGCGGTTACCCTTGGATCATCCGCGATTACCGGCATCAACGACCGAGTTGATGGTGGACGCGGTTGATCCGCTCCGATCACGGAAGAGCTGAAGACACGTCCATTTCTGGCGGGTGAAACTAGCACGCGCACAGCGATCATCACAACCACCAGCACCAAAGCGATGATTCCAAACTGGCCTGCCAAAACGGCTGCATCCGGAGCGATCGCAAGTAAGCCTCCAAACATCACTGCCAGCACCACCGCAGTCAAAGGATGACGTGACTTGGGAAAATTTGTAAGCACAACAGCAGCAAGCAAGACAACTGAGCCAATCAGCACCCACAGCACTACACGCGAAACAATCACAATCTCAAATGAACGTAGATCCGATCCGATATAAAGGTATCGGTTACCGGGTGGCATAGAAATGGAGGTCGCATCGACCAGTTGCATAAGTTGCACATCATCGTGACTCGGCTGTCGATAAAGTTTCCAACGATCAAAACGCCAACTCATACTCCGCCCCAGAGTAGGTGACGCCCAGAGAACATGTCCGTCTGACGGTGCAACGATCTGCCAATAAACACGGCCAACACCGAACGGCAATCGAAGCAGTGGTTTGATGTTCGAAAACGATGCAGGTGTCTCGCGGGCAATCCAAACCTGCAAATCAACGACATGAGTTTCCCCATCATTCGGCAACAGTACGACAAGGGTATTCTCCTCGCGTCGAACAGTTCGTTTTTCACCGTCGATGAGGGCTTGAACAGATACATCAACAGCATCCGATGGCAGACCCACCTGGAAGCGGCCTCCACCCTGTACTTTCGCGTAAACACTCTCGTGACGTAGGTTCCTGCCGACGACAGTCCGCAATACGGTTTTTTGCACCGTTAACTCTTCTTGACTTGTCAACCGTGACAATAGTCTGAGACGCAGAGGGTCACGTGGAAAAGTCACTAAATCAAGACGCTTCTGTCTCTGACGATCTGCCGAAACCAGATCAAACCCCTGATCTCCTCGCAAAGTAACGCCCATGCTGCCACGAATCGTGACATCAAGAATACCAGGACTTGGCAGGGGCACAGAAATGACCGCACCATCACCCACCGCAGCGTTCAAATCCTGCACTCGACGCCAAGTGATGTCCATCGTATTCATGGCGAGTCGCTCTGATATCAACTCATACCGGTCGCCATCAATGTATTTAAGCTTTGCTGGTGCACCATTTACACTCACCATCCACGGTTCTTCAAGAGTAGGATCAATGGGCTCTTCGACACCGCCAGAATTCTCCTGCACGTCATCTGGCTTCTGGGTTTCCTCACTTCCAACATCCTGTGACACTGAAACAATCGATTCTCCATTTTCCATAGGAGTGACAAGATTGTTGGCATCGGGAATACGAACAATTAAAACCCCTTCCAAATCCAACGAGGAAGTCACAGTCCAACCCACATCCGTTCTCAGCTGGTTACCCGAAAGTTCGATCACGGCCTCACTGGCAAGACTGATTCTGGGTGGTTGCGCGACCAACGCACCTACCACCTTGGGACGTTTTTCCTGTGTCTGTATCTGATAGCTAATCGTGGATGATTTAGCCGCTGAAACGTCAGGCCCAGCGACGATCCCACGGGTTAATCCCACCGAGGCAGCAAGATCAACAACCATCATCGATCGTCCAGTACTCTTGATATCCAGAGTGGCCTTCTGAACTCTCGCGGCGCCATCGACATCCGTCACCGTCGGCAAATAAAATCCAACATCTCCATTTTCCGGCTTCAATTGCAATTCTGCCAGAATCCTGATCTGAGACAGATCACCATTTCCGACGTTGCGCATATTCAGAAACCGATCATCATCTTCAAACAGATCTAGCAACTCACCGGTCTCAGAATCCTGAATTTCCCTGATCTGCCAACCTGCATCATTGAATTGCAGAAGCCCCTTGGACACTTGACCGTTGATCGAAATGGTCATGTCAAGATTGGCAGCAGAGTCGTAAACATTGAGGATCGAATTGCTTGTCATCCGCAATTGCCGCCCCTTTTCCCCCAAATAAAGCGGTAGTTCGAACGAAGCACGCTCAAATTTAAACTCATAGGTGCGACCCGAATTGGCTGCATCCTCGCCCAATTCACCCATCACACGATCAACCCAGGGGCTACTCAGCCAGCGCAATCGATAATCGCTTCCCGTCACAACAGCAATCACGCCTTTGTGTCGCAGTGCCCCGACAACCTCAGCTACATGAAAATCAAGTGGATTTGATTCAGATGCATTGTCATTTGGCAGCTGCAGTTCAAAACTGAGGTCGATACGTGATCCTCGTTCTGCCTCAGGAATGATGACATCACGAATCTCTTCGTCTCTGCCCTTAACAGGCTCACCCAAGTCGATCGTTTGACCACTGTCACCCAATCTCAGAGAATCAAGCAGCACTGCGCCAGCCGGAAGACGCAACTGAAATGAATCTATCGAGCCGCGAACGTTCTCAACCGTCAACAAAAAGTCAGCAATCAGTGGATCCTGAGGTGAGTCCCAACGAACATTGATACGACTTTCGACCTCCAAAAGAGCGGTGTCATCTTTCGTGCGTGATGAACTACCCCAACGCAATGAATAATTGCCACCCCCACTCTCAATCTGAAAATTCGTACCTTTATCTGCAACAACTTTCTTCTCCAAAACCTCATCACCTCGCCCCAGAATCTCACCTTCAACTCCGACGGCACCAACGTTTAAATCAACACGTGATGGTGCCCCTGGTAACTTGAATTCGAGTGTCTTCGAAACGGTGCTAGCCACGACTCGTGCAGAAACTTCCATCCGCAGCTTCAACTCCTGTTGCTGATCAGTTTTCACCAGCAAGAGATGGCCACTGCCATCTGGAGTGAGTGTCATGAAGTAATTATCGATTCCAGTGACGTCGGGTGGTTTCAAACGATGAAAATTTCCCATTTGCAACGGGATACGTATCCACTGACCCTGACTTGGTGCAACCACGATGCTCAGCCCTACCTCCCCTTCAAATCGCTCCGCATCAACCTCACCCTTGATTGCAAGTGACTGGAAGCTGAATAGCTGCTGGTTTGAATCCACAACCGAGTCAGGGTTCGAGAGCCGCTCGAATTCCTCCCAAGACAACCCGGGCATCAGCACGACGTTGTCTGATTCGCTCAAGAACATGAAAGCACGGATGGGTAAACCGCTCGCATCGACTCCATCCTGTTGCTGCGCGAAGACATCGCGAGTAGGTGTCGTTCCAGGAGGCTGTGCACAAACTAGACCAGCAGAAAACCACAGACTGACCAAGGCAATCAGCCACAACCATTCCCGACCGAATGAACAGGAACGACTCAGAAAATCGGAAGTCGAATGTCCATATTTTCTCCCACCACGCGACAAACACGTTTTCTGCTCGAATCTGCGATGATGAGACAAGAATCGCATGCGTCTGGCTGAGAGGAGAATAGAAGCGACCTGACACGACCCTGATACGCAGGAAAAGCATCGCTTGGGCGATTCTTTCCTGAAAGATCTAGGCCTCTACAGTTTACGCAAACACCGCAACTAGTGACAGCAAAAGCATGGAACATGAGAGCCGATTTCACCGCCAACACGTGCAAATGAGTTAAAAAATTCAACCAATCGTTAAGATCGGCCCAATCTGATACCCAATCGGTGCCTGTTCAAAACATTGCGGCTGACCGCTATCGAAGATACTCATCAACCCAATAGGCGTCTTATCCGCTAGAGAATCCGTCTATCGGAATAGAGATGGAGATAGTCCAGTTAACGCCAACCGCGGGGCTCGCTACCCATTATGTATCGATTTCGCAGTCTCGTTCCCGCTTCTGCAAATCCGAGCGACGTGAGCTGGCGGGTAATCGCATTCGGCAAGTCTGTTCAAGAGCAGGGCATCATCATGCGCCATAGACCGAGCGGAAGAATTCGGCTTTGTCTTTTATTTTCTGAGCCGCCTCCTCGGCCTGCTCAACCGCCGCTTCCAACTCATTTAATTTCGAGCGACCTTCATTAAGTTTCCCTTGGTCTGCGGCTTGTGCCTTGCTAAGGCCTTCCAGTTCGGCCTTCAGCTTTGCCATTGCTTCACCCATTTGCTTGATCTGAGCTTCACGTGCCGCCACCGCAGTTTCGATCCCCGTGACGCTGGCCTGGACGGGCTCCAGACTCTTCCGCTTTGCGGCAGCGGTCGCCGCAGTCGCTTCCAATTCAGCAGCAAGCTTCACGCCTTGTTGCTTGAACGCTACCAGTTCAGATTCAATCCCCTCGAGGACAGTGGTCTCATCAGCAAGGCTTTTACGTGCTACGCCCGTGGCTGTCTGCATGGCTGTGAATCCTGCCACCGCATCATCCAACGTCTTTTTCGCTGCAGTGATCTGCTTATCCAAAACAGGAACTGCTGCGGTCATCTGTTTGATGGTAGCAGCATGCTTGGCAACGACTGCAGGCTGGGTTTTCAACTTTGCCATCACAGCTGCAAGACTGGTCGCGGTCTGCTCCACGAGCTTTCGGCTGGCATCCAGCTTGGGCTGTGCTGCACTAACAGCGGCAGTCATTTCTGCAATCTTTGCCTCAGCTATTTTCTTTGCCGCTACTTCACGGGTAACGGCAGCAGCGGCAGCTTGCTGTTGGGCTGTCAGCTTAGACATCTCTTTGACCAGTAACGCCATCTTCTGTACGGCTTCATCCTTGGACTTTTTGGCAACTGCCAACTCACCTGCAACTTGTGCCAACTGTACATCGTAAGCTTCTATTTGCTTCGTAGCGGCACTCTTCGCGGTAACATGAGCCGCCATTTGCTTCTTCAGCGGTTCGATCTTACCAGTCATGGCAGACTGTTCGGCTGAGACACCAACTAACTTGGCGTTAGCAGCAGCAATTATTTTCGTTGCACTCGCAACGATGCTTTTCTGGTTGGCAACAAGCTTTTTCGCCTCAGATGCTTGGGTATTTGCTTTCGTCAATTCACCTTCGATTTTGGCAACAAGGTCTGAAGCAATCTTCTTCGCTGCGTCATCCTTTGCTGCATCCAGCTGTTGTTTCGCTGACTCCATCGCAGCAGTCGCCAAAGCTACCGCGCTAGACGCAACACCGATCTGTGCCACAGCAGCCGTTTCAGCAGCCCCTGCTTTCTTCTGTTGCTCGACTGCGTCACCGACTTCTTTCTGAAGCGTCATCATTTTTTTCGCAAGCTCGGCTACTTTGCTGTTGAGCTGTGAAATTGCATTCTCTGCCAATTTTCTGGCATTCTCGGCAGCGACCTCCGCATTTTTCGCTGCCTGCCTCATCGCAGCGATCTCAACATCGCGTGTCGTGATTTGCGCCAGCGATGCCACAGCAGTAACTTTCAGCTGCTCATGCTGTTGTTTTACTTTCGCTAGCTGCGCATCAACCGCGACCTTCTCTGCATTTGCTTTGTCTCGACGAGCAGCGGACTGAGCGACTAAGACTTGCTGAGCCTTAATTATGTTCTGTGCACCATCAACCTGCTTTACCAGTGCCTCCATCGCCCCCTTGGCGGTTGCCAGTGTTTTGTCCGCAGCTATTTTTCGTGCCTGCATATCCGCCATGACTTTCTCGCTGACGACCTTATCAGCGTTTGCTTTAACAATTGCGGTTTTCGTTTCAGATAATTTTGCGACCAATCCTGCGTGGGCTGCCTTTGTTGCTTCGACCTGCTTTTGCTGTGACGCTTCCGCTGTGGAAGCAGCTGCAACAGCAGCATTCAGCTTTGCAATTTTCTCAGCAACAGTCGTCTTGTATTGTTCGAGGTTTGGTGGATTTGAAGGCAGTTCAACGAATTTCTTGGGATCAGCTACTTCCCACATCACTGTTCGCCCGGACCAATCACCCCCAATGACACGTGAACCATCGTGTGTGATCACGGCCTCCAAAGCTGGCTCAGCAAACGCTGGCATGGTTGCAATCGCACCGCCGTCGGCATTCCAAAGTTTAACGGTTTTGTCTTTTCCCGAAGTCACCATTCGGCCATCTCGAGCCATCACAACACCCGTTGCACCTCCCCCGTGAGCATTGAAGCTTTTCAATTGCTTCCCGTTGTTCATTTCCCACAGTTTGACGGTACCATCTTCGCTGGCACTCACGAGCACATTCGAATCTGCTCTCCATGAGAGTCCACGGACGGCAGCTTTATGTCCTACCAGGTCCAGATAGAGACGTCCGGTATCTGCTTCCCAGACATGCAGACCGCCTGAGCGGTCGCCGGATGCGACCAGTACCCCATCCGGGCTGAAGTCGACCGTGTAGACCCAATCAGTATGTTTCTTCAGATCAAACAGAGAGTCACCGGAAGAAGTGTCGAAAATACGGACAAGTTTTTGTGGCCCACCCAGCGCAATTTTACTGAGGTCGTCGTTGACATCCGCACCAAAAACAGTGTCCAACTCATCTCCAACCTTAATGACCCTTTCGCCCGTTTTAATGTCGTAGACCGAAGCAACGCCCTTTGATGAATGGGTGCCCCCTGCGACGAGCAAATACCCACCATCAACACTGAATGTAAGAACCTGCGGAATTCCTTCAGGGAAAGGTATGATACCCTCAAGCTTGCCGGTTTCTGTGTGGTAGAGAGAAACCTGTTTTTGACCAGCAATCGCCACGAGAGGTGCCCACGGACTGGCCGCCAGCGCAGACGCAGCAGCAGCACGCCCAGAGACGACAACGGGCATCCGCCACAAACTTTCGGGCATGACAATTTCAGAAGGTTTGCCGCCTTCCATTGCCGTAAAACTCAACGATGGACCTTTGCGTTTCTTTGCTTTGCTGCCGCTGTTTTCGAGCAAACCGCCATCGATCCACCTTTTGATGATGTCCAACTTCTCCTTCGAGATTGGCTCCTGATTCGGTGGCATGGTTGGCTCTTCATCGTGAGTCATCACGAGGTAAAGCCTGCTGGCCGACGCGTCACCAGAGACAACTGCGTCGCCACTACCACCGCCTTCCATGACCGCTCCAAAGCTGTCAATTGCGAGCCCAGCTTCGGCATCGTTAGCGTTGTGACACTGCAGACAATGCTCACGAAAAATCGGCAGTACATGGTCCATAAAGTTCGGACTCGCCTGTTCCGCTTTCTTCTCCTGCCCGCAAAGCGGCAACAATGTCAAACACAGGAGACCAAGACTCAGAGATACTCGGATAATCATTTCGATGCTTTGAAGGTTTTGACGGCACAGTTACCTTGTGCGACTATTAACTGCAAAAAAATGTGATCAGCAACGAAACAATCGACGTGTACTGGTAACACCGGCACACGCAGCTCAGTTGTTCAGATTCGATGACCACACGCTTTTCAAGTCGACAACCCCGATTCATCGGCGTTGCAACTCATCAACTGTGAATCAGTGATTGAACACGAATTCACGGCTGTTTAAGACGGCCCAGAAGACATCCTCAAGACCCACTGTGGGGTTTGGTGCCTGCCCAACCGCAGCTAGTAATTCCTTGCGTTCCGTCTCCGTTGGATACCGTGATAGACATCGCACGTACAAACGGTCGAGCGCGTCATTCACCGGTGCATCATCCTTGAGTAACTCAGCGACTACCTTGCCCTGAGTGATCTTTCCGCTCGTCGCGCTGCCGTTGAGCAGATGCAATGCCTGTGACAGCGATGGGTCTGTCGACGCCTCACAATCACAAACAGTCTCACGTGGAGCTCTTCCAAATGTATCGAGGAAATAAGTACTTGTCCGGCCGTCCGCAATTTGTACGGCTCGAGCTCCCAACGGAAGACCGCGGAACTTCTCTTTGGTATTGGTCACCTGACTGACGCAGTCAAGCATCATTTCCGCAGGAATCCGTCTAACCACGGCATAAGCGTAATTACGAGTGTCACCTTTGTTACTTTCGTTCGGAGTTGCACTTCGCTGATACGCCTGACTGTTACAAATATCACGAACCAATTGTCGGAAATCGAACTTGTACGAAGATAGTTTGTCACCGAGTTCCTGAAACAACTCTGGATTGGTCGCAGGATTACTGACCCTAATATCATCCACCGGTTCTACAATGCCGACGCCCATAAAGTGGGCCCAAACGCGATTAGCAATGCTCGTCGAAAAGTAAGGATTCTCGGGACTGGTCAGCCACTCAGCCATCACCACACGACGGTCCTTACCTGTGGTGTCAGCTAAGCCACCACCCAGAAATTTTGGCTGCATGACCTGGTTAGTCACTTTATGTCTGACCTCACCACTTCGTCGGTCGTAAATAATCTTTTCCCGGTAGTCTTCAGCATTCTTTGTAGCTGTCTGGCAGAAGAAAGCAGCAAACCCGTAGTAATCATCCATGGTCCAGCGATCCAAGGGATGATTGTGACACTGAGCACATTGAGTTCGGATTCCCATGAAAACCTGCGCGGCATTCTCTGCACGCTTGAGCGTATCACGCTCTATCTGATAATAGTTCGTCGCGGGATTCCGAAACGTTCCACCCGTGGCACCAAACAACTCCCGAACCATTTCGTCAATTGGAACGTTCTTGGCAAACTTATCCGTCAACCACTGGTTGTAAAGAAACGCTGACTTGTAACTGACTTGATTTGTACTTTTGATCATCAACAATTGTGCGAATTTCATCGCCCAAATTTCACTGAACTCCTTGCGTCCCAAAAGACGCTCGATCAACGCTGCACGCTTATCCTCGGCAACGTCATTCATGAACAGGTGGTACTCTTCTTCAGTGGGCAGCATACCTGTGATATCAATCGTTACGCGGCGTAAAAACTCTTCATCGGTGCAAAGACCACTTGGCAGTATCCGGAGTTGGTTGAGCTTCTTACCCACCAGTTCATCGATATAATTGCCAGTTACCTCAGGAACCTCGTATTGAAGATCCTCGGGCAGAACCAGTACCTGCCGTCCTTCGGTCTTGGTTTCGAATCGTGCCATGATGAACGCCTCACCCCGAGCACCTGCAGTGACATGTCCATTCTCATCCACTGCCGCAGATGTCTCATTGTTTGTCATGAAAGCAGAGAGGTTGGTAACATCACGAGTTGTTTCATCTGAGTAGTGTGCTACTGCAATGAAACGTTGAGTGCTGCCCGTTCCTTCAATGACGGCCTGTGGAGGGTAGATTTCGAGTTTGGCTACGCTTGGTGGCGGCGTGGTGTCTTTCAAAGCACCGGCCTCCAACCATTCCAACATCATTGAGTAATAGACACTGTCGTCGCCAAACAATTTACCACCCGTGTGTGGAACTTGACCGACTGCTTTGGTCAGAAACAGACTGTCCTGGGGCACAGCCAGATTGATCCGTCGCATTCCAATCTGTCGGGTGATTCGGGTGTAATCACCTGCAGGATCATAACCAAACAGGCTAATCATGAATCCATCTTTACCCCGTGCAGCTCCGTGGCAACTTCCCGTATTACAGCCACTGCGAGTCATGATTGGCACAATATCTTTTTCAAAGCTGATCGGAAGCTTTTCGGAGCTACTTCCAACTTTGACCGGAATTCTGACCTTGCTGATACCATTGTCACAAATCAATTCTGTTTCGCCGTCGGTCAACGGCAAAAGTCGGTTACCATCAATTTTGGCAACCTTCCCATCAGCGACTGTCCACTTTGCCGAGTCCGTGACGTCAAGAGTGACATCATCATCACGCCGCACGATCGCAACAAACGATTGATAGTCGCGTGCGGTATCGAGCCGAATTGCTTCAGGGTAAACAGATAAAACTCCTACCGCCTTTGAAGCACTCTTGGAAGCGGAAGCAGAAGTTACTGCTATTACAGGCTCCGGTTCAGCCGCCACCGTTCCCGTGACAATGAGACAGGTGAAAGCAAGAGTTACGGACAGTCGACGCATCATGTTGATACCTTCGGGTCTTTCCATCTGACTGGAACTCGGTATCCCAGTCTGGTTAGTGAGTTGGTTGACTATATTTTTATCAGTGTTCAGAAACAGTCTGAAGTTACGAATCTGCGTTTTCACGACTGTCCCAATTGTTCTAGTTAGTATTCAAACACGACTACTCAGTGCGGCCAGCATTTACTCTGGAACTTCAGTTTTCCCTTGTCGCATCAACCTGAGTTGCTCGAGGCGGCTCAGTGGTTTCTTCTTGACTGGAGCAGGTGGCTTGGCAGCTGGCTTGGCGGTGGGTTTGGCTGGAGCCGGCTTCGGCTTGGTGACAGGAGCAGGAATGGGCTTATCCACCTGCAGTGTACCTGTACCTTGAGTCTGCTTAATGATCCCTTGGTCATTGCTTACCGTTGCACGGACAACTAGCGTCTTATGTTGCCCAACGCGGGCCTTCTCACTAACTTTGACAGGGAAACTGACCTGCTCCGTGTCTTTGGTGACCGCGACTTTACTCTTCTCGCACACGACACCCGCTGGCAAGCCTACTAACTCAAGCTCACATGTTCCGGCGAAGTCCCGAAGCACTTCCACATCAACGAGAACATCAGCTTCCGCGTTCAATTCTGTCGAGGTTTTCGGAAACTCAAAAGCGAACAGGCGGTCTTCAATCGCGAGTGTTGCTGGCATGGTGGCGATCTCATTCCCACCAACGACGGCGTAAACAATGATCGGCCAGTCCCCAATGGCTGCCGATGAATTCGCAGTCACGGAAATCTTGGCCTCGTTTTTGCCCTTTGGGATCGTCACACTGCCAGTCGAAGCAATTCCGGGGGGGTTGTATAACATTCGAATGGGGATATCACCCTCGAACTCACCGCGTTCGACTTTCACGACAAGTTCCATAGAACCATTTCGAACGATGGGCACCTGTGGCTGAACGATCTCGAAGCTGCATGGCGAAGCCTTGATGACCGAAACTGCTGCCCTGTCGGCGTTGTAGTCGTAAACGACGCTATTGTTTTGACCGATCAACAACTGATGACGCTGGGTGTATCGACCCTCCGTTGGATTGTCGGTAATTTTCCCAACAAAATTGACCAACCGACCGTCCAACTTTGCCTCTGGAGTTGCACTCAGCAACAAGGGAACCGTTGTGCGATTCGCTGGCATCTGTATCGGCGTAATGGTCACTCCCTCTGGCAGGTTCAACCCACTGATATCGATTGCCCCGCCCACTCGCTGACGAGTTGCATTGATCATCACGGCAGCGTTATTACCCTGCGGCACATTAATCTGAGTCGCGACATACCGCTGACGATCAGGAAGTGTCAGAACCAAGTCAGGTTTCACCAATTGCACCTCAAGACGGTAGGCATAACCAGCGCCACCATTCCTAAGGTGGTCATTGACGCTGACATGGTAAACTCCATCGGCCGGAATCTTGTAATCCAACCGACTGTCTGGGCCACCCGAGTCGTCGTTTCCTCCGACTCGACTACCGGCAGCGTTGTAGACGTTGATCACGCCGTCCAACTCTGATCGCAGAATTTTCCGAGCGAAGAGATTGATTGAAACCGTTTGATCTTTCTTTGCTTCAAAGCTGAAGAAATCCGTATCACCAGGTTCGCCAATAAAGCCACAAAACGCGCCGGGCAACGCACCGACAGTCGACTCTTTGAAGCTGTTATTGGGTTCCTGCTCGACTACATTGGGCATTTCCTGAACCCGAATGAAGTTGGGTGAAGGACTGACACCTTGGTCATTCGCCACCACCAGCGGGAACGCTTCCTGTGGTTGACTTGGCAGTTGCACTTTCTCAATCCACGCGTCGCCTGTTGCGGATACAAAGGTCATGTCAATCAACGCACCCGGTGGTCCACCAGCGGGGACAACAGCAATCGGCCTCGGGAACGAGCCCACATGCAACCGATAACGATCATTGTTCCCGCCAAAAGAGCTGTCTCTTACCACAATGATGTACTTCCCATCTGCGGGAGCTCGCATGGAACACAGGCAGTCCTGCTGCAGCAACGGTGCATCGTCACTGGTAGCCATTTCGAACCGCTCCGAGTTCAGAATTGCGACATAAGGATCAAAGAACGGATTGCTTCTTCCCTTTTTGATACGAACGCCCTCAAGCTCGGCCGTGAGGCTTTCACCTTCCTTCAGTTCGACGACGTAATAATCTTCATCTTCGCGGGCAATGGCACCTTCGACAGTGACATTCTTTTCGATCACCTGGGGTGTCGCAAATTCACTGTTGGGCTCTTTCTCCTCCACATTGGGCAAAACCCCGACACTGAACATCATGACATTGCTAAGGCCGGTCTCACTCACAAGGCGAATCGGGTAAAGCCCAGGTGCCGAATCAGCTGGGACCTCAAATTCCACCTCTACCTTTGAGGCACTAACCGGTTTGACCGATTTAACGTTGATCCCTTCGCGGTCGACAATGATTTGACGACTGTCACTCAAACGCGATCCGGTTATCACCACCGTTTGCGTAGTTCCGCGTTGCATGCCGCGCGGAGTGGAGCTGACAATATCTGGTTTGTAGGCCTGAGCCGTTCCCGTGATGCCAAAGAATAGAAGACAACCGAAGAGTGAAACAGGTCTTTGCCACATGTTAGTCATCATTGGTTATGAATGGATTCAAACAACTGGAAAGGTACACAGCCAGCATCCTGCAGCCTGCACAGAAAAACTAGGCCACGATTTCCTTCAATACCTTGCCGCCGTCCACAATCTCGATTGGACGATCACCAGGAGCCATCAACTCCTTATCGGCAACAATCCCTAACTGGTGGTACATGGTGGTGGCGAGATCGGCGGGTCCGACAGGGTCAAATTCCGGCTCGGATGCAGTTGCATTCGATGCCCCGTAAATCGAGCCACCTTTGATACCACCACCGGCAAGCATCACACTGAAGACTTTAGGATAGTGATCACGGCCAGCATCCTTATTGACCTTGGGCGTACGGCCGAATTCACTGCTCACCATTACGAGGGTCGAGTCGAGAAGCCCCCGTTGCTCAAGGTCGAGAATCAATTGCGACAATGCCTGATCTAGAGGCGGCATCGTTCGCTTCATCGCAGCATTGATACCGCTATGCATGTCCCACCCACCGTAGGTCAGGGTGACCAAACGACAGCCAGCCTCCACCAATCGCCGTGCCATCAACAGACGCTGACCTGCCTGATTTTCACCATAAGCAGCTTTCATTTTGCTGTCTTCCTTGCCGAGATCAAATGCGGCTTTTGCCTCACCTGAGCCTAACAAGCTGTAGGCACGCTGGTAGAACGTATCCATGGCCTGAACGCCGTCCGCGTTCGTCATTGCACTGAACTTCTTGTTGACAGAAGCTAATGCTGCTTGCCGACGTGCAAATCGGGCGTCATCGACACCACCATACAAATCGAGATCACGAACCTTGAAATTACTGCTCGCAGGATCGCTTCCCAGGGCAAACGCCCCGTAGGAAGAACTCAAGTACCCAGTTCCTGCAAACTCATTGGGCTGATTGGGAATGCACACGTATGGAGGCAGGTTGTTCCGCGGCCCATACTCGTGACTGACAACCGCGCCGAAACTGGGATACTTCAAAGCCGGACTTGGCTTGTATCCGGTGAACATGTTGTGTGTACCACGCTCATGAGCTGCCTCACCATGAGTCATCGACCTAATGACACAAAGCCGATCTGCTATGCCAGCTAATTTTGGGACAGACTCACAAAAGATCTCACCAGTGTTTGTTTTCACCGGCTTCATTTCACCGCGGTACTCGATCGGGCTGTAGGGCTTGGGATCCCAGCTTTCCTGATGGGCCATCCCACCCGGCAAGTAAACGTGAATCACACTCTTTGCTTTGGCTTCGATAAAATCGTAGTGCTTCTGCTCGGCTGCCGCCTTTTCCATCCACAACAACTGTGGGAGAGATATCCCTAAACCTCCGAGGGTTCCGGCAGTAAGAAATCCACGTCTGCTAAAAGGGTTTCCGTGACAACGCATGGCTGTAAAGCTCCCAATCGTGATTTATGAATGGACTGTTTGTTGGCTATATTTTTAGGCAAAACAACCGTCAAGCGATCCAAGTGAACCGATGCTGATGTCTCACCGTCAGTATTTTTGCTGCTGAACTCTCTAATGAGACGAATCTCATTGCTTGTTGCTGCTGCGGGTCACCTGAGAATCACCCTGCAAAATAAGTGTTTCCATGGTTGGGCAGTGAATCTGAAACCAAAATCACTCTCTTCCCGAGAATCGAGTAACGATCAATTGTTTCAACAGGCGGGCAAAGCAACAGACTTTGGAGTACTGTCGCTGAGTGTGTTGTGGATGGTTTTGATCAATTGTAGTCCGCAGTCGGGAACGACGCATCCTCAAACCGGTTAAAAAGAGTAGCACAAGATCGCTAAGATTGTCAAATCCGCTCCAACCAGAATGTGTTCGCTTGTTCACCGCCCCCTTTTTCAGACGCTCCCAAGTTAGAAAGTCCTCACTTGACTCGATAGAGGGTGCTGTCACTACGGATGAGCAAATCATTTGCAATGACGCCCGGTGAAGACCGGAAAATTTCAGATTGTCCGTCACCGATGCTGTTCTTGGACACCAATTCGAACTTTTCACCCGCCTTTAGCACAGCCACACTCCCGTCCTCCGCCAAGGCATAAATCCGTCCAGCTGCTGCGATAGGTGATCCAGAATAATTTCCCCCAAGACGCTCCTTCCACAGTTCCGCCCCAGAGCGGGCATCATAACCCGTGGCAATTCCTGACATGCTGATCGCAACCAGACAGTCATCCACCAAGATAGGGGATGGCAAGTCTCTACCGCCGCGTCGTTCGGTGTGCCACACCATGTGGGTCTTGGTCACATCCCCTCGTCCTCCAGGCCTGACTGCGTAGACGTCCCCAGACTTACCATTGACCACATACAGCAGACCATTGCCCCATGCGGGTACGGGTGTCCCACGTCCATTGAAACCAGTGCAATTCCAAAGAGGATCACCTGTTTTGGGATTATAGGCCGAGACACCGAACTCACCATTCAGGATCAATTCTGGCTGTCCGTTAACATCAATCACGATCGGGGTACTCCAACCACCGCGTGGCTTTGCCTCACGAGGAGTTCGCCAAACCTCACTGCCTGTTTTCCGGTCCAACGCGATCAGATAGGACTTTCCCTCTGCATCACAATTTTGAATCACCAACTCATTGAAAATGATGGGCGATGCACCCACGCCCCAACCTCCCGGAAACGTCCCCAAGTCCTTCGACCATAACTTTCCACCTTCGTTGTCAAAACAGTGCAAGCCACCTGCACCAAAAAAAGCAATCACCCGCTCCCCATCAGTCACACAACTTGGAGTAGCCCAGCTATTCATTTTGTGCAGTGATTCTCCGGGAACCACTGCCGCTGTCTTGTCCCAAAGCACCTGGCCTGACTTAGCATCAAGACACAAAACGTGCCGCTCAACCCCATCTCCCTGAGCCACCGCTCCCGTGAGAAAAATTCGATCATCCCACTGAATAGGTGATGAGTGGCCAGAAACAGGCAGTTTTGACTGCCAAACGACATTGCCATTGTCAAAGTTAACAGGAACCTTCGCTGATCGACTGATTCCGGTTCCCTCGGGCCCTCGGAATCGGGACCAATGGGTTGGCTCAGCTGCTACCGACGGGACAAAAGCAACCAGAGTGATGGAAACCATGAGGGCTGTCTCAGCAGCCAAACAGGACGGTCGGAACATGATTCAGTTCTCAGTTTTTGTACTTTAATTTTCAGTTCGTTTTCGAATCAACAGGATACGCCACCGTTACATCACAGTTTCACATCCCGCGTCAGCTATATGCATACCGCAAGGATACCAAGTTCCCCCGAGCGACTTCAGACGCAGACATCACATTACCGACTCCAGGCTGATGCAAAAGAAAGTTCGTACATTCGAAGGTCAATTCTGATTGTACCCGCTGATGCAACCAATACACATCAGTCGTGCTGACAATGCAAATTTTCAAATGAGCATCATCGCAATTGCATCGAATCGCGATAGCATGACAAGCGGAGCGAAGCACTCCAGCAATACCCTGTAAACTCTGATCACCGCATCCACTTCTCACACCACTCAAAGGCTACTCACGATCGCCATCCAAAAGACCCGATTCAGAGGCTACGAGCTTCACTACGAGAACAAGACGGCTACCAACTCGATGATTCGAGCAGGTGACGAGTTCCCTTCTTTTTTCGAGCCTCGCGACTCTGAACCTTTGATCATCGACTGCGGTGCCAACATTGGAGTTTCAGTTCTTGAATGGAAAACTCGTTGGCCCATGTCTCGAATTATCTGCTTCGAGCCAGATCCGGATGCATTCCGGTTGCTGACACTCAACATGGAACGCAATGACATTCCGGGGGTCCAATGCATCCATGCTGCGGTTGCTGACTTTGATGGAGAGACTCTGCTGTTCGGCGACATGGGCCACGGTGCTGACGCCAGAGGAAATTCCATCCAAGCATCATGGGGTCAGCGTGAAACCAGCGATTCGGTGAAGGTCACCTGCTGCAGGCTCTCACCCTATTTGGCAAAGCATGACGTATCTTTTTTAAAAATGGATATTGAAGGTGCAGAAGAAAGTGTCCTCCGGGAATCCTTCAATGAGTTACGCAAAGTCGATGCTCTCTACGTGGAGGTTCACGAGACCGACGACATGATGGAACAAAACTCAAGTGACCGCATCGAGAATTTATTGGTGGAATCCGGCTTTCATATGGAAAGAGAAATGCGTTTTCAACCTCATTCACTACCCCCAGACCTGAACGCATGGCAACAGAGTGTCAATGCAAATCAAACCCAATTCCTTGCTTGGCGTGATTAATCACCCGCTCAAAGCACGAGCTTCCCCTTCTGGATTCAACGATAAATCTGCCTCACGACCTGCAAATTTCCAAAAGCTGGATATCATGAGGAGACAATGACGACATTTCGTGACTATTCTGTTTCCAAAAACGATCGCTATACTTGTCATAACTTGATTTTCTTCTGTGTGTTTTGCTGGTGCTGCCTCGTTGATGCTTTTCGATTTTCTTTCTCCACCAACGAACAATAGTGATCTGGGGACGCTCGGACATTATCGCGTCATCTCAGAACTGGGACGCGGCGGCATGGGATATGTCTTTCAGGCGTTGGACACAAAACTGAAACGCTCTGTTGCTCTTAAGGTGATGAACCAGAAAGTTGCGTCCAGTCGCAACAGTCAAAAAATGTTTGTCAGAGAAGCTCGTGCGATGGCCGCGCTTCACCATGATAACGTCGTTACTATTTTCGAAGTTGGCAAGAGCGACGATACACCTTTCATGGCCATGGAGTTGCTGAAGGGCCAAACGCTTGAACAGCGAAACAGGTCCGCGCAGCAACTCAACTACCAGCAGATTATCGACTATGCCAGGCAGATTGCTACCGGCTTGGCATTCGCTCATGAAAAAGGGATCATCCATCGCGATATCAAGCCGGCGAATATCTGGATTGAAGAGGGAACTGAGCGCATCAAAATCCTCGATTTTGGGCTCGCACTGGCGTCAACACCGTTAGATCAACTCTCTGGGAAAGTAGCCGTGATAGGCACGCCTGGTTATCTATCACCCGAACAAGCTCGATCGGAACCTCTGGATGATCGATGCGACCTTTATAGTCTTGGTGCTGTGCTCTACGAATTATGCACAGGTGCGCTTCCTGTACTCGCCAACTCAATCCCAGGTCAGTTGGTATCCATCATTGCGAAGCGGGCCAAGCCGATAACCCATCAGAATTCTGACATCCCCAAAGAACTCAGTGAGCTGATTCACCAACTACTCCGTAAAGAACCACGCTCGCGACCAAAATCAGCGATCAGTTTCTGCGAACAGCTCGATCAGGTTGAAATGGCATGTGATGCTAAAAGTGGCATCGCAATTGCCATCAACAATCTGCAAAAAGGACTCAGCGATATTGCTCGAAAAAAAGATGCCGTCAAGTAGCGATGAAGTGATGCGCACAGTTTGGGCAATCGCCATCAGCAGCAGTTGACTTTCAGACAAGCTGACAGTGGTTCAGAATTTCCTGAGCTCCCGCGCGATAGCCAACATAGAACGGGCCAAACTCTGCATACTTCGCGCTGGCTTCGTCAAATCGCATCTTGTAAACAATCTCGCGAAGGTACTCTGGGTTCCGGCCCCACAAAGTCACCATCCATTCCCAGTCATCCAAGCCTACACCGACAGAAATAAGTTGGCTGACTTTGCCAGCAAAGGCGATGCCACTCTGAGCATGCTCAGCCATCATGGCATTGCGAGCACTAAATGGTTCCGAAAACCAATTCGCGCCCACAACCCGACTCTTATTCATGGGATAGAAACAAGCTGCAGGCCAGTCGGGAATCTCAGGCCTTAATCTTTGCTCATTCATCATCGGTAAGCGACGTTCGTAAGCTGCAACTTTGGCGGCAAGCTCCGGTGACTCGGGATCTGCACCCCCCGCAATCAAGCGATCACGAAAACGCTCAATTGTGGGAACATATTCACTCACCTCACTCATAGACACAAATGACCAAACTGGCTCTATGAACTGCCCCAGACCTGGCGCCATGATTCGCTGATGCACACCATCAACCTTCGCAGGATCAGGATCCATCAACATCACACAAAAATCTGCTGAGTGGCCACTCACCCAATAGGAAACTTGCCGTTCGTTCTTGAGTTCAGCGTCCGCACCTAGCGCGCCTTCCAGCTGTTTTTGACATTCCAATGACAGGCTACCCTGCATGACTTCACGTCGAAATCGGTAAAAATAATGCGCACAGTGCCAACCGTTGAGCGGAATCGTGGATGGCTCAGGTAAAGGCTCTGAGGGACGTTGTGCAGGAGGTCGAGAATTCATAATGGTTGCTAATCGATGTTGCTAATCAATGGAAACGGACCGACACGCGTGACGGACAAATAAGAGCATTTACGAAGTCACTGGGGAATCCGTAACTACCATCCTAAACGCAGAAAGAGTGACCTACGAGGACACAAATCAGATGAATCTGAATACCCGACGTAAAAACACAGGCTTGTCAGGAAGTAACGGGAAAGATTCCAAGACTTCACTCGCAGTTCACATGAACTCAAAGGGTTACCGGTAGCTCCATTCTGTCCGTCGATCGCGGTACCCATGATGCCAGTACCAATGCTTTGTTCCGCTAGTTCCGAAATACCCATACGAAAATGGTGTTTTCCAGACCGGCATCTGCATCGTGTTTGGGATAACCGCCCGCTCCGTACGAGGTCCCTCGCGGAGCGCAGGTGGCAGGTGAGACTTACTGCGAACATGATGTGTGTGTTCACGATGTGGCTGACGAAAAGGTGACTCGATCACGTCGTAGGGAATTGTGGGCGTTAGGACGATATCACTTGCTGCAGCAACTTGAAAATGCGCTGACGACTCGCCCATCCGCGATGAATGACCGCGATGCTCTGCGACGCGTACAGGCAAATACCCATGCTCCGTCGTGCGACTCCCTGTCCGCGGTACCTGCGAAAGACGTCTGTCCTGTTGTTTCATAACGGGTGGCTGATGATGACGGGACTTCGCTGATGGCAACTTTGAAGCTCCCAAGCCATGCCAATTCTCGTGAAGAATTATCAGTTGGGCTGAGCACAAAGACGGCACCATCAACGCACCCATCAAACCTATCACTGCAAAGCGGATGGAGTTTGACACGAGACCACCTCCGTTGACATAGGAAGGCTAGGAAGGATTTAGCGAACACGATGTTTTTAGCGATCGGCTACTTTGGCCAGTCGCCACCACCGTTTTTGCCAAACACCGACCAAAAACAGCTAATCAGTCGCAAAACCCGGGAGAACTGAACTGAATTGACCTTTCAAAGTCTTGCGGCTGATCACTATCCTCGCTGAAGCGTCGAGTAATTGCGCGCATGCGGGATAAAACGGTTGGGCGAACGCGTACACGAAAGTGAAAGCAATCAAATCTCCTGCCATTCCGCGGCGATACTAGACTCTAAGGGCGGTATGGAATCGCCGAACTCATCGCATGGAAGCTGAGAATGAACATGAAACGCCGCCAATTTGTAACGCTATGTGGATCCCTCGCGATAGGCGTAGGAAGCCGAGCTGCTTTCGCTGACGACAAGGGACTGAAGGAACCCGTCCACCGTGTTGCCAAAGCTCCAAACAGTGTTGACCCGACGCCCCTGCACCCGCTCGATCGAGCCCTTGATATCGCACGTTCAGGGCTGGCCGGCTGTCGCGAGAACATCGACGATTACACGGCGATCTTGATCAAACGGGAACGCATCGATGATGTTTTGGGTGCCCACGAGTACATGCAGGTCAAGATCCGTAACCGCAAGGTTCAAAATGGCCAAGTCATTCAGCCGCTCAGCGTTTATATCAACTTTCTAAAGCCCAGTTCCATGAAAGGTCGCGAGGTCATCTACGTCGAAGGCCAAAACGACAACAACATCATTGCCCATGAGGGTGGCCTGAAAGGTAAGTTCTTGCCCACGGTGAATCTTCCTCCAGACGGCATGCTGGCGATGCGTGGGCAACGTTATCCGATGACTGAGATCGGCGTCGAGAATCTCATTGTCAAACTGATTGAACGCGGACAGCAAGCGCGACAATACAGCGATGTAGAATGCGAATTCCGCAAGAACGCACGAGTCCAAAATCGTGTGTGCACCGTGCTTCAGGTGACACAACCCACCAAGCAACCAAGCCTCGAGTTCTACCAAGCATCCGTCTTCATTGATGATAAACTGAATGTTCCGATTCGTTACATCGCTTATGATTGGCCACAACACGCCGATGCACCACTTGATGTTCTGGAAGAGTACAACTATTTGAACCTCAAGGTGAATGTGGGATTGAAAGATGAGGACTTTGATCCTTACAACCCCGCCTACAAATTCTATTAACGGTTGCGGTGCCAACTCCTACTGGCACGGGTTCGAATAACGAATTACTACTGAAATCAGCCGGATGTCAGCGAACTGCCCTCGAGCAGAGCGGAAAGTTGTCAGGCTGGTCCATTAGATCCGACATCGGGTTGCAGGAACGGAATTCGAACCCAATGGGTTTGGACGGATCAAACTCGCGGTAGAGGCACAGATGTTGTATGGCCACGGGTTGGTTCAGCGTCTGATCGCAGCTTTACTCAACACGTGTGTGATCGCGAGATTACTCTGCGTCTTCAGGGCGCTGAGGGCGTTTCAAAGCGAAACGATCGCAAGTGCGAGAGTAGAAATCTCCACCCATCCGTCCAATCGTGTCGAATTCTTCACTGAGGAACTGATCCTCAGCATCGAATAGGTCCGCTTCTACGTGTAGCCAGACAATCTGGCCGATCACCAGATTGGCACCACCAGGCCCCTGTCCCAAATCGAGAATTTGGTGGACTCGGCATTCCATCGCAGCTTTACAGTTTTTGACACGTGGAACCTGCACCTTGGCCGAGGGAGCTTTCAAAACGCCTGCGGCAACGAACTCGTCCGCGTCGGGTCCATACTCTGCTGCAGTCTGATTCATTTGTTCGGCCATTGCCTCGGTCACCATGTTGACCACAAACTCACCATTTTGCTTGACGTTTCGCAGGGTGTCTTTTGCTTCACCCCTGCGATCATTCGCCGGGCAGAACATCACTAATGGTGGATTCGCTCCGACACCATTAAAGAAACTGTAGGGAGCCAGATTGGAGACCCCATCTTTTGAATGAGTCGAAACCCATGCGATGGGACGAGGCGTAATCAGTTGGACCATCCAACCGTACAATTCGCGAACAGACAATTCTTGAGGATCCAACTGCAAGACAGTCGCCTTTATGACAAACGATTGACGGAGAGCAACGAGACCATCGACTGGTGAAGAGGACTTGTAGCCGCTACACAGAATCGTGGATTCCAATCATCCATTTCATCGCCGCTATAGCCAGTCAGAACCGCTCCAGCTTCGCGGGCAATGACCGTTCCCGCTGCAGAGTCCCAGGCTGACACATTCGTTGCCCAATAGGCATCCAATCGTCCTGCAGCCACGTAGCACATATTCAAGGCACAAGACCCCAGTCGTCTCAAAGATCGACACCTTTCCAGAACCGTTACAAATCTCGCCACCTCGGGGTCTCCACCTTGAACTCCGGCCGGAAAACTACAGGCTACCAAAGCGTCCCCAAGATCAAAGCAATCACTGACTTTCATTGGCTGACCATTGCACCTCGCCCCACCCCCGTCGATCGCTGTGAACAGTTCTTCGCTCACAGGATCATAGACAACGCCCAGACACATTTTGCCATTGGCATACAGCCCAATGGAAACGGCAAAGGACTGCAATCGATGCACATAGTTGATCGTCCCATCAAGTGGATCAACAACCCAGCAAGGCTGCGCTGAAGGATCACCACGTTGCACATCAGCGGGCGGTTCATTTTCGCCTTCCTCCTCTCCCACAAAAACGTAATCAGGAAATCCTTGCAGCAGAATTTCTCGAATAGCTTTTTGTGATGCAAGATCAGCATCTGTCACCAGATCTTTCGGCGCCTTTTCCTGCACAACCCGATTATCACGCCGAGACATTAACTCAATCGCGCCGGCTTTGGCAGCTTTAATCGCTAATTCAAGATGCTGCTTGTTCATTCGACATCCGACTCACTAAAACCAGAATCCTCGTGTTCACCAAACGTAGCCCCAGGGGTCATGAAATCCGAATCACCATCACGAACCGAATCGAGATCTACTCCCGTGGGCACCCCTTCTACATCCGTAAAATTACTTTCCAATCGACGCAACTCTTCCAACCACACACGAATGTCATTGTCGTATTCTGTGGCCATATCACCCATGATCAACTGGCGATGAAATGCTGCGGCCCCCGTATCGACATGCTCAGCTGCCTCCGCACTCGGAAACCTCCGATTTGGGTCAGGTGCAATCAAACCCTGCAAAAAGTTCATCAACAACTCATTGCACGAGATTTCTTCGGGAAGAATGTGGTTTAGTTGGGATGGCAGTTCGCGTTTTGCCTGAAGCAGATCCCGCAGTTTTTTCTTCTGGCCAAAGGGATTCACCCCGCTTAGCAACTCGATCAAAACATAACCGACACTGGCAAGATCGCTTCGAGGCGTTGATGTCCGATCCTCAAGGACTTCCGGGGCTGCGTACAATGGAGTGCACTCACGATCCCGTGGCGGATTATGGAAATCGATCGCTGATCCCATATCAATCAGCTTCGCATGTCCACTGCGTTTCAGCATGATATTCGCCGGCTTGATATCACCGTGCACAATTCCCTCACGATGTAAAGCAGCCAACGCAGCCAGACATTCACGAACAATGGCCACCGCAATGCCTGCCTTAAACCGACACTGCTCTGAAGCCTGCGTCAGAATCACCTCATTTATATATTTCCACCGACGGTTACTGACACGGCCGTTCAACAATTGCAAACACCGAGGTGAAGTCAATTGGCGTAAATCAAAGCCATCTACCCACTCCATCAACATCACGCGGATGCGGTCACGCTCGAAGAAGTTTTGCACATCCAGCAGATTATCGTGCTGTATCAACGCAACTCGGGCAGCAATCCCAGCGACCCGTGTCATTGCCTCGGTGTAGGCATGAGCACTGCCGTATCTTTCAGGTGAAAAAATCTTCATCGCTACCGGTACGGTAAAACCATCCGTTCCACGATACTCGGTCAAATAAACTTCACCCTGCCCACCACGACCAAGCAGTCTTAACATGTGGTGGTGACCTGTCCAACTGACTTTATTCCCCTTCGTCAGCGTCTCATACTGTTCCACCAATTTCTGATCGGAACTCTGACGCTCGACGCCTTCTCGGGCCTGCGTGAGCGGTGGTTCAAAGCGTGTGGTTGATTGCATGTCATTTTCCTCATCCGTGAGCACTCGCGCAAATCCAGTCAATTTCAACGAATCATCTATTCCGGACGCACCACCCTAATCGCAAGATGAGTCGGATTGTAGGCTACCAAGCCCTAGAATATTGATGGATTCACACTTTCACGGCCGATCCACCTCATTCTTATCATGACTTCATCTTCACCCGGCACTCAAGCTGATGAAAACAATGCAAATCGGGAACGGCCACGAACAACAAACCAAAAGTTCTGATTGTGACACAAAAGCTCATTCCCATCCGGCAAGGAAGGCTGGCAGATGCATAACAAAACCACCCTAGTGGAGATATTTCAGTCCACAATTGGGTTATCTGGCAGGTTAGGTATGCCGAATCGGATAACTTCTTGCGCGGCAGAGTCCGCATAAGAATGCCCCCACCAAGATGGTGGGGTAGCCAACGTGACATCCCGGAGTCGGGATTACTCGAATTAGCGAGCGACCACGGGTAGAGCGGAGCAAAAAACCGGTCTAGCATCCCGCGAGCCCGGTCGGTTGCTGCTCAGGTGATAACACTGACAGGACTCAATTCCAAATCAAAGCGGACCACGGGGCGCGTGTAAACGCATGCAGAAAATTGGGAGTGACGTCCGTGTTCGCGAATTCAGTGAAGCCTTCGCTGGCTCGGTCCGTCAGTGCCAACTCCCGATACGAGTGA
>NZGD01000243.1 GCA_002690925.1 Rhodopirellula sp.
TATAGGCAGGAAGCTGAGTCTACTTAACCTGCTGTAACAACACGGAAATAAATTGGAGGCGCGGGTCGGAATCGAACCGGCGTACACGGAGTTGCAGTCTGGCACTTTTAATAAATATAAAAACTATACTTTCAATTAGTTGGGAAACATTTATTAGAAGCTAAGTGAAGCCAAAATGGCATTTAAGGCGTCAGTAATATCAATAAGTTGCGTTACCCTTGTCGCCACCTATTTTGTCCAGCTTCAATTGTAGTCGCACTACCCTAGCCTGGCTCCCTCCTCATACTGAGTAACCGAAGATCTGCACCAGCAGCGCAAGGCGGAGTTTGAATCGAGAGTTAAATAAACCCCGCCCAGTCACCCATCTCAATCCAGTCCGAACTCTATGAGCCATTCTTTCAAGAATGGGTTTTGCTTAAACACTTCTAAGACCATACAACTTGTAGCGGCCGCCAAAAATGTAAGGGTAATTTTGTTCCTCATTAACGGCGTAACGACAGCATACACCGTATCAAAGTTTTCCCAGGCGCTGGCTTCCTCGCTTCCATAGCCGGACGGGGCTATCAGAAAGATCCAACCCACTATGATTGCGGCTACAATCGCCTTCAGCAGTTGCACAGAAATTTCTGATCGGATGATGTTGGTGATAAATTTTGTTTGCATAGTCTGAGCTCCTTTTTGTTGTCAGAAACCCAATGCTTGCACAAATCCCAAATCCTCCAAATTTGCTGAGACTTGACGATGTTGGAGACTTTCCGAAAGAGTGTAGGATTAATTTGGGATAGTTTGATGAGGAAGTTCTTATGAACCTGATGGCTGGCTTTTTGGGTTTTTCGACATTCACCATCACATGTTTGGTTATAGGCCTCTTGGGCTATTGGCAAGCCGATCGGCTAGAGAGCTACGCACGAATCTACGTGCGGAAAGCCAGGCAGAAATCTGCGATGAGACGCAACCGTTAGAGGCCCCAACACAGGTAACCAATACTTGGAGAACAGCTATCTTTGTCCTTACATAAAGAAGAGATATGGGAGGTTGGGGTTTGGAGATCTTAAGCCCATTGACTGATTTCGAAGCCCGAGTGATTAGGGCACTCGGCTTTGGGGCATGTTTGCCAGCCGCCAAAGGCCTGGACAATCACTTCCATTTAACCAAAGCAATCCCAAACAAAAATTGGCCATCAGCCGAACCTCTCTCAGTCTCAGAAAAAGCTGTACTCAAACAAGGAGGGGCTCGGGGACTCGAAGCTTCTCCCACATCTCTTGAAGGGCTGAAAAACCGCACGAAGTTCTCTTTGCAGGTCATTGCAGAGTGCAGGAATATTGCGGCCCAGACACTCACGCTTAAGGAGGTCTCGAGATTACTCCACGCGCCGGAAGATATGGTGATAGTCGAATCAAACCGCACACCCCCGAGCTTACTGGCGTTGACGCTTGAAGATTCCACGCCAGTATTCTTCGGTTGGCAGTTTAGCGATTCAGGCAGACTACCCCACCTTGCCGAATTACTAGTGTCAGCTGAGGCAATTGATCGTCCTCTCACGTTGACGCGTTTTATGCTGACACCGACTGCTGATCTGGATGGCCTCTCGCCGAGAGAATGGCTTTTGAGCGGCTACGAACTAGGCCCCGTGAAAACCTTATCGATGTTTATGACGCAGACATAACTTTCGCTAAGTAGATGCGTTCGAGTTCTAGCCCACCTCTACTTGCCAGCTTGGACACCAAAGCAACGTACACAGGTGTCGCAAGCGCGCACAGTCCCATTAAAAATACTGCTCGAAACTCTCAAAATCGCTATAAATAATCGGAAGGCGCACTACCAAGTCAGGCGTGCGCAGAGGCAACGTTCAGCCCGCCTAATTGCGAAGCTTTGCCCATTGGCGCTTCTGATCTCGCCAGGCTGGTTACCCGATGCGCAAGTTTGGCCGACCTGCAGGAAGCGAGGACGAATTGTTCGAATTCGACAGATTTCAGCCTTACGGTGTTACAGACAACGCCTTGGGCTGTTGCAGATATTGGCCTTGGAGAGATCGGAGGCTTCATATTAACCAGTACTCATCAATACAGCCCTAGCTACACCGGAATCCGCGATATCGCCCCTTTATTCAAACGGTCTAATTATTGCCCGTTTGATCACAAAAAAACCTACGATTTTAAATATTTGCAAAATTTTTGTAGCGACCCTCGGCACTGTAGTGAGCTGCCTGTAGGGTAGCTTACTAAACGGAATAAAGATCGCGCCTCGACTGACTCAGGCAGCTGACAGGCCCGCTCGGAAAATCCCGCTTGGTGCGGGTTTTTGCCTGGGAAAAACATCTCTCAACATTGGCAGAGAGATAGCAACCAACGAACTTATCTGCCGGGGCTAGTTTTTCATTGCTGCGAGACGAGACAAAAAAGAATCCCCCTGCTCCTCGCGATAAGGAGCATCTATAAACCTATGACACAAGGAAATTTCATGCTGGAAGTAAAACGCAGTAGCCTTTCCGCCCTGGCGATCGGGATTGCCGCAACACTGGTTGGTTGTAGCGATTATCCAAGTGAAGGCGTGATCGACACCAAAGAGTTGAGAAGCTTAGCCAAAATCGTCGAGGTGGAAGGGAACGTTTACGGCATAAAGATGGGTGCGCTTGATGCCTATGGTGTCTACGAACATGATCGCAATGCGCTGAATAATGCTGAATACGATGCATGGGAGGCGTATCGCAAAGGTGAAAGCATTCCCAAGATCGAGCTGAAGTACGAAGGCGACCGGAACGGGTTTGATCTAGCTGCTTTCCGCTCTGCAATTGATGATGCAATAGCAGAAGCTGTCAAAGAGGTAGAAGCGGAGATTGCCGAAGACATTGCTGAGGCTCAGGAAAATCGTGTGAAGGTCGTCGCAGAGATCGAAGAGGTCTCCAAGGGTGGCGAAAAATTTGAAGCTTATGTAGCTGACGCAAAGGCTGAATACGAAGCCGCAAAAAAGGCTCTGAATAATGCTATTGAAGCCTACAATGCTGAGATCGAGCGTCCGGTCCAGAAAATGAACGAAATCGCGGAGGCCAACGGCCTAGAGAAGGTAGGTTCGCGTCAAAACCCGATTCGCTCTTATCGAACAATCGACTTCAGTAACCGGTCTATGCCCTCTTCCTGTCCCCGACAGGCTGGCTACACCGCCGTTAATCTCCTCGACGAACAAAAGACCTGCGGCTATGTCCGCCTGCCCTCACGTTTCGAGCCGCACTCTTCTGAGGTCGTACAGGCAACCAAAACTGCGTTGATTAATATACCCAAAGCCGAAGCGACACTGGGCGAGAAAGGCGGCTGGGGAAGCAATGGCTCAGGCGCATACGAGACCGTTGAGCTTGCCGAGGATACCTACAAGGAGCGCGCTTCCGAGGCTCGCAGCAAGTTTGGCAATGACCTGCAGAGAAAGCGCAAACTGGAATATCTGAATCGGAATCTGGAACGCGTTGAGAGCGAGATCGCTCGCCTTGAGGCGGAGGATCACCGCAGCCAAATCATGGCGATGACCCGCCCAGACCTGCCTGAAAACGTCGAGGAATCTGCAGACAACTACATCGACGGCGTGTACGCAAACCTTACGGGCTATATCGAAAAAGGGCCGGAAATCACGTTGGGTGAGAAAAACGCAGTCTTCAGCGGTTTCAACGGAGACTACGAAGGCGCAATTGCTGTTGCCGACTTCATCGTTGAGGACGGAAGCCGCCGCGAGAACTTAGCCACCCTCAATTATCTGAATCTGATGGTAGAGGAAGTTAAGAATGGGGACGCTTTGAATTTCGAGTTGAACCGAGAGAGCTTCTCAGACGGACGCCGAATCGATATCCGCGAGCCTGAGAGCATTGAAAAGGCGATCATAAAGTGCCTTAATGAGCAGGAACGCCAGCGGGAACGAGCTAGGAACGCCTAAATGTCTTTCTCAGGTCTCGGCCCGTACCGCAGTGCACGGGGCCGGGACCTGAGAAAAGAAAACACCAAGCACGCTTAGCAATGATCTCAGTGATGGTAGGCTCGCGATACTCCAGACATCTGGCAGCTGCATGAATTTAAACTATCCAGCGATGGCCTGAATGGTCTGAACGACTTTCTTGAGCAAAAGACAATCGGCCATCGCACGATGTGGCCGGGCCAATTCCGCTAACGATTTATTCAGTTGAGCTCGCTTATTGAGGCTAACAGCCTGATCAATTTGCATAAGAAAAGCGGGGCACCGTTTTCCAACTGCATCGAAAAGTCGATTCAACCATTGTTGATCCTGGTAAGGAGCGTCCGAAAAAACCGGATGTTCGTTTAATAGTTGTTCTAATCGATTGGCGACTACCACAACATTTTCTCCGCGTTCGCAGCATTCACTACGGCTAATGCCATGTATCGCCGACTCCGCAAAGTCGTCCCAGCTGTCCCAGCCGCCGGCGCTCTCCGGATTGATGAGGACAGAGAATTTGTCGGCTCCTTCCAAAGCACACCAGGCAATCTCAATGGGGTAGCTTTCTTCGTTCAGGCCACTGGCCTCAATGTCGAGAATGTACACGTCAAAACCCTCCATGCTGTGTCGGTTCAGATAAAACCGATTTGGCGTTTGCGGTCTTGGATAGAAGGAACATGCTCAGGTCTTAGCCTAAAGCGCTCCTGACCATTCGACTCCCCGACAGCGCGGATAACGGCTCGCTCCAAGTTCAGTTTCATGTCACGAATCGAGCCTTCAGTCAGCCTAACGAGAATCGCGTTGCTCAAAAGGTCAGGAAAATGGACCTTCACGTTGAAGCGTTCCAATAGCTGTCGATACATTTTCTGAGCGAGCAAACGCATCTCCTCTCGGGAAGGTGCTTCAATGTGGAAAGATGAAAGCCGCGATCTCAACGCCGGACGTAAAGCCTCCAGGTTATTGGTCGTGCAGAAAGCGAGAACGAAGCTCGTATCCATGGGCAGGTCCATAAATAGGTCCCGAAAGTGCCCCGCGCTATCCCGATCAAACAGCGTATAGAGAGGATGTATAACCGAATGATCTTCCGTGTCCTTGGCCATGCACAACTCATCGAAGAGGATGACAGGCTGGCCTTCCTTCGGCTCCTCTTCCAGTAAGATCCTGGCAATCTTGCCAGGCCGAGCTCCTCGCCAGCCCTTCGACATGCCTGCAAGTTCGAACTTATCCATCATCTGGGAGATTTTCAGATCATGGAACGGCTGCCCCAATGCCGCTGCCACAGCCCTGACATAGGTTGTTTTGCCAATGCCCGGAGGCCCCTGAAGATTGATGACTGGCAAGGAAAGCGGAGCCCCACCCAACAGAGAGATTTTGTACCGACCGATGATCTCCGTAGTAACTTCACGAAAGTTGGGAAATTTCGTCAGTAGAGCATTCAACTCATCAAGAACCTCAACACGGCACAAATGGAGCTTCCTCTCTGGACCATTCTCAATAACTCGCTTGATGAATGCCTCTTCCTGCTCGGACTCAGCGACTACTGGGTCTATTCGCTCCCAATCACTGGAGCGAAGGAGCCTGACAGTTACCTTGTTATCAGGGTTGTACTCCTGGCGATCCAAGCCCCTTTTCATTTGCTCACGAATCAAATCATCAATACTGATCTGTTGGCGACCGGATGCGTCATCGGTTTTACGAACGGTTGGCAGGCGCTTAGCTGAGCTCATTCACATTCTCCCGAGGCAAAGACGGAAACTACCCTCCCCGCGCAGCAAACATTTGTCCCCTGCTTGTCTAGAGAGGGTTCGTATTACTAAAACGTTTGAACCCGAAAAAACCGGAAAAGTCCACGCGCTTATGGTTCGATTAAACAAGTTCCGGTAACGATTATTCGTCATCCACAAAAACATCGAACAGATCCTTCGGAGGCTCCGCCTCAGCATCCTCATGGCCAAAATACTGCTCAATTGAGACCCTGCTGTATTGGGACTCAAGATGACCCAAGCACTGACAAATACATCCCCAAAGCTTTTTCGAAAGCATCAGCGATGCACTTCCGGTGTAAAACCTCACAAAAGCCTCTGCAGGGTTCTCATCATCATCGACTGGGAAGACCTTGACCTGCTCATGCACATCAGGGGCTGTTTCCCTCATCAACTGCCGTACCAACCCACTCTCAAGAGGATCACGTTCTCGCACCCGCCTATCCGTTGGCCTCATGTATTCTTCAACAAATGGCATCACGGTGATCATCGGAATTTCGCAACGCCAACCGTGAGCATCATGACGCGTAATAGAGAGGGTCAACCCTCGCTGCCACAGGGTTGGAGTGAGACCTTCCATAAAGCCCTGCAGGCTTACGCAGTACTCCGCGTCCTCACAGACGACAACGTCGACCTCATGATGATCCGGGCACAGGTCCGCCTGTGAAATTTCAAGATCCTGCATGATGCTCAAGAAGCAATCATTAAAGGAATGACGAATTGCAGAGACTCCCGCCATCGGGGGTCTCGAATTGAGTTCGTGGAACGGGTTCTTCACAAAATCCAGAACACCCTCATAGTTGGGAATTCTTTCAGGGTCTGGCATACCCGCGAAATATCGGCTCATGTAAGGAGCACCAGGGATAAAGCCTGCCTTTACTCGAGAAACCAACGTCCCTTTGCCATGGCGCTCCATGGCTCGGCCTACCACGTAGGCTTCACCCGCAGGAAGATCACTCCTTACCACTGAACTGATCTGCTCCGCATCCGCTGCTGATACCCTCCCCTTTAATAGTCGATCCGTTGCCGGATCCGCCGAGGAGAAGGTGATGACGGTGCCAATATTCTGCAGCAGACAATCGAGCGCAATGCCAGCCCCTGCCTTTGACTCAAGCGCCGAAACACTCTGCGTCGCGACGAGGTTGATATGGCCATAACCCCTGCAACGATCGAAGAATGTCGTGTCATCAAACAAGCCGTTGTGCCCAATATCCGCATCGAGATTGATCAGATGCTGGTATTCATCAGCCGCAAAGAATGTATAGAAATGCTCGCCACACCCCACTTGTTTGTGACGACGAAAGCCAGTGATCGTCGAAATGAGGCGGATCCTAAGGAGCTTTGAGATGACGTGCGCGGTTTGACCAAACCGGTCAACTGGAATGTCCATCAACAGAACTTTGCGATCCCGATAGAGCAAATCCTCCATTGAAGGCATTGGCGCTTCAGGCTCTCCATCATCGGTCTGCTTCGGCGAGAACTTTTCCCGCAAGCACACATCCGTAGAAAATGGGGCCAGTGCACTGATCAAACCGTTGGTTTGCCAACTGTATTGCTTTTGCACGTCTTCCATTACCGGCGCACCAATATCCAAGAGTGCCGAATCACCCATTGCAAGAATACTGAACCTGTTGGACCTGACGGCCTTAAGAAGCTCCAAGTAATCCTTAGGCAGGGAACTTTTGTACTTTAAAAATGCATCACACAGACCAACGAATGCCTGTGGATCTTTCAAAGCATCCACGATGTCCGCCAACGTCGGCTCCCTATCCATTAGCTGGTAAGTCTTCCTGACAAACTTCGCATCCTGAACGCCCATGGCTCCCCAGTATGGCTCCTTAACGCTCGTGCGATGTTCGTTCAGAAACGCAGTAAACTGCTCGTCGGATAACCCCTGAATCAGGTTGTAAGGTGTAGCCTCCTCGTCCGCACCGATCACCATCACCTGTTCCGAATATTTCTCTGCCAAATGCCGGTATTCGCCTTTCACATCGACAACCAGACCTGAGCATCCTGTCTCGATAAGACGCACAATCGCCGGCGCCTGAACGGAGGTCGTCTTTCTAGAGCCTGTAGCCCCAAGCGTAATCAAATGTCGGTTCGCATCATCGAAGGTAATAACGACAGCGTTGTCCATACCATCATGGATGGAGGTTGGCCCGTCGACGCCATCATCGAAGGTTGCATAGCGACCATGCAGCGGCTTCGAGTCAACACCTTTCATCACGATCAGCGGCTGGTGGCTCAAACTCATAGGCATCTCCTTACGTAATGGTGACGGCATCGAACTACCGGCTCACCAATGTTTCACATGGTGAGCGGAAGTTTTGAAATCGTAGTTTCGAGCGCAATGAAGAGTACCTTTCGATGCTCTGACCGAAGGACTTCAGAGGGCGTGCTAACTAAAACGTAGGAAGGCGGAAAAACCGGAAAATCTTTTTGGAGAATCTGAAATCGGAAGTAATCGGGGACTTGGCCACGCGATATTGCGCGCCCAAGTCCCACACTTGTCAGTCTATGAAAACTGTCCAGGATTTTTCAGTTGCAGGGTTAGTAATTTGACTCGAAAAAGTGAAATACTAAGAAATCAGCAGCATCAGACTCCCCCATAACTACCCCTTGGCCAGCATCGTTTACCGCAATGTCCACCGATGTCATTCGAGTAATAACGCAGGCTTGCTTCACGGTTAAATCAGGATTCAACACAGTAAGGGGCGCCGTGAATCCGTCTCCGGAATCACATTGTTTACCATCTTGAATGTAGATGGTGTCGTTAGAGTTGGAGGATTTGGCGCTGTCGTTCCCGTAAGTTCCATTAAAGAACCCTGCCACCTTCCATGTTGCACCGGAGTCCTCACTGAAGCTAGCGTAGTGCTTGCTTCCGAGATCTCTGCCAACGAAAGTGGCCGTGATTTGATTTTCCCCTATCCAGCGCGCGTCCAACTGGAAAAGCCCCTGATTTGAATAGTTATAAAACGCAAGCGACGCTTCACTCAAACCTTGCGTAATGGTTCCTGAGGAAATGTAGACTTCGCCCGGAGCCCTGCGCCCCATACCCACCACAATTCGGCCTTGGTCATCCAGAAACGCGGACACAGAGTCGGCATCTGCATAGGGAAAGACTGAGGTTTCATCACCACGCAAGTTAGACCAATTGGTGCCATCGTAAAAACGTGCGATCACAGCTTCGCCTGACTGACCGGACCGCACGACCGAATCGACGAAAAGGGCCTGCCCTGCGTTGTTGAGACTAATGTTTACATGGCCCTGGGTTGAATATGTATCGCCATTCGCTGCAACGTTCATTACGACTTCACCACCCCAACTCTGGCTATCTTTATCGTAAAGACGAGAAACAGTTTCTTCGGTGTCAAACTCTTGCCAGACAAGCATTGCATCGCCCCGGTCGTTCACGTCCAGAGCGACTACCGCTGCATTATCGACGCTCTTAAGCTGCATAGGGGCACCTAGACCGCCTGCGACCGTATAGTGAAACACAGTAACGCTCTCGTCGTCGGACAGGGCGATTACTGCATCGCCATTACTGCCCATATCCATTTGAGCGGCAACAACTTTTGGAAGTGGAAGCATCTGCTCCTCCGCCCAACTTTTGGTCGCAATATCGCCGGTCATTGAGTGCAAGGTAGAATTCCATTCGCCGCTGCCAAGGACGTCAATGTCGGACGTCACCCAGACCGCTAATGCCTCGCCCGACTCTGACAAGCCAACAAACGGGCCGTTGATTGAACCAACGAAGCTGTCGACAGAGACCAAATGTTCATCATAAACGGTTAAGCTTTTGACAATCGGGTCTTCCTCAGGAGCATCTGGACTACCGCCAGAATCTTCCTCATTCACTGTATCGTTATTGTCGTTCGGGTCTTCATCTTGCGTGGGTGGGACCTGCGTCGTGTCGTTCGGGGATGAGGAACCACCGCCTCCTCCACATCCGGTGAGACCTAAGGCCAAGAGGAGCAAGGCCAAACCCGTGTTCCTCGAAAAAAGCTTCTTCATTCCATGCTCCTTCCCGTTACTTGCGCAGTTACTCATGCGAATTCCTTTTTAACTCGTTTTTTATGAACACGCCTACGCCGCCCGCGATTCAGACCGCGCAAGCGTTTGTGACTTGGGATTTTTGCGGGGGGGTGTTTGTTACTGCAGACCGTTCGCCGCGTCCAGGAGCGGATTCCCGCTTGAACTGGCACGGGTGTTCGTTTTGTAGGCCTTGGTCAATTGCCCTGACGCATCAAACCTGACAATCGTCGTCTCGTTGATGTTTTGACCGAAGTGGGGAATCTCGCTGTACGGGTAGGACCAGATCTCTCCATCATTGGAGCTATCAATCTCCGGGGGGTAGCCAATCAATTGCTCAACCTGAGAAGCCGGCATACCTACTTCCAACCTGGCCAGCTGCTCCTCGGTAACCTTGACGCCATTGGTGTATGGCTGAAACATTCCACCAACTGCGGAACCAACGCCATTAGCCACTTGTGTAAGTGCGCCACCAACCTGGCCAGCAGCATCAGAGAAACCGTTGTTTTGGCCACCATTGGCAGCACAACCACTCAGCGCAATCCCGAGAACGAAAGTTGCAGTCCCTTGCTTCAATTTTGACATCTTAGTCATGAATCACCTCTTTTTGCTTTTTTGGAAGGGCGAGTCATTCGCCCCGCGGGAAGATGAACTCCCCAAAAGGGGAACACAATTAAAACATTGTAAAATATGCATTTTTTGGCACGAATAGCTTACTATTCGACCTGTTTTCGACTTATCCTTGCTTTTCCATCTTTCTTGGATCCACGTCTCTGATCGCCCTCTCACAAGAACGGTTATCACGAGACGGTAGAATGGGTTGGTGAGAGTTCACTCCCCAGCAGGGAGATGCGGAGCATTCGAAAAAGGTCGGGGTGGCAGCGCTTGAGTTCCTCTAGTACGTGCGTCAAAAGATGCGAAGGACAACCCCAAAGTCCTTCAGAAATGGCTCCTGCCATGGCACATACCGAGTCGACATCTCCGCCGGCCGAGATGCACTCTCGCATGCACGTCTCAAAACTAACGGTTCGACAGGCAATTTCTATCGCGGTGACGACTGACTGCCACTGGAACGGCGACCCAGAGCGGGGAAGCTGGAATAGCGATGGGCAATGCTCTACCGCGAATTCGTGTATATCTTTGGGAGCATATTGGCGATGGGCCAAAAAAGTCGCGCCACCGATTAATTCAGCCAGCCTTACGGCGAGCTCGTTATAGTGAGTTACCATGGCCGCTTTTCTGGAGAGACAAATTGCCTCTTGAAGAGTGTTAGCGAAAATAGCGACAGGGCTGACGCGAATTGCTGCACCATTCCCATGGTTAAAGTGCTGCTGCTCGTCGACGCCATGTGCCCACTGATACATCGGCTCAGAAAACCCAAAGTTCTGATAATCCCTAATGCTTTCTCGATAACTGGCCTCCAGGTCCCCTTCCACTGCCCAGGTATAAGATGTAGCGATGGTCAGGACCGTATCATCCGTAAAGTGACTCACATCGCTGAGAAGCTCACCCCTAAACTGAAAAGGTTCCACTCCCTCCCACGAACTTCCAATGAAATCACCAACGATAGCTCCAAGCATTTCAACTCCTCAGTTGTGTCGCTGAGGACTAAAACGGTTGGGGATTAAAAAAACGGAAAATAAAAAATCTTTCCGCTCTTTCCTGAGTGGCTCGTTTTAGATGGATGACCAGAAGACAACTATTACCGAGGACTGCGAATGACTAAAGTTGCCCGAGCAAAGCTCATTGAAATGCTCAACGAAACCTTTGCAAACAAGAAAGTTAAGATTGAAGAGGCGATTTGGGCCGAATTTGGTCCAACCAACCCTCCCGCGTTCACACAATCTCTTGTCGAACGTGCACCGATTGATAGTTACGAGTATTTCTTAGCAAAGCTAGAGGGCGGGGAGGAATCGAGCTTCGACGACTGCAAAACAAACGATGAAGTTTTTTACCGACTTAAACAAAAAGCGAAGAACCTGGCCATGGATTACGCACGCCGGAAGAGCGCTTCCAGCATCGTTCACGGCATTCTTGATGCTCCGCGCTCCGAGGACGAACCAGTCACTAATCTGGAATATTTCGAAGCGATGAGCATCACCCACGACGCAGATCCACTTCTAGATGAGCTGACTGTGCAGGCGATTGCAGATAAGTTGTCGGAACTCTCGGATGAGGACAGGCAGTTCATGGATAAATTAGTCGGAGCACAACTGGATGGTGGTTACGTTCGCCCTCCCCTCAAGGCGGTTGCTGAAGAACTGGGCACAACCACTCACAAGGTTCAGTATCGGTGGAAACAACTTCAGAAGAAGATCCTCGAACTGACTCAGGAAGACAGGGATTAACCACCGCCCATTTTTGCCCCGGCTGTCTCTTAATTGCCACAAGGTAGGAGGGAATCGTTCTGATGAAAATTAGCCCTGAGGCACTTCAAGTTTTCGGTGAGGCCGAAAAAACTGTTCAAGATGCACTCCAGGAGCGGCGGCTGACTGCGGTTTCAGTAGAAAATCGCAGTGGGCAAAAATACGTTCAAGTCATCGCACCATGGCCCATTGATTATACCGCTCTGAATGAGGCCCAGAACGTACTGAGGATTGAGCATCATTTGCCGGTATACCTTGAACCCATTAACCCTGATCACCCGATCGCTCGATATCCGATCGAAGTGGCAACCAGCTCAGCCTTTTTCATGCTGATTGTGAGAACGTTACGCAAATACCGTCTTTATCGACCTCAATTTGGAGGGCCGTCGGATGGGCTCACAATCACCGTCACTGTGGCAGACCCATTCAATTGGAGCCGGATAAATGCAGCGCAGAATGAACTGAGGAATTACGCGACATTTGAGGTGTTTCTGGAGCCCCGGGATCCGTCTGCGCTGAATTGACACACTCCGCGGTTCTTGGTTTGACCCACTGAGCTGATAACGTGATCTCCCTGACTACCGAAATTATCTGTAACCTCATGTTAGTAAGTCAATTTTTAATGTGACGTTTCAGCGCTCTGGTGGCAGGATGCTTTTCTTACAGTAGTGAATTGTGTTTCTTATGCCGTCTGCGAAAGCAAGTTAAGGATACTGGTTGTGACCCCTCCTAGAATCTTCCGTCTTTTTGTTAGTTCCACATTCAGCGACTTCATTGCAGAGCGGGAAGCTCTGCAGAAGCATGTTTTTCCGGATTTGGAAAATTATTGCGCTGAAAGAGGATCGCGTTTCCAAGCGGTCGATCTCAGGTGGGGGATAACCGAGGAAGCACAACGAGATCGTGAGACTCTTCAGATTTGCCTGGAAGAGGTACGCCGCTGTCAGGAACTTTCGCCACGTCCGAATTTCGCCATTTTGTTGGGACACCGGTATGGCTGGGAACCACTCCCCGAACGTATCTCGGAGGATCACTGGGAACGCCTCGTTAAACAACTCGAAGAGCTGGGCGCGGCCAAAGACAAAACAGCCCTCGAAAAGGCCTACCGGGCAGACACGAATGCCGTTCCACCAACTTACTGCCTCAAGTCGGGCGACATTGAGTTTGACGAGCTCGAAGTTCAAGAAATTCTGCGCCGGGCTGCCGCCCACTTCGTAGGCTCTGACCGGCTACCCTACTTCGGCTCGGCTACGCATCAGGAAATTGCGGCGGGTGCACTCGGCGTTCAGGATGCATCGGAACACGTGCATGCCTATATCAGACGCATCAAAAATCCTCCCACGGATTCAAGTGCAACGAACTTCATAGACTCGGATGACTCGGCAGTTCAACGTTTGGACGACCTGGAAAAGGAGCTGCGTGATCAGCTCGCTGAAGATCATTTGCATGAGTTTGACTGCGTGTGGAACGGCAAAACTGTCACACACGAACACCTCAAAAATTTCTGTGACAAGTTCTATCAGCATCAGGTCGCCTTGATCGATCAGGAACTGGACCGAATCAAAAGGGATGAGGCGGAACAAACAACCAGTTCTCGACATCATGCCTTCGCGCAAGAACAGACCGAGATCTTTGTCGGCAGGGAATCCCTACTTGACCAAATTTCCGAATATCTTCGTTCCCCTGCAGCGCCGCGGTCACCCCTCATAGCTACCGCGGAGGGTGGTGCTGGCAAGACATCCATCATGGCTCAAAGCTATCTTCAAGCCGCTGCCCCCTTAGCTTCTATCAGTCCGGTGGTACTTTGCCGGTTTATCGGAGGCGTGGCCGGCGTGGAGTCGCTAAAAGGCCTCTTAGATAGCCTTCTTTCAGACGTTAACGCGGCCTATGGTGTTCCTGACACCAATACCAATCAGGATGTCGACGCGGCGAGCACGGCCTTCAAAGCTGCCTTGGACCATGCCACCACTGAAAACCCTTTATGGATTTTTATCGATGCCCTGGATCAGTTGGAAAAAATCGATAATCTTCCACTGTCAGATTGGCTACCCGAAACCCTACCGGCCGCTGTTCGCCTTGTTCTAAGTGCCCGCCGAGAAGCGCTGCCCGCAGCCGTGTTGGACAATGCAAACTTCAACGTCATCAAGATTGACGGTATGGCTCTTGATGAAGCCGACACACTTCTTTCCCGCTGGCTGGCCTCATCAAGACACCCCCTTATCAGTGCGGGAGCTTCACTCTCGCATGGCCGAACACTCACATCGAAACAACGTAACCTGATACTTGGCCGGTTCAAAAAAAATCCTAACCCACTCTGGCTAAAACTCGCTTATGAAGAGGCGCGCCGCTGGTGCTCCTGGGGCCAACCCAAGACTCTAGCCGGCACGGTGACTGAGATGGTCGAGCGTTTCATCGGGAATCATCTGATCGACCAGAGAAAGCACCCGCCAATCTTTACTCGAAAAGCACTGAGCTATATCGCAGCAGGCCGTTATGGGCTTTCAGAAGAGGAAATCGCCAAAGCGCTTGGAACGGACTCTGAGGTCCGAGAAGAATTCGAAGACTTCGAAAAAACCCCAACCAAGTGGGAAAGCGAGGACCAACTCCCCCCAATTCTCTGGTCGCGCCTATTTCTTGATCTACGACCCTACTTGACCAGTGCATTTACCGACGGAACGCTGGTGTTTCGATATTTTCACCGCGAGTTCAAAGAAACGATTGAAAGGCTCTACTCAGAGGGCGAAGAGAAAACGTTACTTCATAACCATCTGGCAGAGGTTTTTTCCAAGCCCGCCGCGAGCGATTTCTATCAGCAGACAGATGCCTCTGGGCAAAGCCAAGATAGCCGGGCTATGCGACGAATTATGGAGCAGCCTTGGCAGCTGGCCAGAGCCGGCCAAGGAGCAAGGCTTCGCACCCTGTTGATGGACTTCTCCTTCTGCATGGCCAAATGTGCCGCCAATCGCTCTGCAGACTTACTTAGCGATTTGGCAAAGGCGAGAGAACAAGAACCAATCGAGGAAGCACAATGGCGCCTATGGACTGATTACTTCTTAGGACAAATCGCCAATCTCCTCTCGCATGGCGACCAGTCATGGCCAGCTCACCGCATTCTATGCCAACTTGCCCTTGAACACTCCGACGACAGCCCTCTCACTAAGAGCGCAGAATTATACTTTGAAGCGCATCAAGCCGAATGGCTATGCTGTTATCTGGGTAACCGCCCATCAAAGGGAATTATAGGTTGCTGCAGATCCATTATGTCGATACCTGGAGTCCACGGGGAACTGCCAGTAAAGATTGAAATTATAAGCAGCTCTCATCTTCTTTCTTGGGTTTCCAACGATTTACGGTTATGGGATTTTCGGGAGGGCAGGTGCCTTCTAGTCTGCGAAAAACTACCTGATCACATTCTCCGAGCGAAAGAGGTGTTGGATGGCTCGGCTTTGTGCATATTGAGCGATAAGCAATATTTAATTTGCCTCGAAACTGGTCGCATATCTAGGAGCATAACGGAAGACGAAGCCTTTAGCTTTCTTCGATCGACCGATTTAGCCGATTTTTTTGCAGATTTAGCTTATAGAAGAGAGCTAAAGGAAAACAAAGACACTTTTGAGCTAACCAAGCTGAACTTAGATGAAGTTGCAACAGCACTATCTACGATTAACGGTTTTGACTCCTGTATAGACGCAAAATATCTATCTGATGACCGCATTTTGAGCAGGTCTGAAGATGGAGTTTTAAGACTATGGGATGGATTCTCCGGGGAGTTACTTTCTGAATTAAAGGGCCATAAAAACTCCCAAATAACATCCAAGATGCTCTCCGACGGGAGGCTCATCTCGTGGGATTCGTCTGAAGAAGTTTTGAGAATTTGGTCGATTGAATCAGAGAGCGCCCGCCTTACACACAATTGGGATCCGAATACATCAAAGGTACTGGAAATGCCGGACGGTCGAATTTTCACTTACTCTGAATCAGGCAGAGCTATGATTTGGGACCCTAGCCTAACAAGACCCATATCAATACTAGATGGACACTCACGAGCGGTCTCAAGTGTTGAGCTTCTGAAAGACGGAAGCCTAGTCACCTCTTCATCAGATGCCACGATCCGTCATTGGGCGCCACATGAAAATGGTCAGCTTTCGAACTCAAAAGGTCATTCAGCAGCAGAAAGATATCTTTCTGCCGTCGAATTACCTGATGGCAGAATTTTATCATGGGCGGGGAAAAAATTTATTTTTTGGGACGGGACGACCTTAAACCATTTGTCAGAGTTTGAGACTCCCCATTTAATTTTCGGAGTAAAAATATTGAACGACGGAATGATTCTATTTTGGAGCCCCAAGGGAGACATACGAAAATTATCTAATCCTGATGAAATTTTTATGAAAAGCGAATTGAGAGGATATATTTACGAAATAAATGAAGTTTCAGATAAAGAGATAATTAACGTATTGAACACCGATGGAAATAGTGAAATTTTTAGCCTAGATGGTAAAAAAATAAAAAGTGTAACGCATGGAAACTTCAAGCCGGCGAATAAACACCTATCCATTTTCGACCGCGTAATTAAAGCTAGCCATACAAGCAGCAATAGCACCGCAATTCTCAACACATTAAACCAAAAAAAAATAATCACAATGGAATACGAGCAAAAAGTAGAACTACCATCAAAGTCAATCACGTTATTCTCAGAACAAGAAATGAGGTCAGTGTTGTTCTCGGAATCAGCTCGAAAGATACTATTTTTGAAAGATGGATCACTAATCGCTTTCTCAGGCTTACACCGAATCTCGCCCAAAAAAGTCAAATATTGTGTTAATCCTTCTAAAAATAGTTAAATTATCAAAGGATGGGGAACTGATTTTTTCTTAGACAGACGGCGACGATGCCTATCAACGTAGTTGTCGCGTTTAAGCCATCAGCTCTTTAACAGTTAACCGCTTTTTCCGAGCTAAGGGTCACTGAATCCGGCAGTCTGAGGTTTTGGAAATCAGCCTAACCTATTACTACAAATCGGAAAACTCACTTTAGCGATGCATTCATATCAGACAAAGCTTTAGAAGCTTCGAATTACTAGGACTTTCCAAGCCTTTTCTCCAGCTCTCTCAATTCATCTAAAGCCATTTCAAACAGGTCGTGCGCACCTCCGAATGTTTGATATTGCAGGGAAACCTCCCGCTTTGCATATTCCACGGCTTTTTCGATACTGCCAGTGCTTCTGTAACCATCCCCTAAAATCGGTGCATGCGTAATTAGAGTTCTCCAGCCTACAATGAGGTAAACGGAGAACGACATGAAGAAATCACGGTACA
>NZGD01000244.1 GCA_002690925.1 Rhodopirellula sp.
AGCCGAAGCCGGAAGAACACAGCCGGCCGCATAAGCGGCAGGGGATTGATAATTCAATGAACGGTGGGTGCGGTGATGGTTGTAGGCGATTCGCCAGCGATCAATCACCCAGCAAGCTTCCTCGAAGCTCAGGAATATTTCACGGTTGAGTAGCTCATCGCGAAGCGTGCCATTGAACGATTCGACGTAGCCGTTCTCCCAAGGGCTGCCCTTGGCGATGAACAGTATTTTAACATCAGCTTCGTTCAGCCAACGGCGGATTACCTTCGATACAATCTCCGGGCCGTTGTCACTACCAAGTTGTCACTGTGAATGTGTTTGGGCGTGCCGCGTACAGCGAACAGGTACTGCAAGACACCCATCACATCTTGAGCGGTAAACGAACTCCCTACTTCTATCGCCAGCGGAAAAAAACTGTTCTGTGACTTCTAGCAACTTGCTGACTTTGGGCACCTTCTTTCCCTTACCAAGTTCCACATCGGTTTTACGTAGATTGGCAACGATCTGATCCACGGCGTGACGTTTATAAGGCATTCTGAAAGTCCTTTACGGGCACTAAGTCCGCGCAAGGTTCTCTCACTCACATTGGTGCAATTCCATGGGGCAGTTCAATCCGCACTGCTTACTGATGATTACACCCATCAGCTCCTATCATCCTGCAACAGTAAAAGGATCTCCCCAAAGTCACGAATCAACCGAGCGAGAAGTCCGCTGCGTCACGACTATGCTCAGCTGGCAGACATGAAATCCCCTGCTTTACCATCACGCGGCACTCGCATCGCCCGCAGCATTGCTAGCATCTCGCGATACTCTGCCCCTGAACCAATGCTCTGTCATTGCGATGGTTCACAACCGACCTTGCCAATGAAGGATCTGTCTCACTAGAGTCCGGCACGCAAGCCGCACCGGGAGGGGAAGCGATGATCATCGTAGCGCGAAATTATGGCCAACTGGGTAATCGCCTGTTTCTTTATGGACACTTGATTGCTGCCGCTGAGGAATATGGTATCGAATTGGTGAATCCAAGCTTTGTGGAATACGCGCACCTCTTCCCTGCAACAGCATCAAATTTGTGGTGTCGTTACCCTAATTTTCCGGCGGACAGTCTTCCACCTAAAACATGGCAGCGTGCCGCACTTGCAAAGGCTGTTCACCTTGGGACAAAGATTTTATCTGCAACAGGTTTGCGGAATTATCCATTTCACATGATACGTATCCGCGGCGAAGAGTCATGTGATCTAGCTGGCGAGGAATTTGCCGCTGCGGCACATGGCAAGCGACACATACTGGCATCCGGCTGGTTGTTTCGCAGTGAATCCCTATTTCAGAAACACGCATCAGTCATACGTCGACATTTTGAATTGCCAGAAGCCAACCAAGCGTCGGTAAATCGATTGATCGCGGGAATAAGAAATGACGCGGAGATCGTTGTTGGCGTGCATATCCGACACGGCGATTACGCAACCTTCATGGGTGGGCGGTACTTCTACTCGCTTGAGCAGTACGCTGCATTGATGCGACGAATCGTCGACCAACTTCCCAACCGCCGCGTCAAATTTCTTGTCTGCAGTAATGCCGACTGTGTTCCGGGTGTGTTTAATGGACTTGAAGTCACGTACGGCACAGGACATATCACAGAAGACATGTATGCTTTGGCAGAGACTGATATGATGTTTGGTCCACCAAGCACTTACACCGGTTGGGCATCATTCTACGGCGAACGCCCCGTTACTTTTCTGGAAACTGCGGACGAGTCCTTTGACGCCAGTGCTTTGCTCAACTACGCCAACGCGGCAGCGTGAGATCGACGCTCACTGATCCATCGCTTGCGACCGCACGAGCAAACGCCCCCCTGCTTCTGTGAAAAATTCAGACGGGCGGGTTATACTGCCGCACGTGTTCCACGTGTCTTGTATGCCTTCACCCGTGCGACTTTACCCGGCTTGCTTGGCGAGGATGAGTTTTGCCTGTGAGCTAAATCACTCGGAATGGAGCCAGTCAAAATTCGATTGCTTCTTGCATAAATAAACATGATCATGCCCAAAACAACTTGCTTGCTGGCTGTTTTATCCACCATCCTGATTCAAAACATGGATGCACCAACGAGCTGTTGGGCACAGGCGGTGACCGAAATAAATCAAACTGGGCAACTGGCTGATCTAAGCGGTCTAGCTTGGGTGGGGGGAGACAAATTCATCGCAGTGCACGATGCTAAAACGGACGCTGCAGAGATGCTGAAACCACGAGTCGCGCAACTGGAACTTCCAAGAGACCTGCGTGGAATCGTCCACACAGATCTTCACTTCACTTTCAATGGGACCACTCCCAATGACCTCGAGAGCATTGCCAAAATACCGGGATCCACGGAATTCCTATTGGCTGAAAGCGGCGACAGTATGCAAGATTCATCTGTGCAGCGAATATACAAGGCGAAGCTGCAAAATGGCCAACTAAAGATTGTCAGCCAAACCCAGTGGCCGGTAAAAATTACGAATGTGGAAGCCACAGCTATCGCAAAACTGGGAGACACCTACGTTTTTGTCTTTGCCGAGCGTGCCGACAATAAACCCGCCACCGAATTGTCTTGGATCATATTGAATCCCAACACAATGAAGTTTGATACGCAGGTGAGTCGCATCACATTCAAGTCTCCCGACACAGATCGTTTCAACCGCGTAATTGTCGGTCTTGATATTGATCAGAAGGGGAGCATTTACAGCGTCTCCGCATTTGATGCTGAATCAGCTGATTTACCGAATCCAGATAACGGCCCCTATGCATCCGGCGTCTACGAAATTGGAAAAATCGGGCTGATTAACAACGTGCCAACCATCGAACTGTACCCCGAACCCAGAGAGCGAGCCTTGGTCGATGGATTCAAAATCGAATCCATTGCAGTTCGCAGTGCAAAAGGTAATCAGCGCACCCAAATTTTCTTCGGGACCGATGATGAAAATTACGGTGGTGTCCTACGACAAGTTACCCCATAAAGCGATCGGTAATCGCAGCCCTGCACAGAAACGCATGCAATGACGCACGCCTTGCAATACTCCCATAGACACCGTTACCTCACGAGCTTCTCCTCGTTTGCTCAAGTCTATTCCTTCTCACATTATCAGCACATAATTTCTTACGGTGCCACGACTACCATGAACCAATGGTTTGAAGATGTATTACAAATCGACACAGTCACAGTCTCATCGATGCTAAACTTCAGCCCATTGATCACATGCCTCGCTTTAGAACCGAACCAGCCCGTCAATGCAGCAAAGATCCACTCGGACAAGCGAATAACCACTTCGAGCTAAACCTCCTGCAGCCACAAGCGGGAGCTTGCCCATGAACCATGGTCTCCTCGATAGCACCCTTGGTCTGGTCGAAGTCGCAGCATGGACCGTTTTCGTCACCGCCCTGTGCTTTTGCATCATTAAGGAAGCGGATCCGCAACCTAGAAACGCGAAGTCCGCTAAATCCAGTCAGCGTTTGCTGGCTTTCACAATCTCAGCCTCCGTGATTCGGCTAATCATCGGAGACAGACACTCAACTAAAGCATCGAAGATTCCCGAACTAGATGCGCAAGCCCAGCAAGCAAACTACTTCCGACAAGTGCGTTGCTCGCCACCAATAGCATTCAGATAAGGTGGCAGATGGTCGAACATCAGTAATGTCAGTCAACCAAGGTCTCTCCTTGCCCAAGTTGATTCCGAAAGAACTCATCTGCCGTTTCCAACATTTCATTAAACCACTCTTGTTTGTTCAGAAAGCCATGAGGTGCATCATTCACTATCGTCAACCCAGTGGACACACCCAACTTATCGGCAAGCTGCCGAAATGAATCCGCATGAGTACTGAGATCATCTTTTTCACCAGCCATGAACCAGCACGGCGGGTCAGTTTCATCGAGATGAGCTAACGGTGAAGCCAACTTGTAGGTAGCCAACTGTTCGCTCTGCGTCCCGCCCAGAAATTGCCGCCAAATGCCACCACGATCCTCAGTGGCAGAAATCTCTTGATTTCGCTGAGAGAGAAAATCGGTCTGAGCCCCCATTGGCAAAGCTGCTTGGATCGCGCTACTGATTCCCGCGTTGCCACCCTCGCCCTCCAGTGCTTCGACCCCAGCAGATGTAGCTAAAAGGGCAACCAAATGCCCCCCTGCAGACAAACCGGTCGCACCAATCTGATCAGGATTGATCCCATAACGCTTTGCATTGGCCCTGAGAAATCGAACGGCAGCTTTGCAATCCTGTATCTGAGCAGGAAAAGGTGATTCGCCGCTGAGCCGATACGAGATCGTTGCAGCAACATAACCACGGGCTGCGATCGCCTGTGCCACCTGTGCGTGATTAACGCGACTGCCCTTGGCCCACCCCCCTCCGTGAATACAAACGACCACAGGTAGCAGCCCCCATTCACCACGAGGCCGATAAATGTCCATTTCAAGAGTTCGCTCGCCGTAACGTGCATAGGTCACATCCAATTTTGAATCCAAGCCTGCTGAAATCTCCGGAGCAATGGTAGTGCGGCCATTCGCATTCACTCGTGGAACAAACAGACCTGCGTTTCGGGCATCCCGACGCATCTCATCCTGAAACATAATCGCCATGCCACGCAGTTTTCGCAGCATATCCCGATTACGGACTAACTTTGATTCTCCGGGATCCTTGGACAAATCATACAGCTGTAACGTAGGGTTCAATTGCAGCTTAAAATCCCTCCAACGCACGGCAGCTAGTGCGCCCTGGCTTCCGTGATAAAAGAAGGCATCATTGTATTCATGTCGTTTGACAAGCGATGCCCATTCAGAAGGCGGATCCCACCTGCGTCTCAAGGGCACTGTCGCATTGAGCGACTTCCTCAGCCCAGGAGCAGGGACAAACTTGGATTCACCTTTCAGTAAGGGTGCAATATCACGCCCATCAATGACTCTTCCTTCTGGAACCTCTATGCCTGCCAAAGTTGCCAGCGTGGGATACCAATCCATCGCCCTAACCACTGCGGATGAACGCACGCCCGCTTGTAAACCCACGCCCGGCCCCCATGCAATCGCAGGTACTCGCATCCCTCCTTCATAAGTAGAAAGTTTGTGACCACGAATTTTCTGCTGGGATGTGCGTCCAGGACCTCTGCCATTATCTGATGCATAAATCACAATGGTATTATCCTCAATCTCAAACCTTTTCAATGCATCAAACAAACGCCCCACATTGTGATCGAGTTCTTGAATGGCATCACCGTAGTCACCCCACTTGGAACTACCTTGAAATGCTTCGCTGACCCCCAGCGGTACATGCAGCATCGTGTGGGGTAGATAAAGAAAGAACGGCTTGTTCTGGTTTTTTTCAATGAAGTGAATCGCTTCATCGGTATACAACTGGGTCAATTCCGCAGGGTTCGCAGGGCGTTTCACCACCTTTCCATTTCGCAACAGGGGAACGCCACCCTCATCTTCGAAGTAAACCACCTCAATCGGATCAAGATTGTGCAATAGCCCGAAGTAATGATCAAAGCCCTGATTGTGAGGTAGAAATGGCTCATGAAAACCAAGATGCCATTTCCCAATGCAAGCGGTTGCGTAATCATGGTTTTTAAACAATTCACCAAGCGTCAACTCACTAGGGTGAATTCCAGAAGAAGAATCTGCACGATGGACCCAAGTCTGATTGCCCACGCGGCGGGGATAGCATCCTGTTAATAAACCCGCACGTGACGGACTGCAGATGGGAGCTGCCGCATAGTAGTCTGAGAATAGAGTGCCCTGCTCAGCCATGTTATCGATGTGGGGCGTTTTGACTTCAGTCGCACCATACGCCCCAAGATCGTAGTAACCCTGATCATCTACGAAAATAATGATCACGTTGGGCTGGTGCTTCGCGGCTTGCAATTCAAACGACCCACATCCAATCGATATCGCGAGTATCGCCAAAGGGTGCATCATCATGCGGCCCCCCTTGAACTGCCCGACAAGCATGGCCGCCCCTTTCCAGGATTTTCTATTCATCGTTTATCTATCATTTTTTAAAACCGGGAAGCTAAAAACACCATCAATCCTGCATGACATTTCCTGTGATCCCAAATCGCAGAAATACCTTGCTGAGCTGTTGCATGCACGCCACAACCTTAACAAAAAATGGACGACAGGTTTTAACAGCGTCGCTACAAATCCGGATCTGCCGGAACACTTTCATGTACCGGGGGTCCAGCCCAGCTGACGATGCGAAAATGTAAAACCGTTTGTGAGTCCTGACCGCAAACCATTGAGATGGCCGCCCCTGGAACTGTAAGCAGAACCGCAGCCCCATCACCCAAAACCAGACTTACATCCTCGCGAACCTATCTAAGTTTTCTTCATCATTGCCTGACTAGCAGGTAAGCCCCAAAGACGCATGGGCCGATCATGGGGTCTTTTGCGGGGACCATAACGCAAGCATTCTTTTGCCCCCTAGTTAATACTTAAGATCAAGTCAGGCGATGGGCGTTGCCTATCGATTCAGATTGCCAGTTTGAGGAATTGAAAGATCATCATATGGTAAACCGGCTGTAAACTAGGCACAATTTCTCTTTCTCCGAACAACGTATTCGCGGAAACGTGTCATTCGGCAAAGCTTGGCCGAAACGAGCAGACAGAGTCTAAATTGCTTGACGTTTCACTCGGCAGAATCTTCGACCACTGAATGAATTCAGCCGCGATTGAACTCATAGCTACTGCACGCACACCGCGCATTCATGTTTCACGACGTGTAGTGGGCTAAAAGTTATCCTGCCTGGTTAAATTGCCTTGCAACGCCCCCAAAGTTTTGTGTAACAAAAAGATCAAGGAATGGTATGGCGCGATCGTGCGTGTGTGTGTTAATTTTTTTGCCGCCCCTTTTCAAATTCTCATTTTCAAAAGTTAGCTAGGTAGATGGCGATTGCGAAACTTCTCACTCCGCGATTTGCTAATCACTTCCATGAAAAACTCCCTACCTTGTCGCCTGTGTTGGTATTTTTCCTTACAACATTCATGGCGTATAACTCAACTCGGTTGGCTGTCGGCCAAGAACTACAGCTGCCTATCCGAGAAGCAATGCGTGTCAACGCATCAAAAACGGACCTGCCTTTGATATCAAATCCGGCATCCACTTCCGGTCAGGATTTCACCCAACGTTCCACCGGTGTTGAAGAAAACACACTCAGCCAGTTGCTCACAGCATCAGCCACTGATGGCAAAATGGACGGCACTCTGCCAATGAGTGGACGAACATCAACACCGCTGGAATTTTTGCCGGCCGCAGTAATGCAGCCTACCGACACAAATCAGCTAGACGGCACAACAGCCGCGCAGCCTGCCACCAAAACCGGTTCGCTATCGCTAGGTGATCTCGAGACACTCGCTTTTGAGCACAACCCAACTTTAGCCGCAGCCAAGGCGAGGTTGAGTGCAACACGTGGGCAACAACTTCAAGCAGGCCTCTATCCAAATCCCGTGCTGGGTTATCAGGGGATGGAGATGGGAATCCGAGGCACCGCTGGTCAGCAAGGTGGATTCATAGGCCAACGTTTCATCATGGGTGGAAAACTCAAGCTGGATCAAGCTGCCGCCGCCAAGCGGGTCACTGCTTCTCACTTTGAATTTCACGCTCAAGAAATGCGGGTTCTGAGCGATGTACGAATTCGCTTCTACGAAGCAGTGATCTTGCAACAACGTGTCAAACTGACAAACGAACTGGTTCGAATCGGCGACGAGCTTGTCCGTGCAACTGAGCAATTACTCAAGGGACGCCAAGCGACACAAAACGATCTTCTTTTAGCAGAAATTCAAGTCGATGAATCGCGAATCCTCTTCGATAATTCAACCAACGAAGAGGCAGAATCATGGCGGCGTCTGGCTGCTGTTATCGGCTTGCCAGCCATGCAACCCGGCCCATTACTTGAGCAGCTGGATACGGATCCGCCGACTTTAAACTGGGAGACATGCTACGCGCTCGTCATGGACAACAACCCTGTCCTGAAGGCTGCGAGAGTGCGGGTAGAGCGTGCGAGAATCCTGTTGCAACGTGCTAAGCGAGAACCAATCCCGGATATCGACCTGATGGTGGCCCACCGGCACCACAATGTGACGAGCGATAATGTAACAACAGTCCAAGCTGGTTTTCCGCTTCCATTGTTCAACCGGAACCAGGGCAATATTCGTAGTGCCGAAGCACAATGGTTGGCAGCAACAAAGGAACGTGAGCGTATTGAACTCGGACTACAAGATCGTTTAGCTGTCGCCTATCGCAGGTACGTCAACGCAATCCAACAGACGCAACGTTACCGCGACCGCATGATCCCAATGGCTGAAAAATCTCTGAAGCTGGTAACAGACGGGTATGAAAAGGGGCAGGTACAATATTTGACGTTACTCACTGCTCAACGGACCTATTGGCAGGTAAGCCTTTCCTACCTTGATGCACGTAAAGAACTGCGTACTGCAGTTAGTCTGATTGAGGGAAAAGTCCTATCTGAGAGTCTGAGAAACCGAAAACTGCCCCAGAACTGACCCAAAATTCGATTTGATCAACGAGCCAACAGTACGTATGATGGAGTCCTTCTTAAGGAATGTTCATGTACACCCGCATCATTTCGTTGATCCTCGTCGCAGCGGTCCTAGGCTGTCCGTTGTGGTGCAGCATGGGCTTTTGTCAATGCAGCCCTAATACGATCGCAGGGGCACGCAGCATCGCAGGGGCAC
>NZGD01000245.1 GCA_002690925.1 Rhodopirellula sp.
GCCACCAGCGTCGGTATGGAATGCAATCTTACCGTCATTGATCAGCAGGCCGATCCCGCAATTCTCGGGATAATCATGTTGGGTAATCAGGCCTTGCCAGCCGCTGAGGCTGAACGGGCGAACCCAACATTCCAAGGTCATTGCATGTAACGGTCTTTCCGTTGGCAAACCGTTTTCAACGTGGACATACGATCCAGGATGGATCGGCTGTACTCTTGCGACATTGTCGGTAAATGTCGCCAATACGGGATCGCTCTCGCGATCTTCGGGTTCCGATCCCAGTTTCACCACGTTCAGTTCATAGGGAACGCTGCTGCTCACTCGAAATTCGATATCGGTGCCGGCAACAATGCTCTTCTGGGCATACGCATGCAGCCCAGGCAAGCTGATCGCGCGATGTGGCGGCATTCGTTTGCCGTACTTAACGGATGGAATTGGGGCCGAGTCAGTGGGGATGGTTGATTGCTTCAGGTAGGCAACAAGGTCTGCGATTTCCTGAGAAGTCAGGACTTCATCAAGTCCTTCCGGCATCAAGGAGACACTGGCATACCTTGCCTGCTCGATGTCCTTGATACGCACCGGCTGCATGACCCCCGCTGCTGTGGCAAGAAAAATCTTGTTGACTGTTTCTTTAACGAGCAGTCCCGATACAGCCCTTCCGTCCTCAGTCAGGACGTTAATGATTTCGTGATATCGTGCAATGGAAGCGCTGGGATAAACAATCGCTTCCAACAGGTCACGTTCGCTGCGGATCGCACCGATTCTGGTCAAGTCAGGCCCTAATCGCACTCCCTGCTTCCCCTTGATATGACAAGTGATGCATTTGGACTTGTCGCGGTTTCTGAACAATTTTTCGCCCCGATCGACGTCCGCTGTTGGCAGGAAGGTGACGAGTTCGTCAAGGCGTTGTTTTTGTCTCGCAGTTTCTTCAGGCGGTACTTCGATGACTTTGGCAAGCTGGATTTCGGGGAGCTCATCCGGAGTGACAAACTGCTGTTCGACTTCCTTCATTCGTTGTACTTGCTTGGTGGCAGGATGTTGCAACGGAAGATTTTCAAACTCGTCGATTTCATATAGCCCATGGATGACCGCATGGTTCAAGAACGGATCTGCGTTTGGAGAGTAGGTTTTCAGCAGAGGTGCCACGGCGCGTTGGTCGCCGATTCTTCCGAGTGTCATTGCTGCCAGTCGGCGAACTTGCGGATCATCATGGGACAATGACGTGATGAGCGGTGCTACAGCTTCCCGATCTAGCCACAATGCGATGCTGTGAATGGCTGCGGCGCGGACTTCCGAGCTGCCTTCATTTAAGAACGTGCGGATTGCTTGCCTTGCTTTTCTGCCTGGAATGCGGTGCAGTGACCAGATCGCCGGGATTTTCGCCTTCGCGTGACGCAAACCGTCAATGTAATCCTCGCTCGCCAGTGACTCGATTGCACGACTGACCACTGCCGGACGTTGGTCTGACAGCCAAGTTGATTTCGGTTGGCTCCAGTCCAGCTTTAGTCCACGTGGGTCTTCCGGTGATGAAGAGTTTTTTTTCTCGAGTCGATAGATCGCTCCAAGTATGTCGGGCTTGGCGACTTTGGAGGTGGGGCAGCAGATCATGTACCAACTGCCGGTATCAGCTATAAGTAGGCTGCCATCGGCATCTTCGATCACATCGGTTGGATGGAAATCCGTTTGGTCACTTTCCAACAATGTGCTCGTCTTGGCAGAATAAGACGAACTTTCCCGTGAGAGCTGGTGCCTCGAGATTCGGCGCGTGTTGAATTCAGTGCAAAGCAATTCTCCTGTGAAACCACCGTTGGGATGGCGTGCCATCATCATTCCCGAGGGAGCGGCGGGGCCCAGCTGCTGGAGGATGGGTAGTAAATTGCCTGTGTTGGCATGCGGGTTGAGTACGCGTGGGTTTTTTCGACCATAGGTACCACCGTATACCGCGTGTAGAATTCCGTCGCGTCTACCGGGTTCAGATAGGTCGAAGAAGGTACCGCTGAGAAAACGTTCCCCGGTTTCACTGAATGCCAAGCCAACCGGATTGTTCATCCCGCCGGTGATGACCATTTCCAGCTGTGAGCCATCAGGTCGGGCACGATAAATGTGGGCGGCACTGGACTTCAGTGTGCGGCCGTTACTCAGTTCGTGGTCTTGTGGTGCAAAGGCACCTTTGCACCAGTAGAAAAAACCATCGGGTCCTAAATACGGGCCATGCATGTCGTTTCCACAACCCTCGATGGAACCGCCATCAAACCACACGGTTCGCTCATCTGCAATGTAATCACCATTGGTGTCACTGAGTTTCCAAATGTGTGGCGGTGCTCCCACGTAGACCGAATTTTCATGAACCAGAATCCCTTCCGGAAAAGGCAACTTGTCCGCAAAGACAGTCGATTCATCGAAGACTCCGTCTCCGTCCTGATCAAGCAAACGCAACACTCGATGCTGGGGATCTTTGAGCTGGACGGGCGCCTTGGCGGTGTTGCCGGAACTGTCTGTCACATAAAGAGCCCCACCCTTGTCAAAGCACATGTGGATGGGACGTTTCACCAGCGGCGATTCAGCCACACGCTTCAGTTCATATCCGTCTGGAATGGTGAAGTTGTGTGGCGGCAGCAAGACTGTCTCTACGCCCTGTGTGGTCAGCGGTAGGCACAAAATGCAAAACGCAACACACATGTAAGGGCGGTGGCAGGTGAGCATAAAAGCGAGGCCAATGATGCGTGAAGAATGTGAAAAGAAGCAACCAAATCTGGACCCATGAACGGTAACCTTAGTAGCTTCTGCAAAGGTGAATTATATCTGTTTCGTGGCTCGGAGTTATCGAAGTTTAGGGGTTTCTTCGGGATTAGTTGCTGTTAATCAACAATGCAACAAGTCTGTATGAACTTCAGTCCAAGCAAGAAAAACTTTGCGTTGGTTGTGGAGCGGTGCTTATGTGACCAATCCGTCACATCAAGCAATTTGTTCTCTACGTGTGTGCACTGCAAGTTTGTCAGCGGCGCCAAGTCATCCTGTTGAAAAGCAAGCGTGCACGGCTAGTCAGAGTCTTTCATGGCATTGTCGAAACGGAGATCGAATTTTTCAAATAGCACTACCATTTCGGCCTGCGAGAATGATTCTTGTAGTTTTGAGGCTTCGGCCTTCACCCCAGACCCAGACTTAGACACAAATGCAGTTGCCGACTTGTTGTTGCGTGCAAAAACACTCTTTAAACCAACGAATGCTGCAGTCGTCAGTTCTCTAAATCCGCCAGTAGCATCCTGGATGGCAGAAAGTACAACATGCATGTCCATTCGTGAAAAAGATTGATCGAAGGCAAACCGCATGCGAGTCGCGTAGGCTCTGTCATCAATCCGCAGGCTGTTTTCCGACTGTCCGAAACTTCCGTTAGCGAGATAGCGATCCAGCGTGCGCCCAAGCAGATAGACTCGCATGATTTCCAGTGGCACCGCGCGAAAAGATGTCGCGACAGCTATGATCTTGCGAAATGGAAAAAGCAGCAAATTGATCGGCAGCCTGAGGATCATTCCCAGGCAACCAACGAAACATCCCGAAGGGCTGCTGCAGTACGGCTCTAAAGTGATTAAGTCGAGATCTACTGAGTGGGCTTCTATTGTCGTTTTTACCGCGAATCGACGACATCGGTTCTGCACGATTTCATCAAGGAAGGGAATCGGGATAAATCTTGCGGATGCTGAAATGATGCCCGCGATAATCCACTCAGATGAAATGCCGGAGGTAAAACAGATTTCTGTTTGAACTCGTGCCGGAATGTCGGGCATGCTGGGGGCTTCTGTTGTATTGCTGAAAACGAAATAAGGTTATGCGAAAAACACATCATCGATCCGCATGGTGCTGGCGTCGCAGCTGTCGTTAGGAACCTCTCCATGGTGCCCGGGGGTGATGAACAGGTTAACGAAGGGCATAACCTCGGAAATAGGGGCGGCGCCGTGCGTGTAACTATCCGAGGTTTTTGCCCATGCAAGGCTCAGTGGATAATCGCGATAGTTGTTTGGATTGGTAGATTGCTGTGTATACTACATCGCATGATTCTTGGGAGCGGCTATGTGCAACAGCCTTTTAAGTGATTCGTTGCATGGGGCATGGATGCGGAATTAGTGTTGCAGAGTGGAGAAGGGCAGGGCTGATGATGGTGCGCTTTCACTTCTCGAGGTGATATATGCCTGATATAACTTGGGCTTTGTTAGGTAGCAGATGTGACTGAGTTGCTGTGCTGGTCGTCGATCCGTCCGCCGGTCGGCGTTCATGATGATGATTCGCGGCGGTGTTCTTGTTGGGAGAATTCAAATGCTTGTTTTGTGGAAGTCGATGACCATGTTGCCAGTTTTTCGGGCGAGTAGTGTTCTGGTAGTGGTGGTAGGGTTGATTCCTCAGAGTGTCGTGTTTTCTCAGGATTTTGTTGCAGTCGAGCGGCGATTGGGGACTGCGGTTGCCGAGGGTGAAGTAACTTTGGCTCAGGCAAAAGCGATGATGGATGCTCTGCACGCTACCAGAAAGGTTGGTGGCCACGCGAGTTTGAAAATGCAGCTTGAAGAACGTCTGAAGGTCTACGCAGAAACGCTGCGAAAGCAAGTGTTAGCTGGCGACATCTCGAAGGAAGAGGCGCAGGAAAAGTACGAGGTAGCGGGACGGAAAATGGAGTCTCGTTATCGAGAGGTAGTGACAGGGGAGCAGTCGCGTGAGGGTGATGAGCAAATGCGTAGCAAGCTCGAGGTCGATGAACACAGTCGAAGCGAGCGGCGTGCAAGAGAACACCATTCAGATGACGACGCACGTGATGTTGATGTTAACGAACAATTGCGGAATGCAGTTGAGAAGCGGCTTCGTTACCACGGTGAGAATCTGCGAGCCAAGGTTACGAAGGGGGAAATTAGCCGCGAGGAAATGGAAACGGAGTACAAAGCTGTTCAGCGAAGAATTTTGGGGGAAGCAAGAAAAGCCGAATCTCATCGTAAACGCGACACGAAAAGTCCTGATGCCTATTCTGACCGCCAAAATCAGGAACTGCGGGAACTGCGACGCGCGGTCGAAGCACGAATACGTCAAAATGGTGAGCGACTTCGTCAGCAATTTGCCGCGGGAGTCATCAGTGGAGAAGAAATGGAAGAACAGTACCTTGCGGCCGAACACAAAATGTGGAATCACTATCGGCAGGCAGAGCTAAAAATGCAGCCGGAGCAGGAAGAGGCTGTTCTTAGCAATGAATCCGACCATGAGGACAATGAGAACGATGAATCTGGTCGAGGGAATGACTGATGGCAGGAAAGTGATTGTGTCAAGCTGAAGAGGATTCAACCATGGCGGGTTCCGCAACCAGAAGGCGGAATCAACTGGCGACGAGCTGCTGTCAACGTGGAAGCGGCGCGTCCGGATTTCAATTATGCTGAGGGAGGACCAGAATGCTGGTCCCTTCACCCCCCTCCCCACTTTGAAATATGCCCGCCTGCAGCCATAGCATGAATATCTTACGCATATTGCTTGTTGTTGCTTTGCTATCACCCAAGGCTTTGTGGGCTGAGATTGATTACGAATGTGATGTGAAGCCCCTGCTTAAAATGAAATGCTGGGCGTGTCATGGACCTCTGAAGCAGGAGTCAGGCTTGCGACTTGACGCCGGGCAACTTATCAGAACAGGAGGTGATACCGGGCCAGTTGTGGTCCCAGGAAATTCACAGCAAAGTCTGTTGGTACAGCGAGTAGCGTCAATCGATGACCTTGATCGTATGCCACCGGAGGGCGAGGCGCTCACTGAAAAGCAAATCGAAATTTTGAAGCAATGGGTCAAGTCCGGAGCAAGGAGTCCTGACGGCGAAATGCCCCAGGCGGATCCTCGTGACCATTGGGCATTTCAGGAAAGTCGTTATGCAAAGGTCCCGGATGATGTTCATCCCGTCGATTTCTTCATTGAGCGAAAACTACTTGAGGCTGGCTTGAAGCTCGCGCCGAAAGCTGACACAGCAACTCTGTTACGCCGACTGTATCTGAGCATGCATGGATTGCTACCGTCCATGGAACAAGCCAGAGTATTTGAAGCCAATCCTGGAATGTTCGACCAAATGGTGCGGTCGGTGTTGGACAGCGAGCGTTATGGTGAGCGTTTGGGGCAGTACTGGTTAGACATTGTCAGGTACGCGGATACACACGGGTTTGAAGTCAATACGGCACGTCCGAATGCTTGGCCATATCGCGATTATGTCATCAACGCCTTGAATCAGGACAAACCGTATGACCAATTTGTCAGAGAGCAGATCGCGGGTGATATTTATGGCGAGGATGCGGCGACGGGATTTCTGGTTGCCGCACCTGTACTGCTACCGGGACAGATTGGCAAGGACGACGCATCAAAGCGGCTCGCACGGCAGGATTCACTCGATGAGATCGTCGTGGGTACAAGTGCAACCTTTCTTGGGCTGACACTCGGGTGCGCGCGTTGTCACGATCACAAGTTCGACCCTTTGAGTCAGGAAGACTACTACTCCATGCAAGCTTTCTTTGCTGGCGTGCGTTATGGCGACCGCGCGATCGAAGATGGAAATTTTGAGCAACGTCAAACGCAGTTGCGTAAGTTGTTGCCGCAGATTGAGCAGGTGAAATCCAATCTGTCACAGCATGAGCCGGTTGCATTCCCTGGGCGGACTCTGATCATTGATGAAACAGACCAACAGCGGACCACTCACTTTGTGAAGCCGAATGGCCCCGGGAAGAATCCATCGGGTTCCAAGCGAGGCTTTGCTGACGACCTTGGTGCTATTGATCGATTGCCAAATTTTAGCGATGGCTATACATGGTGGAACAATCATCCAGGCAAGAATGTGATGTCATTCAATCCTGGCGTCGAAGGCGTCTTTAGCGTCTGGATTTCCTGGGGAGCCCATGGCAGTGGGGTTCACACTCGGGACGCACGCTATGTTCTCGATTTGGATGGCAACCTTGAAACAACCGGGGACCAGCAAGAGCTTGCAAATATCGATCAGTATTTCTTACGCGGTCAGACAAAAGGTGAAACAGATCGTGTGCCCCAGTGGAGTGGGCTCCTCAATGTCGGGAAATACCAGTTGCAAAAGAAATCACGTCTTGTGCTGCGGGGAGGAGAGACTGGGACAGGAATCACGACTGATGTATTGGTCCTGCAGGAAACTAAGGAGACACCGGTAACAGAAGAGATCGCCTCTAACCCGCAGTTGAGGGTTCCTGTCAACTTTCGGAAAAATACAGAACGATTTCAGCCAGTGCGAGCAAAGCGGTTAAGGTTCACTTCGTTTGAAACGACAAATGACAATCGTTATGAGCCGTGTATCGATGAGCTTGAGGTGTTTGCTGCCGGGACGAATGAAAATATTGCACTTGCCTCGCTTGGAGTCGTGGCAAGGTCGTCTGGTAATTATTCTGATACTGGGAAGCATCAGTTGAAGCATGTGAATGATGGGCAGACAAGTAATGACTGGAGTTGGATATCAAACGAGAAGGGTAAAGGCTGGGTTCAGGTTGAATTCCATCACCCGATTGTGGTTGATCGAGTCGTGTGGGGTCGAGACCGGACTGGAAAGTTCAAGGATCGTTTGCCCGTGCGGTATAAGATCGAGATCGAAGACGATTTTGGCAACCTGAGAACGGTCGCAGACGCAAGTGACCGAATGCCATTTGGTACAGAATTTGATGAGGTTTCCACGCGGTTGCGGAATGCAGGCGGCGATGCAAAGTCTGACCTGCCGGCGATCGTGCAACAACTAAAGAGATTGGAAACGGCACGGGCTGAGCTGGAAAAAAAAGAGATGGCGTATGCTGGGGTTTTTTCAGAACCTGACCAAACGCATCTGCTGGCACGCGGAGACCCCGAGCAGCCTGCTCGTATCGTCAAACCTCGCATTCCCGAACTGTTTGGTTCGTTCAGTGTGCCGGAAGAAGCAGCAGAAAGTAAACGGCGTGAGGCACTTGCTCGTTGGATTACTCAAAAGAGGAATCCGCTAACCGCACGTATCATCGTAAATCGGGTTTGGCAATTTCACTTTGGCATCGGGCTCGTGGAGACGCCCAGTGACTTTGGGCTCAATGGTGCGAAGCCCTCGCATCCGGAATTGTTGGATTGGCTGGCACATGATCTGATGGACCACGAGTGGTCACTGAAGCATTTGCATAGGCGAATTCTGTCATCAAAAACTTGGCAGCAGTCAAATCGAATTGATCTGGAAGCGAAAAAAATCGATGCGGATTGTCGTCTATTGTGGCGTTACCCGGCGCGACGTGTCGAGGCGGAGATTATCCGAGATGCGCTGCTGCAGGTCAGTGGCAGATTGAATTACAAAATGGGCGGTCCGGGATTTGACTTTTTTAAATCACGCGGAGGGCTAAGCGGTTTTCCGCCGGTCAAAAACTTTGAAGAAAAAGGGCTGCGTCGAATGGTGTATGCCCATAAGGTGCGGATGGAGTCCGTGCCGGTGTTTGGAGCATTCGATTGCCCCGATGCTGGACAGCCGGCGCCACGTCGCGGTCGTTCAACCACCGCCATCCAAGCGTTGAATTTGTTCAATAGTCAATTCATTGCCGATACCGCTGTTGAATTCGCCCGCGTGATACAAGAGGACGGTGGCAGTGTGAGTGATAACGTTGTGGATGCGTACCAACGCATTTTTCAACGGGAACCCGACTCGACAGAACATCATCTGGCGGTGCAAGTGGTCGAGGAGCACGGCTTGCCGACCTTAGCAAGAGTTCTCTTCAATTCCAATGAATTTTTAATGTTGCCCTAGGATCAAGTGACGTGAAGCAAGCCTCATTAAAACTTCTCAGTACCGTGGGGCGGCATTTTCTGTCGCGTCGAGATTTCCTGGCCAAGACAGGGACGGCTGCTAGCTCGATTGCGCTTGCAAATCTGCTTGAACGCGATCAGCTTTTAGCGGCACCTCAAATTGATGCGACGAGCCCGCATGCACCCAGGCCACCTCACAACGAACCCAAAGCGAAAAATCTTTTGGTCATTTTCTGTGCTGGGGCGTGCAGTCAGCTTGAGACATTCGACTATAAGCCTGAACTGATTAAGCGGGATGGGACACCACTGGCAGGGGGACCTGCAGTTACTTTTCAAGGGCCTGCAGGAAATCTTGCCCGACCGCAATATAAATTTAAGCCCTACGGCGAAACGGGGAAAATGGTTTCGGACATGGTTCCGCACCTTGGAGGCATTGTTGATGACATTGCGTTCGTTCATACATTGACGAACAAGTCCAACACTCATGGCCCTGCAGAAAATTTTCTTTCGACAGGTTTTGTGCTTGATGGTTTTCCAAGCTTAGGCTCGTGGGTGACTTATGCACTTGGATCAGAAAATCAAAACTTGCCAGCGTTCGTTGCCATTCCTGACCCGCGTGGGGTGCCCCAGGCGAGTGTCAATAATTGGGGGCCGGGATTTCTTCCTGCTGTCTTTCAAGGCACTCCCTTTAGTTCCTCGAATCCGATCCGGAATCTGAGACCTCCTGAAGTATTCGCTGGAGATAAGGACGTAGTCGCTAGGGAATTACTAAAAAGACTGAATCACGAGCATCTGAAAAAGCATCCGGGTGATGACTCCCTCGCTGCGCGGATAGCCAGTTATGAACTTGCGGCACGCATGCAGTTATCCGTGCCAGAAATAAGCGATTTGAAGACAGAGTCTCCGGTAACGTTGGCAGCCTACGGTGCTGATTCATCGAATAAGATTAAAGCGGGCTACGCGCGGAATTGTATTTTGGCGAGGCGTTTGATTGAAAAAGGCGTGCGTGTGGTGCAGTTGTTTAACGGAGCGTATGCGAGTGGGGGCAAACTTAACTGGGATGGGCATTCAAAGCTCAAGGAGCAATATGACGTTCATGGTGAGATCATGGACCAACCTTCGGCTGCATTGTTCAAGGATCTAAAACAGAGAGGCTTGCTCAAAGATACCTTGGTTGTCTGGTGCACAGAATTTGGACGCATGCCAATGTTTCAGAAAGGAGCAAAGGGACGAGATCACAATCCACTTGGTTTTACTGCGTGGCTTGGTGGTGCAGGGATCAAGCCCGGAGTCAGCTACGGGGCTACAGACGAGCTTGGCTTCAAGGCAGTGGAGAACGTTTCATCAGTTCATGATCTAAATGCGACGATCCTGCACCTGCTTGGTTTAGAGCATGAGCGTTTGACCTTCCGGCACAACGGCCTTGATCGGCGTCTGACTGACGTACACGGGCACGTTATCCACGAAATCTTGTCGTGAGCAGGTTTCAGGGCCCGTTATATCTTTGGCGGCGGGTTTTGTATGCTGTTGCATTCTTGTCGCGGTTGATTTCGTTTGGATGTGATCGTTGGCAGTTCATGCAGTCTTCGCAACATGTGGCGACCGGTAGTACGATCTTTGTGTTGTCTTATTCAGCAAGTTTCATGGTAGAGCGTTCAAATTAATCACTGCTGGCAAAGTTGCGGTGGGTGAAGGTGACGACGCATAGGGGGTGTTGCTTGCACGCCCCTTCTACACGGGCGTCCATGAAGTGAAACAGTCCCGGTATGAGTTGGGCGTTGGTAAAAAAACATGCGATTTGATAGTGTTCAGACAATCCTGTGAATTCGGTGAGTTGGAATGATGCGCTCGAGTTTTGGCGTAAGTCAAGCGAACCTCGCGGTGAGAAGGCTGACGGGAAGCTTTATCGGTTGCCGACCGAAGTTTAGGGAATATGCCTGTCGTGCAGGAACGGCGACGAAGTTGGGTTTAGGTGAGGACGAGACGATTTTGACTATGTTGAACCTGGCTGGCACTCGACGGCTAGGGCGTACCTTGTTGGTAGTAAACTCCCCGATGCTCGGGGCTTCATGACATGTACGGGAACGTATGGCAGTGGCGTCAAGATTGGCATGGAGAATACGCGGACGCATCATTCACCGATCCCGCACGGCCACCATCTGGCTCGAGTCGCTTACACCGGGGCGATCGTTGGTACGGCTACGAGAGGTATTGCGGGGCGGTGTACCGGGAGGCGTTTGCCCCGGCATTCCAAGGCGGCCGCTCCAGCTATCGGGCGGTGTGCGTTTCGCACGCGTTGTAGGCTGTTTCGAAGTAGGAGAGAGAAAAGGAGCCTCGTGTGCGCGATGTTGCGCTGTGTATGGGCACGCAGCGAGAACTAGAGGCTAGGTGCTGGCCTGCGAGACCGACGTAGCTTTTCTTTCCGGAACCAGAATGACGAACCACCAAATCCGAAGACGTTGCGGTTTGTGGTCGTTCGAGTTATCGATCGAGGTATCGTAATGATCCTGAAATCGCTCATGGGCGTTGCACGCGTCTGATCTTGGGAAACAGTGAAAAGGTGAGGTGCTTGTGTGAGGTTGCTCCAGAAAAAGACTTGAAAATGCATTTTTGGAACAGCGTTCTTCAATCTTGTTGAAAGCCTTTGCTGCATTGACAACAGCAGCGAAAGCCACTGCTGCCCTCATTGATCATTCAGTGATCTCGCAGGTTGTATCGGTAGTTCACAAAAAGTTAGTGCTGCGATATCGTTTGCACCGCGGATGATCGCATCCGCTTGTCTCCACTTCCCACCTCGGACGTACGATAGGGTCTTTGCCGTTGAAGATTCTGCCAGTTGCAAAGTGAGGATTCTGCCGGTGCCGGAAACGGAGATCAGGTCAGCGGAAAGATCATCGAGATAAAAGCGTCCGAGGATTTCCTTGTCCCATTTTACATCCTGATCAAAGACGAGTTTGATTGCATTTTTTCCGGTGCTGGCATACGAAACACTCTGAATATTCGGCGGCGTGACAGGTGTTTTCGCTTCCACACCGTAGTTGAATTGATTTACCAGCGGAAATAACTGCCTCGCCATTGCTGCATAGCCTTCCGGCAGGAAATGGCAGCCACCTCCTGGTCGAATCCCGAGAGTCGACATGATGCTCATGTTGGAAAACTGCCTGGGCAATTGTCTCTGCTGCTCACGCAGCCTGTCGTTTTCCACTGACCGACTGCCACATGCTCCCGGCCAGATCTGATGAATGTAGTAGTGTTTTATGTTTGGATAGTCTTCTTTCCAAGCTGCCGTCATGCGAAGGAAGTAGGCTTGGTAATTTACCCAGCCAAATGTGCCGGTCGCCCCTGACTCGCCTTGGTCGTTTTCTCCCTGGTGCCATAGCACGGCACGCACGCCGTGCGTCAGTCTTGCTTTCTGTAAACGCCACAGCAGTCGGCCGTAAATGGTGGCGACATCTGTCGGATCAGCTTCGTTGCGTTGGTGCTGGTCAACGCGTGTCCCCCCCTGGGCACCATTGATGATACAGATGGGGATTTTGTGTTTTTCGATGAGCAGCTTGCCTAGCTCGACACCCCAATAACCAATCTGTAGATGATGATGGTTTTCACCGCCGTTGAAAGATAAGGCGTTGCCCCAGACCACATCTCGGGCTCTGTCTTTGTTCGTAGTGGGTGTACCAAAGCTGCGTAACCACGGACTTCTGTAGGGATGGACGATTCGTTGGTCTGTCCATGCTTCGGCATTGGATTGACCCTGGATGACAAAGACGTCACCGCAGACCAGATCATTAGCCTGTTCGAGTACGGTTTCTACTCCACCACGCGTGATGCCAAACTCGGTGCGATAGGTGGTCAGACCTGCCCGCATTCTTGTGGTAAGGGTGTACTTGTTGTCTCCGCTGATTTTTTGACGCTGCGTATCAACCAGTTTGTCACCAGCATAGAGTTTCAGAAAAACGGAATCCGCTGGTTCTTTGAGCATACCTTTGTAGTGAAGGTTTCCTTGACCACGATCGTCGCGAGCATAGAACTGGTGGTCCACGGGCTTTTCATCGGCTTCTGCAGTGCGAACAACCCATCGATCATGATTCGGTTCGGTAACAATGATGCAGGCAGAATGTGAAATCGCGTCACCGCCATTGTCGAGGGCGAGTTCGACCGTCAGGGTGCCGCTGTTCTGGGCTCGCTTCAAGACCAACTTGCCCGCGTCTGTTTCACTGACCGTGGCCATTCCCGAAAGCTTCCATGAGTAGTTCAGGTCGCCAACACCCTCCGATTTCATCTCTGCAAGGTTGACGATTGAGGGCGAGATCTCCAGCTCATCCCTGCCATTCCACGTCTGGGGAACTTCGAGCGTGTAAACAGGATTGGGGATACGTTCCCGGATGGTAACGGGGAGGGTGTGCGTCTTCACACCAGATTCCAACACCGCTTTGAACAGCAAGTTGACCGTTTTGCTTCTGGCAACCCGTCCTGGGTTGAACTCATAGCTGAAGCGGTCGACGGCGAGGATTTCTTCCTTCTCGCCATCCTGCAAAACCCAGTAGACTTTTCTGGCTCCTCCCGCTTTTGCTGACAGGGTGATTGAGGCTCCCTCATTCATCACCAACGCTGACTTCGAGACCGAGAAAATATCGCCATCCTGGACCAATGGCCCAACCAGCGAATGCAAAGGTCTCTGGTTTTCAAAACAGAGCTTCAGCCAGTTGGTTGAGCGGGCTACGGACTCGAATCGTACTTCGTCCATGGCACCATTAAACGGACCACGTCCGTTCCCGTGATCACCGAGATCGACTGGGGTTGATGCAGGTGTGTTCAAGGTGCCGAGTTTGCTAACCGACTTGCTGCTGTTATCAATTGTTCTGCAGAGAACACCGTCAACGTAAAATCGAACCATGTCCTCCGACACACTCAGAGCGATATGCCGCCATTGGTTACGTGGCAGGGTGCTCTCGCATCTGGGGTCAAAGCCGTAGAGATGAAAACGCGGTTGCCCTCTTCCCGTCATGGTGAAGTACGACAACCCCATGTTCGGCTTCTGTCCACGCTCCGGTTCACCCCAGCCACCAATGGACGCCTGAGCCCAGTTATGGCTTTCGAAGTTTTTGGGATTTACCCATGCAGACATCGTCCGGTCGGCGTTACCTGAGGGCATGCAGGTCACCCGTCGATCCTGTTGGACGCCGGGAGGGCGGACGACAAGAGATTTGTTCATGCCAAACTCCTGGGCGTCACCGATGATGCCACTGGTATTCGTGGTTGGCTTATCGGGCCTGTTGAATCCATCAAGATTGTTCGAAGTTGCGTCCTCCAGGTTGTCTCCTAAATGCCAGACACCGGCAAACCCTTTCGAGGTCTGGAACACCTGCTCGCCGTTGCTCTCGCTGGAAACCTTGTCGTTGCCCCAATGCATCTTGATCGCCTGCTGATCATTGCCCTTGATGGTCGGGATCCGAACCCAGACCGCGGCATTGCCAGCCGACGCATCCCAGCATTCAATCTGGTAGGTCAGTGGTTTGCCATTGGCGGAGAAGCGAATGTCCTCGCCCTGAGGATTCGCCTGACTGAAATCGAAAAAATCCTTGTTCAGTCGGACCAGTAGCGGAAAGTCCTTCTCCAACGCGGATGCCGGTAAGTTCGCTCCATCGGGCGTTGTAACGATGTACATCGAGCCAGCGTGTTTCCAATCACCATATTGGGCCGCCGTTTCACGCAGTCCCACGGTGAGCATCGCCATCAGGATCAAAAGGAATTTACAAGGCACGCCAATGTCCTACGAATGTGTGAATTTGTTGTGTTCCGAAGGCATTCTGGTTCTACAGCCTCAAAGCCTACAAAACTGTCAGCGTGCGATTGTATCACCGCTCCCACCGTTCCAGGAAAGTCTGAGCGAGCAGTGGAAGTCATGCCGTGATCGCGAAGCCTGATCCGACTGGCGTCGTCGCATGTTTCCTGTGTTCCAGAGAGGGCTGGCGGTTTGTCTTGTGTCTTCTGTGATCCGATATTCTCCATCTGGAATGAGCACGATGCGGCCGTCTTCGGTTGATGCAGCGTCGATTGCCTTTGTCCGAGTTCGAGTGTCATCGGTCTTGCCATTTCCCTCAGCTCCGTATTCCTGAACATTGGACAGATCGGTTTTCACCGGCTTGCGGGTTTGATCTTAGTTGTTTTGGAACGGTGGGAATTTTCCGTCCTATCGATTTTCGCTGTTCACTGTGCGGCGACCAACAATCTTTGTCTCATCGGTCACCGTGCACTTCCCGAGTTCAGCAACTTCGTTTCGAATCGAGATCGAACTGTTTTGCGTTCGATGCGGGTGGTGTGAATCTTGTCGTGGGTGCGATCCTTGCCCAGATGCCATCTTCGAGGCCGCGGAGCCTTGTGGAAGCCTTGCGTTCTGTGAACGCACCCTGACGATAAAAATTCAGTTTGATCCCAGTCGCCTTGTTTAACCTTTCTGCGAGAGCCCTGATCAGCTTCTCGTGATGGCCTTGTGGCTATTAGTTCACGCTAACTTTGTTATTCAGATGTGGTAGAAAATTGCGATATCCCTCTCGGTAATAATAGTGGGAGCTACGCGGTTGATATTTCCCTTGCTTGGGAGGCAACCAGCACACCGCCTGGTCGTTGGCCATGTATTCAAAAGTCTTCGTCTCATTACTCAAGTAGGTAACAGTGGGAAGCTCGTGCGGTACACCTTCCTGAACGCTAACACTCAATAATCCCCATTCGCCAACGAAGCACAGTGCTGCGACTACCTCGCTTTTCATGAGCTCGCGGCGTTCGAGGCATCCTGTAGATATTTTGGGGTATTTCAAAATGACGCGAAAAATTTTGTTTGCTTCCATGTGAGCGTGACTGGCGTCGAACGACTTATAAGTAAAAATATTCGGGCTTTCGGGCAGGGCGACGGAAAAATGCGTGTAAATCAGCGGTGTAGAAGTTAAAACTTAGCCAGTGGTTTGCGTTGGGGGTCTACCTTTTTCTTCATCGACCAAAGACGCAATGTGGATTCAATACCCAGCTGTGATGCGTCTGATCGGAGCAGTCTGAGCCAATTATGCCTCGTAAATATTTTCCTTTCGTGTCGATTTTCACCAACAAAGTCAAACGTTGGATTTTCCCCGTTTCCCCGCGGTGTTTTTTTTGTGTTTGTTTCTCACTGTTTTGCTTAACCATTTCAGGCGGTCTCGCCGTCGGCCAGCAAGTCGCGGCTGACTTAGACGCCGAGGTGCAGCCACCCAAAGGTTTACAGGACTCAACCCAAAAGGAAGCAGGAACGCAAGAAAATCATTCAGAAGAGTTGGAAATCTGCCGACTTGTGCTGAAGATTGTTTTTCCCACCACAAGTAATTCTTCAGCATCACGTTTGCGTGCGGATATCGCCGCCGGTGTTTATGATGAATATGCAATCAGCCAAACACGCAGCAGACGGCTGAAAAAGTCTCCAAAGATCAGCGTGCCCGTGGGACGCAATCGATACCGCGTATGGTACGGATATTCGGGGAACATCCGGACTGCTGTCTTGGCGACCGCTGCTGCACAGTCGCCGGTCAAGAAAGAGAAAACGAACGAGATCGCTCAAGTTGCTTACTCTGAGAAAGCAGAGCCAAGTAAGGCAAATGCAGATCCGAATGCGAAGTATCCACATCGTGCAAGTTGGTGGACGGTCGGCAAGCGTTACCCAGATCGAGAAGCGATGGTAAAGCACCTCTCTTCAGGTCAACATAAAGGAATGTTTGCGACTGAATGGCTTGAAACACTCAACCGCGATGAACTGCATGCACTGCACTCGGACGGCCATGAAAAAAAGGTGCACTGGAGCTACGTAGTAAGAGCGTCTGAAGAAAAAACCGACGCACTCTAATTTGCTCTGCAAGGCTTTGCATCATTGTGGGGTAGAAACCAGCAGAACAATTTGGAATTTTGGCAAGCTTCAAGAAGCACCGACTTCTCATCAGTAAGGAGGACAGCCTTGCTCTCTTGCGACGTTGGATAAACGCAAAGAGAAATTTTCATCAACACAGTGGTTGGTACGTCCCTGCCTTTGAACCAAGGTGGGTGAGGGAATTTAGTTGTAAGGCAGGTGCGGTGTGAAGGCTGTGTACAGAGGATACGAAAGCCAGGATACGAAAGCCAGGAAACGAAAGCTAGGAAACGAAAGCCAAGAGAACGAAGCCAGTCGCATACGCGGCAGGTGTTTGGTAATGAAAAGAAGGGTGAATGCGGAGATGGATTTCGTCGAATTTCCAACGACGAGTCAGGCAGGAAGGTTCTTCGGAAA